>CAZPJP010000017.1:19651-26512 GCA_964586915.1 uncultured Anaerolineales bacterium
CTGCCCCAAAACCCGTGCGCCACTTAGCTGGCTGGAGATGGCACGTGGGAGCGCTGTGCGCTTAGCGGATTGGAGATATCGGATGGGACGCTCCAGAAGGGAGACTGATGCCCGCTTATCGGAAAGCTAGCATTCGGGAACTGACCCAGGCGGCAGCACACTTGGACGGCCGGTTTGTCCAAGGGGTTTTGCACCGAGATCCGGAGAGCGGTGTCTGGATGATTGGTCAGACGACGCTTGAGGAGTGGGTAGCGCGAAACGACGGCGAAGAGGTCACGATGATCGTGTTGTCTATGGACGAGGGCCGGGCTCTTGAGAAGCGCACGTGCCGGACCTGTGGCCGTGACTATATTGGGTACGAGTGTCCTCATTGTCGCGAGATTCGCTATCGATTGCGCGGTCGATGAGGGGCAACGAGAGGTCTTATGTACTTAACGTCTATGGGAGGTCTGTGTGAATATCCAGGACTATGTTGACGTCCTTAGACGCCGTGGTTGGATTATCATTTTGGCTGTGGTCGTCACGGCTGCCAGCGCTTTCGCCTTCAGCAAGCTGCGGACGCCCATCTACCGCTCGAGCATTGAGGTCTCGATTCAGCTCGCCCGCCCGGACTTGAGCCTGACCCAATCCGCCAAGCAGCTGCTGCGCTCCTACGCCAACGTGATGTGGTCCGAGGCGCGTGCGAGCCGGGTTATACAGGAGCTTGGCCTCTTTATGGAACCCGGTGCTCTCAAGGACAATGTGACGATTGTAGCGGATGACTCCATTATGGTTGTCAAGATTGACGTCGATAACCCAGATGGTGAACTGGCAAACGATATCGCCAACGCCTGGGCTCAACTTCTGGTGCAGTGGCGCGATGAGCAGAACGCACTTCAGGACAAGGAGGATCGCGTCTTCGCCGAGGTCATCGATCTGGCTTCCTACCGGCTGCTGCGGCCCAAGACGAAGATTAATCTGTTAGCTGGAGGCATGTTGGGCGCCGTTTTGGGCGTCGTCGTTGTGATGGTGTTGGAGTGGCTCGACGCAGGCATTATCCACAACCCCAAGAAGTTGGAAGCTGAGACTGGATTGACGTTGATCGGGATGATCCCGCCGGTGCAGCGACCGTCCGGCTCGCGGTAAGGAGTGATACATGGACAATAGCCTTGTAACTCTGGTCACCCCTCAAAGCCCGGCAGCCGAGGCCTATCGCGCGCTGCGGATGAACCTGGCGTTCACGAGTCTCGACCACGAGCTCGGCACCTTTGTCGTTTCCTCTCCGGCACCTCCGGGTATGGAATGTAATGTCGCGGCAAACCTTGCTGTCGTGATGGCGCAGGCCGGACAACGGATCTGTCTCGTCGATGCCGATCTTAGGCGCCCCCGTCTCCACGATCTCTTCGACGTGCCTCAGGAACCCGGCATCACAACGCTTATGGTAGGTCAAACCGAAGGCCAGGAGATTCCCCTTGCCGAGACCTCAGTGTCTGGACTCTTCCTTTTTCCAAGCGGCGCGCTCCCACCGAATCCCGCCGATATTCTTGGCTCCAACAAGATGGGTGGCCTATTGGTGAAGCTGAAGGAGCGGGTTGACGTCGTGATCCTCCAGGCGCCACCTGTGACGGTGGCCGTCGATGCGTCGGTGCTCGCCGCGCAGACCGATGGACTCCTGTTGGTGGTGCGCGCCGGTCACACCCGCCGGGACCGCATTGAGCAGTCTAAGGAGCTTCTGGAACGTTTCCGGGTTCGTCTCTTGGGCGCTGTGCTGACCGACGCGCCGGATCGGGGCTTGCTCACTGGTTACTGAGCCTTGGTTGCCAACCGGTGCGGGCCCTTGGTTTCTCTGGAAGCGCGATCTGCGGAGCGTTTACTCACAGCGTTCACTCACTGGGGCTCGCTGACTCGTACGCGAAGACCTCAAAGATTGCCCGCCCTTGGAGGTCGTCGATCTCCAGCGTGACGGTGTAGGTCCCTGGAGGCAGAAAAGGGTTCTCGGGCACCCCGGTTAGGCTGTCCCACACTAAAGCCTCGCTGGGCCCGTTCCTGGTGCCGGCTCCCTGTCGCACCAAGGCACCCTCACGATACCAGCTACTCCGCCACGCTGTGCCGGCTCGCAGATTCTGACACCAGCTCCCGACGTAGACGACCTCAGTATACCAGTCGAAGATTTCCAAAGGCAAAAAAGGCTCTCCTTCTGGGGTGATGCCGGCAGCCACAAACGGATCGCTGCAGGTCACCGGGGAGGGCGAGGTGGGCGACGGGGAGGGGAGTGGCGTGGGCGAGGCCGTGGATGCCTCGGGTACGATGCTGAAGGATACCACTTCCGATATGTCCTCCGTCAGCGTCATCTCTGCCTCGTACTCGCCTTCGACAAACGTTCTGTCGTCATCATAATAGCAGGCCAGTGACCCTTCCCCGCTCATCGTGGCCAGGATGTCATTCTGGCTGCATAGTGTCTCTCCGGCGCTGTCCCGGACGACAATCCAGTACGGCGTCCCGCGACATCCGCCGCTGTACGCGTAGTTGACGTAGAAGATACGGCTTCCCACGGGCACCCGGGAAGGCGACGCCGTTCCCGGTGTGAGGCTGATGGTCAGGTAGTCAATGACGGGATCGCGTGGCCCAACAGCGAAGGTATGCTCTAACAGATCGAGGTCGTTCCACTGGAGGCTTACTGTGTAGGAGCCGGTGGGTAGAGGTCCGCCGTTAGGAAACGGGATCAGGAGGGTGCCATCTCGGACAGCCCACGTGCCCTTGTGCAGCGCCCGATAGCCCGCATCACGGAGCTCCCATTCCCCTGAGGCCTCTGCCGGGAAATTGTCTGAGGACTGCACGTAAAGCCTGAGCTGGGTCGCAGCGCTGCAGACGGTCTCCGGGGCCTCAAGGAGAGAGACATCGGGGGACCGTGATGGAATCGAGGGGGCCTGAGGTGTCAGGACCGGTGTGCAGGCAGCCGTGAGGGCGCTGATGACGCCCAGGATCAGGATGCGCCATCGCTGGTGAGAGAAACCCATTCGTCTAGCTCCTGGATCATGTTTTCCGCGTATTCCCGCCAATAAGGATGTTCGCCGTCTCTGAGATAGGCCCGGAAATCGCTGACCGCTCGCGCATATTCTCGCAGTTGCTGATGGGCGATTCCGCGGTTAAATCGAGCTTCAATCAGCGTTGGGTCCAGTTCATAGGCCATCGTGAGATCGAGAACGGCGCGGCGAGGATGGTCCATCTCGCGCCAGTAGAGAATGCCCCGCTCCATATAGGCACGGGCGAAGCCTGGACGGCATCCGATGGCCCGCGTAAAGGCATCGATTGCCATCTCGTACTCGGCCTTCAGACTGTACTTGTTCCCAAAATGACGGTGGCTCACCGCGCGGAGATAATGAAAACGCGCCAGTATCCACGAGAGGCAGCTGCGCACGGTGTTCATGCTATCATCTTCCGATAGACAGATACGGTGTCCTTAGCAACCTGCCGTTGGGTATAGCGATCCAGCACGCGTCTGCGCCCCTGGGAGCCCAGGCTTTGACGCAGGGTGGGGGACCGCACCAGATCTGTCAGCACTGTGCGGAGTTCGGAGATGTCGCCTTCCGCAAAGAGGCGGCCCGCATCCTGAATCACATGCGGGATCTCCCCTACATCGGAGCCAACCACCACCACCTCGCTCGCCATTGCCTCGATAAGAACGCGCCCGAACTGCTCGGTCCAGTTGGGACGTGCACGGGAGGGAAGAACCAGAATGTCGATCTCACGGTAGAAATCGGGCATCTGAGCTGAGGGCAGCCAGGAGCGGAATGACACGCGGTCGGTGAGACCCAAGTTCGCTGCTTGGTTACGCAGCCGTTCTTCGGCTGGACCGCTGCCCAGCAGCGTCGCGCGCCAGCCGTTGTCCATGTCCGACAGGGCGCTTAAGAGTAGATCGACGCCCTTTTCCGGGACCAGGCGGCCGACGTACGCGATGTGCACTGGTCCCTCACGTCGGGGTTGGGGCGGAGGAGAGAAGGTGATGGGATCCACGCCGAACTGCGGGATCACGTCAATCGGACCGCGGTAACCTTTGCGGCGCCATACCTTGGCAGCCGTCCGGCTTCCCGCCACTGCCCAGTCGATGTGACGCAGATTGTAGCGCTCGAACCAGGAGAAGGGGGGCGGGTAGCGGCGCTGCAGATTCTGCCAGGAGAACCACAGTGTCCTCGCGCCGCTGCGCCGTGCTAGTCTATTTGCGTGGTATGTCGCCAGATTGTAAGGCTCCTCGTCGATGTGCACGATATCGGGCTCCAACTGATCGATGACCCGGCCCAGACGGGGGTAGAAGTGGAGATGAAAGGCCCCGTTGAAGAGCAGCGGTTGGACATTTAACCGATAGCCGGCGGTGTGCTCGCGCTCGAGGCGTGTTTTTCCTCGCTCGTCACGCCAGTAGGGTGGGACCACGACTGTTAGAGACAGGTCAGGCGCGACGCTGACCATCTCCTCCAGTTTCTTCTGATACACTCCGACGATACATGCCTTTGACACCATCAGGACTCGCACGTAAGGGTCTCCCAGAGCCGTTTCCCACAAGCGTAGCCCGTAGTATAGCGCGAACCAACTCGGGGAAAAGCGAGCCCTAAAGTTAGGATTCGGGTTGCTTTACACGGTTCTCAAACCGTGCTATACTGAAAAAGCTGTTCGATCCTGCAAGGTCAACGTGCGGACTACCCGCATTTCGATTCCTGGACGACAATCAGGCACACGAGGTCTCTGTGGACAACGACGTTCGCGTTCCAACTATCCTGATACGCTGGGTCGACGGTCTCCGGGACCGAGAACTCCACGCTCTTGCCTTACTGCTGGTGAAAGGGCTCCATGTCTGGGGCTTCATAGGGGGACAGTTGCTGTGGATGATTGCGCCGTTCCTTGGCGAGCCCTCTGTGGCGCCTCTTGCCGAGGCTCTGGAAAGCCCTGAGGCCCTGCGAAGGCTTGAGGCTTACGCGTTTAGGGACATGCCCGTTGAGGGCGTTGGGGGAGGGGAATGACCATGGCGAGCCAGCTGATCGCTCTGGGATTGGTCTTTGTGGGGATCGTCTCCCTGGTCGTCTTTTCCCTTCAACGACGACGCGATTCCCAAGAGCGACACGTCACCCCTGTCTTCCAGGCCTTTGAGAGCGAGGTCGGACGCGTGGCAGAGGAGGGGGCCGCGATTCACGTGGCTTTGGGGAGTGGTGGTCTGCTCAGCGAGCAAGGTATGGTTTCCGTCGCAGCGCTGCATGCTCTGAGCGGTATGCTTGAGCTTTCTGCCGCATATGATACACCCCCGTACATCACGACTGGGGATGCAACCCTTTTTCTCCTGGCTGACAACCGGCTTCGCGACGCTTACGCGCGATTGGGGAATGCCCGAAACTACGCAGCCGGGTCCGTGCGGTTTGTTGCACCCACTCCGATTTTGTACGCGGCGATGGCTGCGACCCTCTCCTCTGATGAAGCTCTTGGCACTAGCATCAGCCTGGGCGCTTTTGACCAGGAAGTCAACCTCCTAACTCACGCGGCGACCAACCGGGGCACCACGATGTTTGGCGGAGCGGTCACAGCGCTGGGTTTGGCGGCTCTCTATCCCGATCTGGATGATCAACATCTGGTGATGGGAGAGGAGCTCTTCACCGGCGGGGCTGAAATCTTAGGGCGACCTACGTTCTGGGCTGGTTTGCAGGCGGAGAACTTGCTGCGCTGGCTGGTCATCGCGGGTATCCTCGCCGCAATTGGTGCATCGCTGCTAGGAATCGGAGGATAAAGATGTTCCGGTGGTTCATTCCCACAGTCGTTGCCGTTCTGGCAGGCCTCCTCGTTCTGCTGGGATATCTAGTCCCGATCGACGCTCTTGCATCGCTCCGTGTGACGTTGGTAGGCTGGGCTTCGGTTCTGGCTGCTTTCGCGCTGCTTCTGGCGTATGGGAATCTTCTTCGCGTGCACCTGGGCCGGCTTTTTCAGAAGCGGGTGAAGCATCGTGTTGCGAGCTTGATCCTTCTGCTCTCTGCTGTTGCGGGTCTGGTTATTGTTCTCGTTCAGGGTCCGGAAGGCACGATGGTGCAGACTTGGTTTGAGATGATCCTGATCCCTGGGCAGTCGGCTTTGCTGGCAGTCACCGTCGTGACTCTTGTGCTGGCAGGAATGCGTCTCTTGCGAACACGGCGGAGCGTGGAGAGCGGTCTTTTTCTGATCGTAGCCCTCATCACGCTACTGACGACCGTTCCCATTGTCTATCCTCAGGCGCTGGATCTCACGATGCAGTTTGTGAACGCGACCGTCACGGGAGGTATGCGAGGACTCCTCCTTGGCGTTGTCCTCGGTATCGTCATCACCGGGTTACGGGTGATATTCGGCATTGATCGTCCACAGAGTGGGGGTTAGGTAGAAGCCATGATTCGTTGTCCTTCGTGCGGCACCCTCAACCAGGACGTCCATCGGATCTGCGAGCATTGCGGCGCTACGCTGCCGCAGACCAAGATCCGTTGTCCGAAGTGCGGTGCTCAAAATCCCGTGGGCAATATCTTCTGCGATCGGTGCAATGCTCGGTTGCTTAGCGAAGAAGAGATGCTGCCTCCAGAGTCCGACGAAGCTCCGGACGAGTCCCGTAGCGCGCCGGCTGTGAAGGGCATTTCGCTCCCGACCCGCACAGCTCAGGGCTCAGAGATTGAAGACGAATCGGAGGATCTGCCCGACTGGTTGCTGGATCTCTCCGAGGGTGTTGAGGCTTCGGAGCGCGAGAGCGTTGTCGAGGACGAGGACGCTGACAGCGCGGCGGCGTATCCTGAGTGGCTCTTGACCAACGCCGCGGGAGGGTTACCTGATGTCCCGGAATCCTCAGAGGACGATGAAACAGAGGCAACCTCCTTGGAGGCAACCTCC
>CAZPJP010000017.1:26612-42891 GCA_964586915.1 uncultured Anaerolineales bacterium
AGAGGCAGAAACCGAGTCCCTACTCTTCTCTGAGTCGGAGCTACCGGATTGGCTTTCGGCAGCCCAGTCTTTGGCCGCGGCCGAGGACGAAAGTGTCGGCGACGTCGACGATGCGAGCGCGGAGGAAGAAGGCTTATTTGATCTAGGTGCGCGGGAAGAGCCCGATACGCCAGATGAATTTCCAGAGCTTCAGCCGGAGGAGGCGGGCAGTCTGGACGCTGACGTGCCGGAATGGCTGATTGCGCTGTCGGGCGAGGATCTGGAAGAAGCAGTAGAGCCAGAAGCGCCTTTCTCGCAAGACGCATCTACAGCGGACGCTTCTCCCGAGCGCACCCCTGCGCTAGAGGCCGGAACCCCAGAGGCGGATGAAGGCACAGCGGAGGCAGCCTTATTTGAGCCCGATGATGATGAGGCTGTGCCTGATTGGTTGGCGGACCTGGAGATGGAGGCTGCCGCTGACGAGGGGGCAGCTGTCGTTCCCGAGGACGATGAAGAAACGCCCCCTGCATTGATTGAGGGCCCCAGTTGGCTTGAGGATCTTGCCGATGCTGGCCGTGGCCCCGATCAGGCGTCAGCGGGTCCTGCTTTGATTGATGTAAGCGCCTCGGATCTCGATGAGGAAGAAGACAGCGAGGAAACTCCGGCGGGTGATGAACCTATGCCTGACTGGGTGCGGGACCTCGATCTCTCAGCAACGCGACGTTCTCAGCCTCAAGCGCCGGGAGCAGATGACCTCGCTCGGGCGGAACTGCCGGCGTGGTTGCAGGAACTGGCGCCGCCAGACGCTGAGGGCGTCCTGCGTGGAGAGGATAGGCCCGCTGAGGCGGGTGGCCTGACCCCCGCCGATATTCCCGACTGGGTCCAGGCATTGCGGCCCGAGCCGCGTAAGGAGGGAGAGCCGCCTCGGCGGCGAGGTGCCTTCGTGACACCTGCGGAGCCCGAGGGACCTCTGGAGGGGTTGCCCGGGGTCTTACCTGCGCTCTCGCTGGTTGATATGCCATCTGACATCAAGCCCAGCACCCTTGCAGAGATCTCCGAGGATGTGGAAGCTCAGGCTAAGCTGTGGCAGGAGCTGTTGGAGCAGCCGCGGAGTAGGGAGCGCCCCATAGCACACCGTCGCCCAAGTAGTCCGGCGGGTTCTCGTTCTGTCCGTCTGCTCGTCGCTGCCGTTATCGTGATCGGTATTTTCCTGGCCTTTTGGCTCATCCCGGAGGGCGTACGGCTGATTCAGACGACCCCCTCACAGGTTGCGCCGGGGGTCCCGGCCTTCTTGGAGGGCCTTGAGGGCCTCCAACCGGGCGACCAAGTCCTCGTTGCCGTCGAGTATACGCCGGCGTACGCCGACGAGATGGCAGAGATTGCCACGCCGGTCCTGGAGCACCTCAAGGCGCGCGAGGCGAACGTGAGCCTTGTGAGCACTTTGCCTGAGGGCAGTGGCCTGGGCGTTCAACTTGCCCGCCGTGCCCAGCTCGACGTGACAGTATCCGGTATTGGCTATCTCGCAGGCAATGCCAACGGTATCGCTGCGTTTATGGAGACGTCCGAAGCCCAGGCGGCCCGCCATCTGATTATCTTGACCTCTCAGCCTGAGCGGTTGCGCTGGTGGATCGAGCGCAACAGACTGGCGCCCCGTCAGAATGACACCGCCGAGATGTCGCTGAGCGTCGGCGTTAGCGCCGCCGCTGCGCCGCTGGTCACACCGTACCTTGAGGCCGCCGACGTGCAGGGATGGATCGCCGGTCTTTATCAGGCCCAAGCGTATCGGGAGCTTCGCACGGGCGGCGCCGTGACAGGGCAGGCGGGCGATTACGCCCGCGTGGTGGACGTTCTGATGTTGGGACATTGGCTCCTCGCTGCGTTGTTGTTCCTGGCGCTTCTCTACAGTCTCGTAGCCGGCAGGAAAGGAGGGCGCGGATAGCATGGAAGGGTTGGTGACACTGATTGTCGGCGCCGTTATAACCTTGATGATCTTCAGCTATCTGCTCGGAGACAACGTGCTGTATCGTTGGGCCCTGGCCCTGTTGGTCGGATCAGCGGCTGGTTATGCATTGGGCGTTGCGGTGCGCTTTGTCTTGGACGAGTGGATCGTCCAGGCTCTCGTTGACCAGACAGCCGCGGGTGACCTTACGTATGCTGTTCCTTTACTGTTAGGCTCGCTGTTGCTCCTGAAAGGCTTTTCCCCGACGCGCCTGCTGGGTCGGATCTCAGTGATCGGCAATATCTCGCTCGGCTATCTTGTCGGTGTGGGCGCTGGCGTGGCGGTGTCCGGGGCTTTGCTCGGGACGCTGATTCCCCAGGTGTTGGCGACGGGCCAGGCGGTGCGGATCAATGTTGGTGTGTTGGGTATCATCCAGGGTGTCATCATTGCGCTGGGCACGATTCTGACGTTGCTCTACTTTTCCGCAACCTTGAGAGAACGAGAGGATGACGTTGAGTCTCGCCCCGTTGGCTCGCGCTTGATCCAGGGCGCCGGTAGATTTTTCCTGATCTTTGCGTTGGGCGCCGCCTTCTCCGGCGCACTCACTTCGGGCCTCACGGCGATGGTTCTGCGGCTGTGGCAGCTGGCTGACTTAGTCAATCGGCTGATCGCTCCGTTCGGGGGATAGTGCGGATGGAGAGCGTATCCTTTCCCCTGTGTCGCGCGCAGGTATGGATTCAATCATCTCGTGGTAAAGGGTATATCCCGTTATGACAGAGGCACAGAATATCGAGTCGGTCCTGGTCGCGGACTGCGGCACGGTCCTCACGAAGCTGGCGCTCGTCGAGCGCGTGGAAGATAGCTATCGCTTTGTGGCACAGACGGAGGCTCTAACCACGAGCCAGCGGCCCTGGAACGACCTCAGTGTTGGTGTCCTGAAGGCCATTCAGGAGATCGAGTCCGTTACCGGACGCCGGATCTACGGTCGTGGTCGTGTGCTAGTGCCGCGACGTGGCCTTGATGGGGTTGACGCCTTTGTCATAGTTCTCAACGCGGTAGAACCTCTGCGTGTTGTTCTCGCCGGGTTGGTTCAGGAGATGAGCCTGGAGAGCGGGCGACGCGCCGCCGCTAGCACCTATACGACGATCGAGGCGACCCTTTCCCGTGAGGGTAACCTTCGCTCTCCACAGGAGCATTGGGCCAAGACGGTGCGCAATCTCGCGCCCGATGTGGTTCTGCTGGTGGGTGGCGTGGATGGAGGGGCGCGGCGACCGGTGCTGGAGCTTGCTGAAGCTGTAGCGTTGGCTTCCTCGATGTTGCCCGAGGACCAACGTCCTGCCGTTCTATATGCAGGAAATACCGCCCTGCGGCCCTACGTATCCCGTCTTTTGGGGGATATCACGCGGGTGATCATCGCCGATAACGTCCACCCCTCGGCTGGTACCGAGCATTTGGGGCCGGCTCAGGAGGCGTTGGAAAGGCTCTATGTCGAGGAGCGTCTGCGGACCGCCCCGGGCGTTGAAAGCTTGAGTGCGTGGAGCCGTCTGCCTTTTGTGCCGCCGGCCGCGGCTTTCTCGCGGGTCGTGGATTTCCTTTGGCACCGTGAGGGCAATGAGGACCGAGGTGTATTCGGCATTGAGCTGGGCGCTGCGACCACGACGATGGCCGCGACCTTTGAGGGACGTCCATATGTCACGGTCTATGAGCATGGCGTGGCGAACGGTATCCTGGACTGGGTCGAGGAGCACGGACTCTCTCCGCTCTTACGATGGCTCCCCGAGGAGATGGATGAGGAGACGCTTCTGTCAACGCTGTATAACACTGAGCTGTGTCCTTTCACGGTTCCCCAGACATCTGAGGAGCTTTGGGTAGAGCTGGCTGTCGCACGCGAGATGCTGCGCTCTGCCCTTACCATCGCCCGTCGGACCTGGGATGTGGGGGAAGCCGCGATGGAGGGCCGCGACGTGATGCCGCGAATGGATCCCATTCTCGTCTCTGGCGGCGGCATCGTCCACGTCCCGCGACCAGGCCAAGCCCTGCTTGCCGTTCTGGACGGGCTGCAGCCCGCTGGGATATCGACTGTGTTGTTGGATGTCAATCGTGCCGCCCCGGCCATCGGTGCCATCGCTGGTGTCAAGCCGCTGATTGCGGCTTCCTCACTCGATGCCGGGTCTTTGGTCTCTTTGGGGACGGTGGTTTCACCGGTGGGGCAGGGGCGTCCAGGTGAGACGGTGATGCGTATGCGCATCACCTATGATCGTGGTGAGGAGCTAGACGTCGAAGCTCGCTTTGGCGAGATCGAAGTCTGGCCTCTGTTGGCAGACCAAGAAGCGACATTGGAGATCCGTCCGAGCCGTCGTTTTGACGTGGGGATGGGACCGGGACAGGGGATGAGTGTGGAAGTTCGAGGAGGGCTTGTAGGCCTGGTTGTGGATGCTCGGGGGCGGCCTCTTACGTTACCGGCGAACCCCGATCGGCGCCGTAGGGCCCTGAATCGTTGGCTCCGGGACGTGGGAGGCTAAGATGCTCTCATCCTATAGTATGGCGAATCCCTTGACCACTGTGCGAATCCCGAGATTGCTTCCGCGACCCGGTGAGGTGCTGGTGCGGTCTGGAGACTCGGTCGAGCCGACGCAGATTGTGGCCCAGACCACCCAGCCTCCGGACTTCCGCATCGTGGAGGTGGCGCGGGATTTGGATATTCCGGTCAGGAATGCGAGCGCCTATCTGAAGGTCGAGCGAGATCAGCCGATCGCGCAGGGCGATGTCCTCGCTGCTAGAGGAGGGCTGGGGTCGCGCGTAAGTCGCTCACCCATCAGTGGTCGGGTCGTGGGGATTGGTCGCGGTCGGCTGTTATTGGAGGCGGACCCTCGAATCCTGCGTCTCAACGCGCTCCTACCTGGATACGTGACGGAAGTCATCGGTCACGAGGGGGTGGTCATCGAGACCGTCGGCGGTCTGTTTCACGGGCATTGGGGCAATGGACAGGAGGCATATGGCGTTCTGCGATTGGTCGTCCGAGATCCGAGACACCCGCTCCGAGCGGCCCACGTCAACGCATCCTCGCAGGGCACCATCCTGGTGGGCGGCTCCACGGTTGACGAGGAGAGCATCGGTCAGGCGGCAGCCATGCAAGTTCGCGGCATGATCGTTGGAAGCGTACCGCCCCCTTTGATCTCCCGCTTGCGGGAGGTGAGTTTCCCGCTGATTGCGACCGAGGGTGTGGGGACCGCGCCGATGGCCCGGGCTGTGTTTGAGCTGTTACGCTCGGTCGACGGGCGAGAGGCTGCGATCAGCGGCGATATCGGGGACCGCTGGCATCCCAAGCGACCCTTCATCGCCGTCCCAATGCCTACCCAAGCGGCCCAAGCGATAGACCTCGACGCACCTGTGAAGGTGGGAGATCGGGTGCGCGTGCTGAGGGGACCGTATCGTGGGCGGTCCGGTACCGTGAGTCGGAAGCCAAATGGTCTGGTGACATTGCCGACAGGCGCTCGATTGCCCGGTGTTGAGCTGGCGCTGGGAGAGGACGAGCAAATCCACATCCCCTACGTCAATCTTGAGCGATTGCTCTAGCCCAAGGAGTTTGCCCCCATGCCCATCCGCAAAGCATTGAGAGAGAGTGCCTTCCGATTAGCGCGCAAGGATGTCGCGTCCTTCCTTCGGGATCACGAAGACCGTTTGCTGGCGATCTTCCGGGACGAAATGCGGATCCTGGATGACCAGCTTCCCGAGGAGGAGCTCTTCATCGATATCCATATGGTGCCTCTTGGTGAAGCCATATTGAGATCGGCCTTGCACGCGATCGAGAGGTTCTTGACTGAGGATTATCCGTCCGAGGGCGGTGAGAAAGTGGAGATCCCTGTGAAGGATGAGAGCAAAGACAGTTCTCTGACCCTGAAGGAGTCGTCAACCTAGCTGGGGCATGTCTATGTTATCCTCCACTGCTGATCGCGAGGTAGAAGGTCGTGTCCCGGCGTGGCAAGCAGGGCTGGTTCCTATCGCCTAACTGAAGCTTAACTTGCACCTTTTGACGCTTTTGTTTACAATGGCTATGTAGCTAACGGGGTTTCTGCAAAGGCGTGGCGCCCGTATATGTGGTTGGTCACGTGGCGGGCACGCGTGACTGCCACGCGCAGGTAAGGAGGATCTGATCATGTCAGACGACGTATTCGAGGCTTTTGGGGATGACGATATCTTCACCGAGGATGAGGACGAGGTCACGGAACCCGAAGGTGAGGGCCAAAATCGGACTTTCATCATTGCTGTAGCCGTGCTAAGCGGACTTCTTGTGTGTGCTTTGATCTCCTTCGGCGTCTGGGCCCTGGTCCTGAACCGGCCACGACCGGCGACGCCGGAGCCGACGGAGGTGGCTGCAACGGCGACGGCTACCGTCGAGGCCGTTGTGGAGACCGACACGCCCGAACCGACGGAGGAGCCCGCCCCGACTGACACGCCTGAGCCCACGCCGACGCCTCTATTGGGACCCACCAACACGCCTACCCCGGAGGATGGGGAAACGGAGATGGGGGCGGGTGGTGCGGAGGAAGCGACGCCGACGGCCACAACCGCACCGCGCCGAACGGCGACGCCAACACCGACGGCGAGGGCGACATCTACGCCAGCCACGACCGGTTCGGGTACTGGGGGTTCGACCTCAGCCCAGCTCTCGCAGACGGGCCTCTCCGAGTGGCTGTTGATAGGCGCGGCTGTCGTTCTTGTGGCAGTGATGGGCGTTGCCCGGCGGCTTCGCAGCAGCTGACCTCCTGCGTTGTCACGCGTACTCGCGGGGCACGGAGCTGGGACGCTTCGTGCCCCGTACCGCGTCACGCGCGAACCGCAAGCTTTCTCCTTCAGTCTACGAGGTTGAGAGATGCGATTGTGGCGAGTGCTTAGATCGGGGCGGTGCTACGGTCGCATAGTCCTGATCGCCTTCGGCATGTTGCTCGTCGCGTGTACCGACGCTCCGGCTCCATCCCAGCGGATGGTGACGCCAACGCCACAGTCGGTGCTAGCAAGCGCGACGCCGGAGCCGGCTGCTCCCTCTCCCACGCTTAGTCCGACCCCCGCTCCGACGCCAACGGCGACGCCATGGCCGACGCCAGAGCCCGAAGCGTTGCTCTCCACAGCTGAGGCCGGAGAAGCCGCGGTTACATCCGCTTTGGGGGAAGCGGAGCTGGTCTGCTTGAGATATGAGGATCTGGACGCCGATGGCCAGCCCGAATGGCTGGCCTTGGCGCACCAGGGTGGCGCTTCCACGGCCCAGTTGAGTGCTTTCATCCTCGATGGAACTGCCGTCTATCCTCTTGCCTCAGCGCAGCCGCGTCCTGGGATGCCCGATGTCGGCTTTGGTCAGTACCCGACCTGCGAGGTCGACATCCGTGATGTGAATGTCGACGGCACGCCGGAGGTGGCCATCTTTGGTCATGCTGATGGCAATCTGACGGTCCTGCATCTCTTCGCATGGGATGGGGAGACCTACCGGCGCCTGGGTTTCTTCTCCGGGGATGCAGGGGTCCACTTTATGGACGTCGACGGCGATGCTGAGGAGGAGATTTGGGAAGGCCATCGTGTGGCCGGCGCGCCTAGCCTGGCCTGGTATATCGTTCACACGTGGAAAGACAACACCTATGGTTGGACTTCGGAGCACCATGATTGGTACTTCGCCGATCGCCCCCAATCCTATCCCACGCACAGACCTGAGTACGCCGTGATCTCCTACTATCTGGCCCTCAACGATCGCGATCTACCTGGGGCTTACGATCTGCTACTGGCGCAGGAGCGCCCCGCCTATGGGGATTGGGCCGTTGGCTATGCGACGACGGTGCGGGTCAGCGCCGGAAGCGTGCATACGATTCCGGCAGCCACAGGTGAGACGCGTGCACGGGTCGCTGCTATGATCACAGCTTGGGACAACGAAGGTGGGGTGATTGTCGGACGCCTCTGGAACGTCGAGTGGGACACCGTGCTCGCCGATGCCGGATGGCGTCTCACAAGCGCGACCGCCGAGCAGTTGGAGGAGTGGACGGTCAGCTACTGGCCCTGATAGACGAAGTTATTGTCGGCGTCGCGGAGCTGTGGTTGAGCCGCATCTCTATCCGACAGCTCGGGATTCTCGACGGGCCAGCTGATCCCGATCTCAGCATCGTTCCACACGATGCCCCGCTCGAGGTCCGGCGCATACTCCGCGGTCATCTGATAGATGACGTCCGCAGTCGCGCTCAGAACACAGAAGCCGTGGGCGAATCCCGGCGGAACGTAAAGCAAGTGGTGGTTCTCTTCCGTGATCTCCGCGCCCACCCATTTGCCGTATGTCAATGATCCTCGCCGGATATCGACGCCAACATCGAAGATGGCGCCTGTAACGACCCCGATGAGCTTGCCCTGCGCTTTGGGCTGCTTCTGATAATGCAGTCCCCGGAGAACCCCGCGCGACGAGTGTGAGTGGTTCGTCTGGACGAAGCTCACCGGAACGCTGTGGTCGGCGAAGGCCGAGTGCTTGTAGGTCTCCAGGATGAACCCCCGCGCATCCCCAAAAATGCGCGGCTTAATCAACACAACCTCGGGAATCGAAAGCTGCTCAAAGCTAAAGGGCATAGGTAGCCTCTCTTTCATGCATGGGGCTTGAGCTCGCATCTGTGTCTTACCGTGGTGCGGTCTCAGCTAAGCGAGCGCAGCCCTCCGTAGAATCTTGACGCTAGAGGGTAGAGCGCGTGCAGGGGATGCTCCCACAGGCCTACGTAGCGCACAACCTCCCCGCCGAACCCGCGCTTGAAGCGATAGACGCCCCACAGGCCCTCGCTGCGCTCCATGAACGTCTCTTCAAGTGTCTCCTCGTCGGCATCCGGGATGCCCCAGAGATCGTAAGTCGTGCACCCACGTGCTTTCGCCCACTGAATCGCGGCCCACTGCACGGCGTAGGCCGGCATGCGGTTGCGGTGCCGGTTCGACGACGCGCCGGAGATGTACCAGGCCGTGTCCCCCACGGCGAAGGCCAGCAGTCCTGCCAGGGGTTCGTCCTGGTACTCGGCGATGAAGAGTCCAACCTGATCCTCCGCTGCGAAGACCTCATAGGCCTTGCGGTAGTAGCCCCGCGTGTGAATGCCGAAGTCGTTGCGGTCGCCGGTCTTTTCCATCAGGTCGTAGAAGACCTCGATATCCTCCGCCGTCCCCTGGCGCACGACCACGTCCTTGCGGGCGGAGAGGCGTATGTTGTAACGTGTCTTCGACTTCATCGCCATAAGGATCTCATCCTCTGTGGGCCTGAGGTCGACCAAAATGGTGCGCCGCGGCTGGATAGTCTGTTCTGCTAGTGCGTACCCGACGTCTGCCAGCTGCGGCTCGATCCCCGCTTCCTGGAAGGCCTCCGGTTCGATCCAACAGGCCCAGGCGCGGTGACGGCGAGCGGATTCGTGGAGTGTGTCGAAGAGCGCCTCGACCAGCTCTTCGTTGTGCCAGTCCACGAGGGGGCCCCGCGGTACATAAGCCAGGGCGCCGAGTTTGAGGGGCAAGGGCCGGTAGAGTACTAAGGCCCCCGCTTCTGGATTCTGTGCCGGTCCCACCGTCACGATGTCCCAGTCCCATCCGAAGCTGCCTTTCAACTCGCCCCACTGGCTGGTCTGCAGCAGATTGCCGGCGGGGTGCTGGGCAACGAAGCGGTTCCACAGCTCCAGGGAAGGTGAGTCGGCTCGGTAAACGGGTGGCATGATCAGATTAGCCTACTTTCTCTCCTACAATCAGTAATCCTCCCCCAACCTCCTGGGGAGGGACATCCATAAGATAAACCTCTCGCCATCGCCGGCTGAGGACGCCGGTGATCCAGCGCCGCATCACGCCCTGGTATCCTAGCTTCTGCAATCGCGGCGAGGCCAGATAGTGGAAAAGTGTCGGTCCCGTGGCGTCGCGCACGCCGTAGATTGTGTTTCCCCGGTCCCAGAGGCGCATCGCCTCCGGAGACACGTAATAGACGGCGCGCACGAGCTGGATCCCGGCTCTCGCCAGTTTCGCGCTCCACGCCTCGGGCGTGGGATACCGGTGATGATCCAGCCACGTGTCGATCTCGGCAGCATAGGCCTCAGCGCCCTGACGATCGCCGGACGCCATACGCTCGCGATAACCGGCCAAGAGCCGCCGGAATGCGTCGCTGGGCACAGTGAAGATCAGGCGCCCTTGTGGTTTCAGAACCCGTGCGGCTTCTCGAATCACCGGCGCAAGATCCGGGATATGCTCCAGCACAGAGTTGCTGAGCACCGTCCCAAACGTCTCGCTGGGATAGGGCATCGCATCACCCGCGGCTTGTTGGACGCTCCTGTAAGATCCCGTCGCCGGTGCCTTCCTAAGCTGATCCAGCCATGGATCGAGGCCGGCCTCGATTGGCGGCTCTCCGGCGAAGAGCACCTCGGCGATGAGACCGTCTCCGCATCCCAGATCGAGGATGGGGCGGGGGAAGCGCTCCTGCGCTAACACCCGAAGCTCGATTGCCCGCCATAGCGCTACCGGGGGCGCGAACCAGTACTGGTTCAGCAGCAACGTCAGGTAATCACGGGTTGGATCGGGCATGCTGGATGGTGTGAGCTCCGGGTTAGATCAGCGACGAATAGCACAACCTCGCCCGCGCGCTTGTTGGGGCGGTTCTATCGACAGCCCTTCCCGGGTAGTTGACTTCACCGCGGAACCGCACGTGCCAAGACGGGCGCAGGCACCTATGCTTTGTAACATGAACGCATGAAAAAACAACTCCGCAGCTATATCCTTGACACGTCCGCGTTAATCCACCAATCCCAGGAACGCGGCAATCTCGTTGCCGGCACCGATCATATTTAAAGCGATGGGAAGCAGCAGGATGCCCATGGCATTCATCCGTCGGGACCCCCATAGCACCGGGATCAGGCCGATACCCGAGGCCACGGCGCATACCGCCAACCCCGCTGGGCCGGTGATGCCGCCGACGACCAGCACCAGCACGACCAGCGTCGCCCAACTGATCGCGCGATAATCGACGGCCCCGGTTCTCCCCGGGGCTGCGGACATCCTGGTTGCCCTCATAAAGGTGCGAGCGATGAGAAGCGATAGCAGGAACGCGACCGCACCCCCTAGAAGCGCTGCCGCTGTTGCTCGATAATACTGCTCGGGCGTGTAGGGAGTATACTGCGTACTGGCCATCCAGGCCATGCCGCCTCGGGTCAGATGCAGTCCGGGCACGAAGAACAGGAGATATCCACCGACGTAGTAGACGATCTTGGCAGCTCCCTGAGCGACGAGGAACGTGCGGTCATCCCGCTGGGCTGTTGCGTGGCCCGCCAGAAAGCCGCCGATTCCGCCCGTGACCACAGGAAAGAATGCGGCAAAGAGCCCACCCAGTGTACCCCCAGCGATGCCGTACACCAGCGATCTCCAGGGAAGGTCGATCGTACGAGCGACGTGCTGCGGTGGGAGCACGGCTCGGCTGAGGAGGTTCGTGGTGATCCAGGGTATGGCAAACAACCCCACAAAAGCGGGGAGCAGGTTCTGATACCCAACCTGTACCGGGATCGGGGAGCGGTACAATAGCACGAACCCCAAGAGCCCTGATAGAAGGAACGTGGCTAGTCCCGCGACCAGCGACCGCCAGCCATCCCACCATCGTCGCCACGCCGTCGGCGCGCGTCCTGTTCCCTTTGGCCACTCCGAAAGAAGCATATACGCGATCACGGCCCAGAGGATCCACGGAAGGTGGGGGCTGAGGATCTGCCGGAGGCCGGGCAGGACGGCGTGGGCGAAGGGTGTGACGGCGACCAGCACCATCAATCCGCCAAAGCTACCGAGGCCGGTGAGCACGACTGCCTCGAACCCTCGCCGCTGAAGCAGGTATTTCTGACCCGGTAGGACGACGAAGATCATGCTCTCGTCGGGGGCGGAGAGAAAAATGCTGGGGATCGTGTTGGCCATTGCGTAGCCGGTGACCATTCCCAGAAAGAGGAAGGCCATCGCTTCTGGTGTGAGCGGGAGCCGGCCCGAGCTGCTCAAGAGCAACACGAGGCCGGCGACGTTGTAGATATGCAGCGCCGGAATCAAACCCAACAGGGAGGCACCAATCGCCCCAATGAGGCTCCACAGCAGCGGTTCGACCATAGCGGTGAACCTCAGTTGCCCTCAGAGCTGTCTTCGGGCGGCTTTACGCGCCAGTCGTAAGGGGACCGCGGAATAAGCTCCAGTCGCTGCTGAAAAACGTTGAGTAGGCCCGTGACCTCGACCTGCTGTCCAGCTTGTGGACGAGGGGTGAAGGTCTCGTAGAGGTTCGACCAGAAGAGCACGGTGATCACGCCTGAGCCGTCGTCCAGGGGTGCTTTCACGCCGGCCGAGAACCCCTCAAGCTCGCCGAGAACGCCGCGGATCCTTACGACGCGCCCGGCATCGCTGAGGGAGAGCGTGTCCACGGCGACCCACGGGGGTGCGGCAGCCGGTACGCGAATGCGGACATCATCGGCTGCCGAGGGGATGATCTCCAGCGTGCCTTCGTACAGCGCAACGATCCCGGTAGCCTCGACCTCTGCGCCAGCATCCAGCGATGCGGGCGCGGGCAGAGCGCTGTGGATATCGTCCCACAAGAGCAGGACGATCTGGGCTGTCCCATCGTCGAGCGTCGCCTTGACCCCGCCCTTGAGGCCCTCTAGCACGACCACGTGCCCGACCACCTGGACGATCTGCCCCTCAAGCTCGGGGCTTAGCTGGCTCAGCGTTGCAAGCTGGGGCGGCGTAGTGGGAGCGGGGCTGGATGTCGGCGTGACGGGGGAGGGGCTGGGCGTGGGCGTGATGGGGGAGGGACTGGGTGTCGGCGCGGTATGGGTAGGACGAGGCGTGGGCTCGCTTGGGCCCGCGGCGGTGAGACCGTCAGCTGGGGGGACGCTGATCGTGATGTCTTCGGCGGGTGCCGGTTCTAGCGTCGACAGCACGATATCTGCGATCTGCGCGGGTACAATCTGAGGCGTTCCTCGGTAAAGCGTGACCGTCCCCTCCACGGTGATACCCTGTCCGGGCGCGATATCCGCCCAAGGTGCCGTTCCCGCCGGCATCCCCGATAGGGCCGCAACTACCTCGTCCACCGCGATGACGATCTCACCACTGTCGTCCTTCAGGGTGATCAGGGTGAGGCCCTCATAGGGGTTCGAGATGCGCTGGACCCTGCCCGCGAGCCTGACGCGTTCACCCTCGTCCAGCGGTGTTACGGCTCTGGCTTTACGGACCGTGGCGGTGGGCCGGTGGATCTCCAGATGATCGGGGACATCCACCGTCAAACTCAGGAAGTCCTCGCGAATGCGCACCGTTCCGGCTACAGTTACTTGATCCCCGACAGCTGGGATCTTGCTATGGCTCAGGAGCTCCGCTGTGACGTCCCGATAGACGTTGACATGCACCTCACCGGTCTCGTCGAGTAGCCAGAAGCCAAGGTAGCCTGGTTCGGGGTCGTAAGTGAGGCCGCGGACGATGTGACCGGATAATCGGACATAGGCCAGGTTCATCGTACCTGTGACCTCGCCGATGGATAGGGTGGGGATCTCTGCGCTTCTTGCCAGGGCCCATAGGAGGGCTAGCCCTACGGTTGCCAGGAGAACCGCCACGAGCTTGACGGCGCGGAGGTCGAGACGGCCTGCCAGGCGAGCGCTACAATAGGGGCAGCGCTCGTAAGGGCCCACGAACCGGCCGCAGCTGCTGCACTGCGCCTCCCACGTCCGCTCCGCATCCGTACCAGCGCCCTCGGGTTGGGCCAATCCCAAAGCTTCGTTCCGCCCTTTGCCACGCAGCTCCGCAGGCGCCACGTTTCTCTCCTCCGGATGGGGTGAATGGTGTCGGTCATCATAGCATTGATTGAAGATCGCGCCAAGCAGCGGTGCAGCCTGTCAGCTTCGGAAACGGTCTGGCCCCCTTTGGGGCCGGCGCTGGGCTGATTCGGCATAGTTGAGTATACTCTTGGGGAGAACCCCAACCCAACATAGAACCACAGGAGGCCTGACCATGGGACTTCCCCCCATCCCGCTCGATGAGACTGTTGACTTCCTTGTCGGGCTGTTGAACACGCCCAGCCCCACCGGAGACACCGATCAAGCCATCGGCCATGTGCGGGACGCGCTCTCTGACCTGCCGCTGACATTTCGGCGCATCCGCAAAGGCGGCCTCGTAGCGACCTGGCCCGGGGATGTCAGCCTCCCCCGCGCCCTGACAGCCCACGTCGACACGCTCGGCGCGATGGTCCGTCGGATCAAGAGCAACGGACGGCTGATGCTCACGCCGATCGGTGGCTACGATTGGCACTCCGTTGAGGGTGAGGGGTGCACCGTGGTCACCCGCGGTGGAGAGACCTTCAGGGGTAGCATCCTGCCGACCAAGGCTTCGGTGCACATCTACGGCACAGAGGCGCGCGAGCTGAAGCGCAAGGCCGAGAACTACGAGGTGCGCCTGGACGCTCGAACTAACGATGCGGATGAGACCCGGGCGTTGGGTATCGAGGTGGGCGATTTTGTCTACCTGGATCCTCGTGTAGAGGTCGCTAACGGGTTTGTGCGCTCACGGCACCTAGATGACAAAGCCGGCGTCGCTGCGATCTACGGAGCGCTGCTGGCGCTTCACCAGGCCGGCTTGGCGCCACGATACCGTCTTGACGTGCTGATCTCCAACTACGAGGAGGTTGGTCACGGTGGATCGACGGGCCTTCCCGGCGATGTCGCGGAGCTGGTCACTGTGGATATGGCCGCTGCTGGGGAGGATCAGAACTCAGACGAGTTCACCGTGGGTATCTGTGCCAAGGACGCCGGTGGCCCTTACCATCTTGGGCTCCGGCGCCGTCTGGAGACGCTCGCGGATGACTATGAAATCCCGTACTGTGTTGATATCTATCCATACTATGGCTCCGATGGGGAGGCGGCGTGGCGCGCGGGTGCCGACCTGGCCGTTGCCCTCATTGGGCCGGGCGTGGATGCCTCCCATTCCTACGAGCGGACGCATCGAGATTCCCTGGAGGCCACCATCAAGCTGCTCGTAGCCTACCTCCTCAGCGACTGAGCGATTGGGGGCGGTGAATCGTGGACACCTCGGGTGAGCTCGAACAGCGTCTCAACTGGCATGTCCCCTACCTCACGGACGATCTGCCGGGCGTCGGCGGTGTGATCCGCCAGGAGATCGAGGACTTCATCGTCGACGAGGTGCCGGCCTACGAGCCGTGTGGCGACGGAGAGCATACCTACTTCCGCGTGGAGAAGCGCGACATCTCCACGATGCAGCTCGTGCAGGAGATAGCGCGGAAGCTCGGGGTCTCGTCGCGCGCCATCAGCTATGCTGGCCTAAAAGATGCTCGTGCGGTCGCCCGGCAAACGCTGTCGGCCCACTTCGTTCCGGTCGAGGCCATTCGCCAGCTGGATCTAGCGCGGGCTCGGGTGCTCTGGGTGACGCGCCATCGCAACAAGCTGCGCCCTGGTCATCTAAGAGGTAATCGCTTCACCATTCGCATTCGTGATGTCGTGGCCGACGCGGAGCCCCGTGCCGCCGCAATCCTGGAGACGCTCTCTGCGCGGGGCGTGCCCAACGCCTATGGGCCGCAGCGCTTCGGCAATCGAGGCGACAATCAGGTCGTCGGATACCATTTACTCCATCATGACGGCTCGGCGCTGGCGCAGATGGGGATTCCCTATCCCTCCCGGCGCATGCAGCGCTTCTTCATCAGCGCGCTGCAGTCGGCGCTCTTTAACCAGGTCGTCGCATTGCGCATTCAGGACGAGACGCTCGACACGGTCATCCTCGGAGATATCGCCCGCAAAGAAGACACCGGCGGCATATTCACCGTTGAGGACCTCTCTGCAGAGCGTCCTCGCGCAGAGGCCTGGGAGATTTCCCCCACTGGACCGATCTATGGTTACAAGATGATGGAGGCTCAGGCTGATGCGGGCGAGCTGGAGGCCCGGGTGCTGAGGGAGGCCGGTCTCAATCTTGAGGATTTCCGCGCGGTGCGCGCCCGGGGGCTGCGCCGGCCATTGCGCTACAATCCCGAGAGCCTCGCCTGGGACGTCAACCCTGACGCTGATTCCAAGGAAGGGGATATGCTGACCGTCCACTTCTTCGCGCCAAAGGGTTCCTTTGCCACGATGCTGCTCCGCGAGCTGATGAAGACCGATGCTGCCTGGGCGGAGGACGAGGAGAGTTAAGCAAGCCACCGCAGCCCACACACGCTTCATAGTCTATCCCGGTCCCTTGTAGGGTGCGCGCTTGCGACACGTTCCATCGAGCGGCCCTCAGTCTCTCTCCGTGTTCTCCGCGCCTCCGTGGTGAGTCTCCTGACGTTAGGGCAATCGCAGTTGGACAGAACAGGTGCAACGCACTTTGCTCGTCCCAACG
>CAZPJP010000018.1:0-4014 GCA_964586915.1 uncultured Anaerolineales bacterium
CCGCGATGTGCAGATGGAGGTGATGGGCACTGAGGGCCTCGAGCTCTTCGTCAACGGGGAGTCTGTGGAGATCCTGGAGGCGGTGCCAGACCCCGACGTCCCCGCGCATTTCCGCGGACCGCGTAAGAGCGCGCCCTTCTCTCTGTCGGAGGGGCGGAATACGTTGGTCGTCCACACCCGCGCGCCGGAGCGTGGCACAGGCCGCTGGTTCTTGGGTGCACGCCTGGTGACCTCAGATGGCGAGATCATGCCGGATCTAACCTATGTGTGAGCGCGTTAGAGTAGGGGGAGAGGATCGATGGTAGAGCAACTTAATGCGGTGCTTGTGGGCTGCGGCGGCATCAGTCGCACCTGGCTGCGGACCCTGGTGGAGCTCCCGGAACTTGAGCTGAAAGCGCTGGTGGACCTCGACGAGGCGGCTGCCCGCGCGCGAGCCGATGAGTTTGGGCTGGAGGCGGTGCGGATCAGCAGCGACCTCGAAGCCACCCTGCGGGCTGAGAGGCCTGATGTCGTCTTCGATTGCACGGTGCCGACGGCGCATCACTCAGTGACGCTGACGGCCTTGCGGCACGGCTGCCACGTGCTGGGAGAGAAGCCGCTGGCGGACACCCTTGGCCACGCCCGCGAGATGATCGCCGCAGCCGAGGACGCCGATCGCCTCTACGCGGTGATGCAGAATCGACGTTACGACCCCAACATCCGGAGGCTCAAGGCCTTTCTCGATTCGGGGGTTCTGGGACGTGTCACGACGGTGAACTGTGACTTCTACATCGGCGCCCACTTCGGCGGGTTCCGCGATCATATGGAACACGTCCTGCTGGTCGATATGGCGATCCACACGTTCGATGCTGCACGGTTACTGATGGGGGCGGACGCCACTGCTGTCTTCTGCAAAGAGTGGAATCCGCCCGGCTCCTGGTACGATCAAGATGCCTCGGCCGTCGCCATCTTCGAGATGACCGATGACATTGTCTACACCTATCGGGGCAGCTGGTGTGCCGAGGGGCTCAACACGACATGGGAGAGCCGCTGGCACATCATTGGCGAGCGCGGGAGCGTGATCTGGGATGGCGCCGATGGCTACGATGCCGAGGTGGTCGTCGAAACCGGGGGATTCTTCTCAGAGTGGCAAGAGATCGCGGTGCCGGAGATCGGAGAGACAGCGAAGCAAGGCGGTCACGCCGGCGCGATTCGTGAGTTCATCGATTGCGTGCGGAGCGGCTGTGTCCCGGAGACGGTCTGCACGGACAATATCAAGAGTCTGGCTATGGTCTTTGGCGCTGTGGCCAGCGCCGAATCTGGCCAGCGTGTGGAGATCATCGCCTAGCTCAAGCGATTTCCCGCCGATCAGCGCCCTGGATGACTCTTGTCACCGGGGCGCTTTGCACGTAGACTAGCGGTGTCAAACCGCACGGTCCTGCACTCACTTATTCGGTGCCAGGAGCCGTGTGTCTATCCTTTATCTCTTGTTCATTGCTATGGAGGTCATTATGTCATCAGTGGCTATCATCACCGACACGGATGCGAGCCTGCCGCCGGAGGTGGCGGAGGCATATGGAATTCGGCTGGTACCGATCAACATTCACTTCGGCGAAGAGACCTATCAGACCGGCGTCGACATCGACGATGCGGAGTTGCTGAGTAAGGTGGAGACCCTTGGGGCGCTGCCGACGACCTCCGCTCCGACGCCAGGACAGTTTGCGCAGGCCTATCAGGAGGCCTTCGAGGCCGGGTGCGATGCGGCGATCTGTCTCTGCGTCAGCAGCGAGGTGAGCGCCACCTACAACGCCGCGCTGAACGCCTGTGAGCTTCTGCCCGATCGAAGGATCGAGGTCGTCGATTCCCGTACGATCTCGATGGGGCAGGGATTTATGGCTCTCGAGGCGGCGAAGGCGGCGCGAGAGGGGGTCGGCATCGATGAGATCGTCGCTCGGGCAGAAGGCGTCCGCGAGCGCACCTCCCTCTATGCGGCGCTGGACACGCTGCGTTATCTGGCCCTCAGTGGTCGCGTTGGACATCTGGCAGCTGGCATGGCCTCACTGCTTCAGGTGAAGCCCATTCTGACGCTGCAGGCAGGCAAGCTCGATCTTCTCGAGAAGGTGCGGACCCGACGGAAGGCGTGGGAGCGCGTCGTTCACCTCTTGTCAGAGGAGCTCGATGGGAGATCCGTTGAACAGGTCGCGATTCTGCACGTTCACGCCGAGGCAAAGGCTGGCGAGTTTGAAGGTCGGTTGCGGTCCGCCCTCGGCTACTCGGTCGAACCGATGATGGCCGCATTCACCGCGGGGCTCTCCGTTCATACGGGCGCTGGCATGATTGGTGCGGCGATCGTGGCTGCTGCTGAGTAGGTGTCCGTGCTGGGTAAGTATCCACACCGACGCCTGTCGCAGCCGACCTTCTTTTGGGCTGACGGCTGGTGTGATGCTGAATCCCTTGCAGAATCACTAACTCATAGTAATCTTAACGCTTGCGTCACGCTGTGATGCTGACCTGTGATTAGCAGAAAGGGTATCCAATGGCGTTGCATCTTTACGATACGTACACCCGCAGCCTTCGGGAGTTTGAGCCCCTGAGGCCTCCCGAGGTCGGGCTCTATACCTGTGGACCGACCGTCTACGACTATGCCCATGTGGGCAACCTAAGAACCTATGTGTTTGAGGACGTCTTGCGCCGCGTGTTGGAGTTCAACGGCTACGACGTAAAGCATGTGATGAATATCACGGACGTGGGGCACCTGCTCTCAGACGGGGACCTCGGCGAGGACAAAATCGAGCGCAGTGCTCGTTTGGAAGGCAAGAGCGCCTGGGAGATTGCGGAGTTCTATGCCGATGCGTTCAAGCGGGATATTGAGCGCCTCAACATCCTGGAACCCACTATCTGGTGTCGCGCCACGGACCACATCGAGGAGCAGATCGCGCTGGTGGCGTGCATCGAGGAGAAGAGCTACACCTACGAGACTGAGGATGGCATCTACTTCGATACCTCCAAACTCGACGATTACGGCTATCTGGCGCGACTGGATGTCGAGGGGTTGCAGGCCGGGGCGCGCGTTCGGTTGGGGGAGAAGCGCAATCCAACGGACTTCGCCCTGTGGAAGTTCAGCCCCGAGGATCGTCAGCGACAGATGGAGTGGGACAGCCCGTGGGGCAAAGGCTTCCCCGGTTGGCATATCGAGTGCTCGGCGATGTCCGCGAAGTACCTCGGGCCCTACTTCGACATTCACTGCGGCGGTGAGGACCACATCAACGTCCACCATCCTAACGAGATCGCCCAAACGAGGGCCTGCTACGGCACGCGATTGGCCAACTTCTGGCTCCACGGCTATTTCCTGCAGCTAGACACCGCGAGAATGGGCAAGTCTTTGGGCAACTTCATCACGCTGCAGGACGTGATCGATCAGGGCTACGATCCTCTGGCCTATCGCTATCTCTGCTTGGGCGCGCACTACCGCTCGCGGCTGACGTTCACATGGGAAGCGCTGGACGCCGCGCGGACAGCCCTCGACCGGCTGCGAGACACGTTCTACCGCTGGGGCGAGCCGGGCAAGGCCGATGACGACTGGATGGGCCGCTTTGTCGAGTACGTCAACGACGATCTGAACACACCGAGGGCTCTGGCCCTCGCCTGGGACCTGACCAAGAGCGATCTTCCGGAGGATGTCAAAGCCGCGACGCTCCTGCGCTTCGATGAGATCTTTGGATTGGGGCTTGCTGGTTGGCGCCCCCCCGAGGTCCCGGACGAGGTGATGGAGCTGGTGGAGGCGCGTGAGGCGGCCCGCCAGACGAAGGACTGGTCCGAGGCCGATGCGTTACGGGAGAAGATCGCCGACGCCGGATACGAAGTGCGCGATACACCGCAGGGCCCCGAGGTGCGTCGGCTGGCCTGACCGTTTGACCTCGATCTATGACTGAGGCCGCGTACAAGCCAGGTGCGCTTTGATGACACGGAGCTTCATGACTGGTCGTAAGGACTCCTATGGACCGCGCGCATCTCCCCTGGAACGGGGACTTCGCT
>CAZPJP010000018.1:4114-42539 GCA_964586915.1 uncultured Anaerolineales bacterium
AACGCTGGGGCTGTTACTATAGAGAGGAGAGCGTATGAAAAGCCACGTAGTGGATTATCAGATCCATGGGGACGATATGCAGTTTGTGGAGATTGAGCTTGATCCCGGCGAGACCGTTATCGCCGAGGCGGGCATGATGATGTATATGGAGACGGAGGTTGGCTACGAGTCAAAGATGGGGGATGGCTCCCGTCCGCAGGCCGGTCTGCTGGATTCGCTGGTCAGCGTCGGGAAGCGCGCTCTGACGGGCGAGTCCCTGTTCATCACCCACTTCACCCACATAGGCACGGCGGGCAAGCGTCACGTCGCGTTTGCAGCGCCCTATCCCGGTAAGATCATCGACATTGATCTCGATGAAACGGGTGGGGAGCTAATCTGTCAGAAGGATGCCTTTCTCTGTGCCGCCCGCGGAACGGAGATCAGCATTACCTTCAACAAGCGGCTCGGCGCCGGGTTCTTCGGGGGTGAGGGCTTCATCCTCCAGCGTCTGCGCGGGGATGGAATGATTTTCCTGCACGCTGGCGGCACCATTGTCGAGAAGCGGCTGAACAACGAGCGGCTGATGGTGGATACCGGCTGTCTCGTGGCTTTCGAACGGCAGATCGACTACAACATCCAGCGCGCTGGCAACCTCAAGTCGATGCTGTTTGGAGGCGAGGGGCTCTTTCTGGCGACGCTGCAGGGCACCGGTCGTGTTTGGTTGCAGTCACTGCCCTTCTCGCGCCTGGCGGACCGCGTGATTCAATCCGCGCCGTCGGCCGGCGGGCAACAGCGCGGTGAGGGCTCGGCTATTCAGGGGCTTACCAAGCTGATGGGGCAGTAAGCGGCGCGGTTTCGCACAAAGGGTGTCTAGACTCCTCATGGGGGGGACCGGCTTCAAGCCGGTCTCCTTGCTTTTAAAGGGTATTATTATATAATTTAAAGATGTGTATAGTGTTAATATAGCTCGGTGAAAGCAGAGGGGGGTCTATGAAGGCGAGGGTCTACCCGACACTACTTGCGGTGCTTCTGATGACTGCTTGGCTCACGGGCTGCGGCCTCGTTGCGGGGCCGATTGCTGCTGATGGGATGGCGCAAGCGGACGGCGCGGTCGATAGCGAGACGATCCAACTTGGTTCCGAGGTGTCACCGGATGTGGTGGCGGATCTGCATGAGCGGGGTGAGATTCACGTCGTCGATGTGCGAGAGGAGTGGGAATACGCTCAGGGACACATACCGGGTGCGACGCTTATTCCCCTTGGCACCCTAGAAGGCCGCGTGGACGACATTCCTACTGATCGCCCGGTGGTGCTCGTTTGTCGGAGCGATAACCGCAGCGGCCAGGCGCAGCGGTATCTCATCGATCAGGGCTTCGACAACATTCATAACATGACCGGTGGGATGATTGCCTGGGAGTCATCGGGGCACCCGGTCGAGCGTTAGTGGCAGCCGGAGGTTTGCGAGACGCGGAGCAATACCTGCCCCGCGTCTCTGTTATGCGAGCTTTGTGCAGCGTCACACGCGGCTCGGCGGACATAGGAGGGGCACGCGTTCATACTCTACTATGCTGGACCTGAGGTCGTGTCTATCCAGCAGCCGTCGCTGCGGCTGTCGCTTTGGGTTCGCCTGGCTGATCATGGTCCGGTAGACGGATCTCTGCCTCGCGCACGGCGGGGAAGAGGTAGCCAGAGAGTCCAACGAGGGTGGCGAAGATCCCGGCGATGGCCATCTGAAGCCCCATACCTGCTCCGGCGCCGATGCCGAACACCCTCTCGAAGAGGGTGCCCTGCATAGCCACGCTGCCAAAGCGAGGTTCAAAGACATCGTCGGCGAGGGGTCCGGCGGCCAGCTGGCTCACAGGGGAGACCAACCAGGCGATGAGCCGGCGCGTAGCAAAGACTCGCCCTTGGACGTCTGGGGCGACCTTGGCCTGCCAGATCGCCTGATTTGAGGCGTTGATCAGTGGCGTGAGCAGGAATCCGGCGAAGGCCACGACCAGCCAGGGGGCCAAGGACCGCGCGGCGCCGGTAGCTGCCATTGCCAGGCCCCCAAGTATCCATCCGATCAGTACGCCGTGGACGCGACGTTTGAATCCTCCCCAGGCTCCGACAGCGAGGCCGCCGACGAGGCCACCAATCGCGCCCGCCATTTGGACACTACCGAAGACGAGCTCGTCGCTGCCGGTGCGCGCCAGGATCATTGGTGCGCGAACCGAGAAGCCCAACGAGTGGAAGAAGTTCCCGATCATGAAGATGAGCTGCAGGCCGAGCAAACTTGGTCGTGACAGGATGTAGCGGAAGCCGAAGGCGGCCTGTCGCCAGAACGTGCCTTCGGCCTGGCGCCCGATCTGTGACGTCTCAGGCTGGGGAATGCTCACACAGAGCAAGGTCCCAATGGCGAACGCAGCGCTGAGGAGATCGAGGCCAAGCAGAGCTGTGAGCCCGGGTTGGCCACTGGTTTGCGCCGCGATACCAGGCAGGTTCCGTCCCATCCATTGACTGAGGGGCGCGAGCAGTGCGCCGGCAATCATGGGTGCAAAGATGGCCGATGAGTTACCGGCAATGTCGAGCATCGCGTTGGCCCGCGTGTAGTCCTTCTTGTCAAGCATGGTCGAGATCGCCGCTGAATACGCAGGCCACTGAAAGCCCTGGAAGGTGCCGCTGATGAAGGCCGTGATATAGAGATGCCAGACCTCGAGGTGACCAGTTGTGAACAGGATCAGCCATCCAGCTCGTCGACTCGCGCAAACGATAGCCATTCTAAGCGGTAACTTCCTATTTGTCAATCGCAAGTTTGACTTTATCAACATTCGGGTTGATAATTTTAGAGATGCCTTGGGGCGAGTCTGTGAGTTGATCCCAGATGCGAGGTTGTCTATACTGGGAATGCGTCAGCTTGTAGTCAGCAGAGAGAGGGGGGACCTGTGGCTAGGGACACTGAAGGCACGGAGAGACGGTCGACAACCGAAGCGTGGCAAGAGGTGGGCCAACAATTCGAGGCCCTCGGCAAGAGCCTGGACGCGGCATTCCGCCAGGCGTGGAACGACGAAGCGACCCAAGAGGCGCTTCAGGAGATGGAGTCCGGACTGCAATCGATGGCGAGGGCCGTCGCTGATGGTATCGACAAGGCGGCGGCATCGCCCGAGGGCCAGCGGCTTCGCGAAGATGCGGAGCGCGCCGCCGAATCGGCTCGCGCGGCTGGGGAGCAGGCCGTGGCGGAGGCGCGACCGCAGATCGTGGCGGCGTTGCAGTCTATACGCGATGGCTTGGAAAAGGCGATCGAGCAGTTGCGGGATGCGCGCCCGAGCGCCTCGGAGAGCGACAGGCCCCCGGGGGGTGGGTGAGCGCTGAGGGGCTGAGCCCAGAGGCCCGAAAGCGGCGGGCCGTTCATCGCGGCCCAACGCTGTGCTGCCATCCTAAGCTGGAGACGGCACGGCGCTTCTTGCGAGCTTCACATACGGCCTGGTGGCGAGAGCAATGCGGCCAAGATGACGGCCGTCCACGCTCCACGGCCATGGGACGTCAAGATTTTGGGCGGAGGTCCTCTGTGCATGCCCTAGAAAGCCTTAATCGAGGCGCCGCTTGATCTGGCGCCTCGATTGAGGTTGACACCTCCTGCGCACTGCTAGATGCTCAGGGGCGTGTTTCCACCAGTGAGCGCATCTGCGCCCTCAACTCGGTGATCTGCCTCTTCGTCCGGCGGATCCGCTCGAACGTCGCGCTCTTGGCCTGCATACCCTCATCAATCAGCGACGTGACTGCCTCGTGGCGGCCCTTAGCGAGACCGGCGTCGACGAGCAGATCGAGATGCTCTCTCGTCTCGGCGTCGACCTTGATGACCATCAGGCTGGAGACATCCTGAGCCGTTGTCACCAACGCTCGACCCAGCGAGTCAACTAGCTTGGTCGTCTCGTTCACAACTGTGTCGACGGCGTCCGCGAGGCGGCTTCCCTGGCCATCCGCTATCTCTGCTTCGGGGACTCTGTTCTCGTTCATGCCTCTGCCTCCTGGTCCTTCGGCTCAAGCTTCACTTCCTTACGGAGCTGCTCGCGCAGTGCTGCGATTTGCTCGGTGATGTCTCGGATCTGGTCGAAGAGCGCCTCATTGGCGCTGATCCCCTCGCTGATCAGGAACGCTGCGCTTTCTGATCGGCTCTTGGTAATCTCTGCGTCGATCAACATATCTAGATGGTCAAGCGCCTCGTCGTTGACGCGAACCATCACCACGTTCCCGCGGCCCTGCAGCGCTTCACTGAGCGCCTGCCCGAAGGACTCCACCTGCTTCAGCGCATCTTTGATGTTGTGGGAGGGCTTCTCCTTTTTCTGTTCGGGCTTTCCGCCAGGCTCGGCGGCAGCTTTCTCCGCTTCACCGGTCGGCTCAATAGGGCTCTGCGAGGGTTGTTCGCTGCTTTCCTCTGCGGTGACCTCAATCTCAACAACCTTCTCTTCTACGGTCTCTTCACTCATGTCATCTCTCCTGCTCTAGATCGTATCGGCACCATGTCAGCGGTGTAGGTTTTGTAATTCCCTTACACGTAATAGTATAACGAGATTCCTGGTGTGTGTCAAGAGCTTGGGACTATTTGACAAAAGAGGGTTGGGGCATTATATCCAATGAGTGGTCGCGAAGTTGTGTGGAGAATCGGGAGGAGCTGTGACCGTGATTGATGCTCACATACACTATGTGGGAGATCACCCTGATGCCCTGAGGACGCTGCGGAGCCTCGAACTCAAGCTGCTCAACGTCGCTGTGGCCCACGATGCGAGTGGGCAATGGCGGCTCAATGCTGGCACGTACCGGGAACTGGCTCATCTCTACCCGGAGCGCTATGCGTGGTGCACGACCTTTGACCCACCGGACTTCGCCCGGATTGAGACCTACGCGGACGACGTGATCGCGGGCCTGCAGCGGGACTTCGATGCCGGCGCGGTGGCATGCAAGATCTGGAAGAACGTGGGCATGCGCTTGAGAAAACCCTCCGGGGCATTTCTGATGGTCGACGATCCGCTCTTCGATCCGCTCTATGAGTACCTTGCCTCCGTAGGTAAGTCTGTCCTGATGCACATTGGTGAGCCGTTGGGGTGCTGGCAGCCGCTGGACGCGCGCAATACTCACGCCGGCTACTATCGAGCTCATCCCGAATGGTATATGGGTGACAAACCGGACCATCCCTCTCACAAGCAGCTCATCGAGGCTCGTGATGGTGTGCTCGCCCGTCACCCGAACCTCCGTGTCGTTGGAGCGCACCTGGGAAGCCTGGAGTATGATGTCGCTGAGATCGCTCGCCGGTTCGACCGCTTTGGGAACTTCGCAGTCGATACTTCGGCACGACTGCGGGATCTTGTGAGACAGAAGCGATCCACGGTCCGCGAGTTCTTCGTCAGACATCAGGAACGAATTCTGTTTGGGACAGACGTGGTGCAGCGACAGCCTGTCTCCGAGATGAATGAGCAGGAGCGAAGCACACATCTGGCCTCTCTGGAGGCCCGCTATCGGCGTGAGTTTGCTTACTTCCGTTCGAGTACCAAGATGATGCTTGACGGCCTTGAGGTCCAGGGTCTCGCTCTTCCTATGGACGTTATTGATCAGCTGCTATATCGGAACGCCGTGCGATGGTATCCGGGTCTTTGATGCACGTCGGGATGGCCCGTCGCTGGTCGCTTTCTGCTCTGTGAGCTAAACGTTTTGAGCTTTCGCGGTATCGATTTTGTGTTCAGCCAGTTGAGTTGTGGCTGGTTCGGGATCTGAACCGGTGCCATCGAGCGTAAGTGAGTGGCTGACTAGATAAGGTCGATAACGCCTAATTGCCTGAGTATGTCGCGGCGCACACGGCTTCGATCAGGCAGGGACTTGGGCCGCGGACTATGAGTGGATGTTGAGAAGACTCTCAAAAGGAGGATGGTATGGATGGGCGTGAGTTCAGGGAGCGGTTGCATCAAGGTGAGCGGGTATACGGCACGTTTGTCTCGGTCAGCACGCCTATGTGGCCCTCCGTCGTGAAGGGCACGGGCGTGGACTTTGTGTTTATTGGCGCTGAGCACGTTCCCCACGATCGCGTGGAGCTCTCACAGATGTGCCGGACCTACACCGCGTTGGGAATGGTGCCCATCGTTCGTATCCCAAGCCCAGACCCTTTCGAGGCATGCAAGGCGTATGATGGCGGCGCATTGGGGGTCATCGCGCCCTATATCGAGACGCCCGAACAGGTGCGCGCGCTGGACGGAGCGGCGCATTACCGTCCGCTTAAGGGGACTCGTCTGGACCGAATCCTCACAGGCGCCGAGCAGGCCGAGCCCGAGCTAGCGTCTTATCTGGCTGAGAGGAATGCAGATCGCGCGCTTATCGTCAACATCGAAAGCGTGCCGGCTCTGGAGGCGCTCGACGACATTCTGGAGGTGCCTGGCCTCGATGCCGTGCTCGTCGGTCCTCACGACCTCAGCACGAGCCTGGGGATTCCGGAGGCGTACGAGCACCCTCGGTATCTGGAGGCGGTCGACACCATCATCCGCAAGGCTCGGGATAAGGGGGTAGGTGCCGGCATCCACGCGGTCTATGCGCAGGCTTTGGAGCACGAGGTGCGGTGGATGCGCATGGGGATGAACCTGATCGTGCACTGGTCCGATATCGCCGCCTTCCGGCACGGGATGCGTGCTGACCTCGACGCTCTAAAAGCGGCGGTCGGGGATATCGAACCCACCGAGGATCTCAAGACGATCAATATCTGATCGTGGCAGGATCGATAGGGCAGCGCCCGTACGTCTTGACCATCTGGCTGATCCGCTCGATCCGCTCAAACTTGGCCTCAGCCATCACGTTATCCGCGACGCCGAGAATGAAGGCATGGCCCGGCGCGATCGTTCGGAAGAGCTCGTGCATATACCGTTCGAAAGCCTCATCCGTGACGGGATCGCACAGCATCATCGAAGGGACGCCACCCCAGATGATCACGTGATCACCAAAGGCCCTGCGAGCCTCCGCCAGCGTTACCTGAACCATCGGCGCGGTGACGAAGCACTCGGCCATGTCGAAACCCGCCTCTTTGATGAGGTCGAGGAGATTGCTGGTGTCGGCATCGGCGTGGCAGACGAGCAGCTTGTTCCGTTTGTGGAGTCGTTCGGAGAACGGCTGGAAGTAGGGGAGCATGAATTCCCGGAAGATCGGGGGCGGCGTAAACTGCGAGTCGAAGTGCTCACCATGGAGGATGAGCTTAGCTGGCGAGTCGAGGATGATCTCCTGTATGGTCAGGGCGTGTTCTCGGAGGACGTCGTAGAGATGCAGCACGCACTGTCGCTCGTCGTGCAGGTGGTAGAATGCCTGATTGTAGCCGATGAGATCCTGAATGATGCGGTACATCGGATCCGGCCCCATCGACACCAGGGGGATGCCGTCCTCGCCGATTTCGCGCTCGTACGCACGGTAGGCCTCATACGTGGGTACAACGTCTGTGTGCTCGATGATATACTCGACCACCGCGTAATCCTCCGGCCCGGAGATCATATGGTCAACGTCGAGTCTGCTTGAGATCCCACCCTCGGTCAGGGTAGGGGACTGACTGCTGACTGTGGAGACTGAGCCAAGGGGCGTCCTGTACGTCGTGGTAAGGCGGCCCGCGATCTCCTCTGTCGAGATCGCCACCCCACGCAGCTCCGTGCGGAAGACCCGTCCCTCCCGTGCTGGCGCACCCATACCCAGATCGCGCTCAATCTCCTGAAGGGAGCAGCCCCGGTAGCGTTCCGGCAGATCGCCGCGGCGCCGGTGTGCATCGTACCAGATTTGGAGCCGGGGAATCCAGGGGATCTGGTCGGGTAGGTCGCCATCGATAATCCGCAAAAGTCGATCTTTGTTCGTCATCTGGTGCACGGATACCTCCCTGGGTGCATGTCGTGGGCTGCTTTGGACATCGGTGACCACACCTGATTGTGTTAGGGCGTCGAGCTTTGTCAAGCCGACGCCATCGCCAGGGTTTTGACATCGGAGCTAACCGACCCTAGAATGACAGAGTGGCTTGAGCAGCGGGGAAGTTCCTGCGAGCTGCCGATGATTCCTGGACGCGTGTAACGTACTGGAGCGCGGTCAAGCGGGCCGGGGATGTGCCCGGTCTGAGTGTAAAAGAGAGGAGCACGCTATGACACAAGCGGCATTCTATGAGCGAGATAAGCAGATCAGAGTCGGGGAGGTGGAGGCCGTTCCGCCCGGTCCCGGCGAGGTTCAGGTCAAGATCGCCTATGCAGGCATCTGCGGGACGGATCTGCACATCTACCATGGTCGGATGGATTGGCGCGTTGCCGAATCGCAGATTATGGGCCACGAGGTCTCTGGCGTGGTCTCGGCACTGGGCGCCGATGTGGAGGGCCTCGAGATCGGGCAGAAGGTGACGGTGATGCCACTGGATCCGTGCGGTCACTGCCCTGCGTGCGAGGCCGGGCACAGCCATATCTGTCTGAACTTGAAGTTCCTGGGCATCGATACCCAAGGAGGGTTCCAGTCCTACTGGACCGTGCCAGCCCACACAATCTTGCCCTTGCCGGCGGCTATGTCGCTGAAGCGGGCTGCGCTCGTCGAGCCGTTGGCTGTGGCGTGTCACGATGTGCGGCTGGGAGACGTGAAGACCGGTGAGTTTGTGACGGTTCTGGGCGGAGGACCTATCGGCACGCTGATCGCTTTGGTGGCAGCACATCAAGGTGCGGAGGTCCTGGTCTCGGAGATCAATCCTAAGCGTGTCAGGATCGGTACTGAGCTTGGGCTGGAGGTTGTCAACCCCAGGGAGGTCGATCTGCCCAGTGTGGTGGAGGCGCGGACCGGCGGCGCCGGCGCTGACGTCGTCTTTGAAGTGACGGCGAGCGGCTCGGGGGCGGCGACGATGACGAAGCTGCCGCGGACCCGAGGGCGCATCGTGATCGTGGGTATGTTCGGGGATCCCCCAGCGGTCGATCTCTTCCGCGTGCTCTGGCGGGAGCTCCGGTTGCGCGGCGCGCGGGTCTATGAGCGACAGGACTTTGAACGTGCGATCGAGTTGGCATCGGCGGATGTGCTGCCGCTGGACGCGCTCATCTCCGAGGTGTATCCCTTGGAGCGCTTGCGGGTTGGGTTGGAGGAGCTTGATCGGGGCGGCGATGTGATGAAGGTGCTGATCGAGATCCCGTAGTGCAACCGATAGGAGCCCTATGATTGAGCCAACCAGCGGATTGGGCCATTCAGGCTGATTGAGACTATTACAGGATAGGAGACTGGTGAATGACGGTTCTGCAGCGATTCTCACTTGAGGGTAAGCTCGCGTTGGTGACCGGAGCGAGGCGTGGCATCGGTATGGCTATTGCCGTTGGCCTAGCTGAGGCCGGCGCCGATATCATCGGGGTGAGTAAGTCCCTTGACCCCCGGCGGAGCGCCGTCGAGAAAGCCGTAACCGACCTGGGACGTCAGTTTGCCGGATTTCAATGCGATTTCGGTGACCGCGAGGCCCTCTATGCGTTTATCGAGAAGGTCAAATCGCAGTTCCCGGCTGTGGACATCCTGGTCAACAATGCGGGGACGATTCTGCGCGAGCCGGCGGCGCACCATCCGGATGACTATTGGGATACAGTTCTGGAGGTCAACCTCACGGCGCAATTCATCCTGGCGCGGGAGTTTGGACGAGATATGGTGCAGCGCGGTCGCGGGAAGATCATCTTTACCGCATCGCTTCTTACCTTTCAGGGAGGGATCACCGTCCCTAGCTACGCCGCGAGCAAGGGCGGGGTAGGGCAGCTCACAAAGGCGTTGGCGAACGAATGGGCGAGCAAGGGCGTGAACGTCAATGCCATCGCCCCCGGTTACATCGCGACGGACAACACGCAGGCTCTGCGAGACGATCCGGTTCGCAGCCGTCAGATCCTGGAGCGCATCCCGGCCGGGCGCTGGGGCGATCCGGAGGATTTCAAGGGTGTGAGTGTGTTCCTTGCTTCTGAGGCATCCAGCTATGTGCACGGTGCGATTGTGCTTGTGGATGGCGGGTGGATGGCAAGGTAGTAGCAGCTGGCGCAGCGGATCGCGGCGTGATACAGATCGAACCGGCGTGGCGGCCGTGCAATGGCTCCGCGCGCCGGTTTCGCCATCCCCTGATGCTGCGACTATGGGCTTGGCGTGACAGTGGACGACGACGTGTCAAGCTGTGGGGCGCTCATCAGCATTGTTAGGTTTGCCAACTGGACGCGCGCGATGCCCTCAAGCTCCGCCTGTCCTGCGGCCCGGGCTAGCTCGCTGGCCGTCTCGTAGTTCTTGCTTGCTTCGAGGTAATCGCCCAGCGCTTGGTTGGCGCTGCCCATCTGGAGATACGCGAGGGCCGAGTCGGGATTGAGCTCCACCATCTCTTGGGTGTCCTCAAGGGCGAGATCCGGGCGGTCAGCTAGGAGATAGACCTGAGCACGACCAGCATAGAAGGTCTCCAGATTGCTCGTCGCCGTGCGCGCTGCAGTGAAGGCGGCCTGTGCATCGTCTTCTCGTCCTGAAAGATGGAGCGACACGCCCTGCAGTATCAGGAGGTCAACGTCATCGGGGGCGTAAGCAAGCGCTTGGCCGATCTCCTGAGCTGCCCGAACCGGGTCGCCCTCAGTCAGGGCCCGTTCTGCGCGCTGCTCGTACAGATAGCGCTGGCGAGTCGCTTCGTCTGGGGCGAGAAAGAGCATGTAGAGGCCCGCGACCACGGCCAAGATCACGGCAGCGGCCGCTAACGTGCGAAGGGTTCGCGTCCGACGCGTGCGGCGCTCCTCGGACAAAGCCCGGTCGATGTACCACCACCAATTGGCGGCAGGGGGGTCGGCCTCCTCGCGCAATTCCTGCAGCCCCTTAACGCCGCCAATCTGCTGGAGGAAGGCATTGCTCTTCTTCCGGAACTGCTGCGTCACGGTGCTGAGCCGAGCGCGTTCGGCGTGAAGGTCGAAGCCCTGTTCCGACAGCTCCTGCATCAGGGCATCGGCACGATCTAGTAGCAGGAGAATCTCAGCCGGCGTTTCGGCCTCAGCGAAAGTCAGCTTGCCCACTCTCGCTTCAAGCTGTGACAGCGTTCCGCGCAGCTCTTCTGCGGGCGTACGGGCGCCCTTGATCTTGGCGGCGACAGAGACTCTCGATCGGTTCATACAGCATGATTATACGGAACCAGGTGAATTGTCAACGATGCCGGGTTGGTCACCGCAAATCACAGCGCTGTTGCACGACGAGCCGAGAGGTTTGTCACCGACTCTGGCCGAGGTTACAATGGCACTGTGCCTGTCAGGCGATAGGGTTGGCAAGCCGACGGCATCGGGTGGAAACGCTTCTCGAGGGAGGATCTATGCTGAGGTCGATTGCGGTGCTCACAAGCGGAGGAGACGGTCCAGGTCTCAATGCCTGTATTCGCGCGGTCACGCGCCAGGCCATCAGGCGGGGCGTTGATGTCTACGGCGTCCGCTGGGGATACCGAGGCCTGATCAACGGCGATCTCAGTCGGCTCGACAGTCGGGATGTTGGCGGGATTATGGGGCGAGGCGGCACCATGTTGGGTACGGCGCGCTGTCCCGAGTTCAAGGATATGAAGGTCCGCCGGACGGCCCTGCGCCGCCTGAATCAGCGAGGCATCGAAGGCCTCATCGTCATCGGTGGGAACGGCTCTTTGACCGGGGCTCTGGAGTTACACAAGATGGACCTGCCAACCTACGGTATACCTGCATCCATTGATAATGACGTCGCCGAAACTGATATGTCGGTGGGCGTCGACACGACACTCAACACGATCCTTGACGCGATCGATCGCATTAAGGACACCGCCACCTCCCATCAGCGCGCGTTCCTCATCGAGGTCATGGGGCGTGATTGTGGCTACCTGGCCTTGGCCAGTGGTCTGGCTGGTGGGGCCGAGGTGATCCTCGTACCGGAACGCGAGGGGCCTGCTTTGGAGGAGATCGCCGAAGCGGTTGTGGATGCCTACGTCCGCGGCAAACACCACTGCATCATGGTGATCGCGGAGGGCTGGAAGCCAGGGGTCCACGCCGTAGAGGAGTACCTGAGGTCCCATCAGGAGGATCTGGGATTCGACGTGCGTGTAACGGTGTTGGGGCACGTGCAGCGGGGCGGACGCCCGTCGGCGTTCGATCGTTTGCTGGGGACGCGCATGGGCGCCTTCGCGGCGGACCACCTGATCGAGGGCGAAAGTGGTCTAATGGTGGCCCTTAGAGGCAACAAACTCGAATCATATTCGCTGGAAGAGGCCGTGGCCAAACTGCGTCCGCTGGACCTCCGGCTGCTTGAGTTATCCGACGTGATGGATTGAGGCCGCGACCGCACCTGCCTCGGAACTCCACGCCGGGCAATTCCCAGCCTGCCGTGGGTCGCTCGCGGTGGCACGCATCATTTCTGGCGATGCGCCAGCCGCTTCGCCAGCTCGGCCAATGCCTCTTGCGCCTCACCGATGCCCTCTGATCTATCGAGTGCATCCAAGGCCTGGCGGTGGAAAGTCTGAACCTTCGCTTCAGTGTACCCGCGGCTCCCCACGCGCTCCAGCGTCAGGAGAGCGCGGTGCACCTGACTCTCATCCAGCTCTTGATCCGAGAGTATGTCGCAGAGCTCGCGGCTCTGCGCAAGGCCATGCAGAATGGGAAGCGTTTTCTTGTGCTTGCGGAGGTCCGACCCAACTGGTTTGCCGGTCTGCCGCGGGTCGCCCCAGAGGCCAAGAAGGTCGTCGTGCATCTGATAGGCCATTCCGAGCGCCTCGCCGAACTCGCGAAGCGCTGCGGCTCTTGCGCCCAAACATCCCGCGATCATGCCGCCGAGCTCCGCAGCAAGCCCAATCAGGGCAGCGGTCTTGCCCGCAATCATCTCGAGATAGGCGCTTTCGTCGACGTCGACCTCGGACTCAAACTGGAGATCGCGACACTGCCCCTCGGTGATGCGGATCACAGCCTCCGTAAAGCGTTCAAGGCCCGTCACGATCTGCGCTGCAGGCACCCCGGTGGCTTGCAGCCCGAGCATCGCACGGTAGGATATGGCGAAGAGTGCATCGCCGGCGTTGATGGCTTGCGGTATGCCCCACAAACTCCATAGGGTGGCTCGCCCCCGGCGTAACGCGTCACGGTCCTCGATGTCGTCGTGAATGAGGGTGAAGCCGTGGAGGAGCTCTACCGCGGCGGCAGCCGGCAAAGCTTGCCGCCACTCTCCCTGCTGAGCCTCAGTAGCAAGCAGCAGGATCGTTGGCCGCACGTGCTTGCCGCCGTCACTCTGGGCGGGCGCCAAGTGCTCGTCCACCCAGCCGAGATGATAGCGCAGCATGCCGTAGAGCAGCCCCGGCTCACCTCCCTGACCGCTCACGATCCGGTGCATCTCCGTCTTCAGCGCAGGCAGGTAGCGTTCCTGAGGGTTCAAGGGTGCCTCCGGGGATGGATCTCCACAATCTCCGCGTTTCGCAACGCCTGAATATCCCGAGAACCCGTGGCGAACATAGCGATCTTGATTTGCTGGCGCAGGATCTCGATCTGCTCGAGGAGGGTTTCGACGGATATCGCCGCAGCGCGGAGCATAACGCCGGCAAGCGCGGCGACATCGGCGCCCAACGCAATGCACTTCGCGACATCAATGCCAGTCTTCAGGCCGCCGCTGGCGACCAGGGGGACCTTGGGATCGATGTCCCGGATGCGTTGGATCGAGTCGGCGGTTGGGATTCCCCAGGTGCGGAAGCTCGCTGCTATCTCGCGACGCAGGCGTCCCTCGAGGCGATGAAGCTCGACCTGGCTCCACGATGTGCCACCTGCCCCAGCAACATCGAGCGCGGCGACGCCGGCGTTGAGAAGATGTCGCGCCACGTCAGCCGACAGCCCCCAACCTACCTCCTTGACGACTACGGGCACGGGCAGATGCGCGCAGACCGCCTCAATCCGATCCAGGAGTCCATAGAAGCACGTGTCCCCTTCCGGCTGGAGCGCCTCCTGCAGCGGGTTGAGGTGCAGGTAGAGACCATCGGCGCCCGTTCTCTCCACGAGACGCGCGCAGTCATCCACACCGTATCCATAGTTCAGCTGCACGGCGCCGAGGTTAGCCAGCAAGAGGACGTCGGGTGCCACATCACGCACCTGGAAGGTCTTGGTCACTTCAGGGCGTTCGAGCATCGCCCGGGTCGATCCCAGTCCCATTCCTATGCCGGTCGCCTGTGCCGCTTCCGCAAGGATGCGATTGAGATGACCGCTTCGCGCCGTTCCCCCGGTCATTGAGGCGATGAGCAAGGGAGATGAGAGGTGATGGCCCAGGAAGGTGGTGGAGAGGTCCACGTTGTCGAGATCGAGGTTGGGGAGCGCCTGGTGAGTCAGCTGGTAGTGCTCGAGACCCGTGGTGATCTGTGAGAAGGAGACATCCTCCTCCAGATTGATTCGGATATGGTCATCTTTGCGGGCGCCTGTGTCGGTGGCTACCACCTCGATCGCCTCCGCGAGAACTTAGATCGGCCTGCTCGGTTGATCGTTCCGACTATACTTGATCGGGCGTTGAGGTCAAGGTTTGACACGTCCAGGCTGGCGCGCTGGCGCGGTCGAGCTTGACATTTGTCGCGCCCACCTTTAGAATGGCAGGTGTGCCCGACACAGTATGATTCCATACTCCGAAGTGACGCGTAACGATACTTATTCCGGGAGGGATACGATGAGCGATGAAGTCTACCAGAAAGTAAAAGACATCATTGTAGATACCTTGACGATTGAGGAAGATGAAATCACGCTCGAGGCACGCTTTCGAGAGGATCTAGGCGCTGACTCCCTAGATCTCGTGGAGCTCATCATGGCCTTCGAGGATGAGTTCGGGGGGCGTATCTCGGACGACGACGCGAGGAGCATCACGACGGTCCAAGGCGCGGTTGAGTATCTGGAAACCCAGATGCAGGGCGATAGTTAGGCTGCAGGCAGTGATGCTCCAAGCAGGTGACGCCGCTCTTGGTGTCATCGGCATGCATCTCTAGATCGCTGTCGCTGGTTGCGGCCCTGTCATCCGCGTCGCTTTGCAGATCACACATTCGCAAGGGCCACCGCGGTTTTCGGACGGTGGTCTTTTGCTGTGTGTGTTGTGGAGCTGCACATAAGGCGCTGTTTCATAGCGAACTGATCCGGGCTCCCGTCATAGCAAGGTCCATAGCTGGTTGTCGCAATCAATAAAGAGAAGGGTTTTTAGGAAATCCTTGACGGCGATGATCAGCTGTGCTATAATTGCAGTGTTGGCGGGACACGGAGGTTGTCCGTGCAATGATCAAACTGAACCTTTCTACATTGGCTCATGCTAGAGTTGGAAAGCAAGAGTCGATTGACCTCGATATCGACAGCGTTAACGTTGGTGATCTTGAATTGAACTACTTGCGAGGCGAACTCCACTTTACCCGCGTTGCAGATGGCATTTTGGTTCAAGGTGAGCTCGATGCTGAAGCCAAGACCCAGTGCACGCGTTGTCTTACCCCCATTTCTGAACCCATTGAACTTGAGCTTGAGGACACCATTGGCCTTCCTGGGGCGGAGCTTACACCAGAGCGTCCTGTGCGTGTGGACGAAGACGGATGGGCGAACCTCGCGCCTCTCATACGCCAGTACGCCTGGCTAGGATTGCCCGTGAGCCCCCTCTGCTCTCCTGGCTGCAAGGGCATCTGTCCCCAATGCGGTGGGAACCGGAATCTGGGGGAGTGCGATTGCGAGGATGTCGTCGAGATTGACCCTCGGTGGGAGGCGCTACGAGCGCTTGTGGATGAACCCGGAGAAGACTAACGCTCTGTAAGCGCTTTCTCCTTCTAGAGTTGGATCAGTTCCGCCGTAAACGGGCGGAGAATGAACACGCCTTATCGTAGGATTGCAGAGCTTCGAGACGGACCCTTTGGTCAGTGCACGCAAAGGCGAGACCGGATGGATGCTATGATCCAAGGAGGGCCATGGACATAATTGGGGAGCTACTCGACAAGGCAGAAGCTCAAGGATTTCTGACGGTTGATGAGGTGTTGGAAGCTCTTGCATCTTTGGACGGTCAGGTTTCTCTCGAGAGTGTGCTTGCGGAACTCAGGGAGGCTGGCGTCGAGATCGAGGCAGGCGACGAGGAGGATGAAGAGGAAGATACCACGTTCATTGATGCCTTAGCCGACGATGATCTGGAGTGGGAAGAGGACGTCTACAACCTTGACGGAATTGGGGTCGACGACACAGTAGCGCTGTATCTTCGCGAGATGGCTCGGGTCCCGCTTCTCACCACCGAGGAGGAGGTCTCCCTAGCGAAGCGGATTGAGCGGGGTGACGAGGCCGAGATCCTACTCAAGAGCGACGGTCATACGGCGGAGGAACGGGCCTGCCTTGAGCAGATTATGTTGGATGGACTTGGGGCGCGGGATCACCTGATTCGGGCCAACACGCGGCTGGTTGTCAGCATTGCTAAGAAGTACATCGGTCGAAATGTGCCCTTTCTCGACCTCATTCAGGAGGGCAACCTCGGCCTGATGAAGGCGGTCGAGAAGTTTGAGTATCAGCGCGGTTACCGGTTTTCCACCTATGCCACCTGGTGGATTCGCCAGACGATCACCCGTGCGATTGCCGATCAGGGCCGGACGATTCGGGTCCCCGTGCATATGAGCGATCGCATTCGGCGTCTCTATCGTCGGGCACAGGAGATCGAACAGGAGCGCGGCACACGACCAACCGCCGAGGAGCTTGCCGCGGAGATGGGCTTGGAGCCTCGCAAGGTCCAGTGGATGATGCGCGTTTCCTGGCAGCCGCTGAGTCTGGAGCGACCGGTCGGGGAGGACGAAGACAGCGAGCTGAGCAGCTTTATTGAGGACGAGCAGACGCCGACGCCTCCCGACACAGCGTACACGGGGATGTTACGCGATCGCATTGAGGAGATATTGGCCACGCTGAACCCGCGCGAGGTGCGCATCCTCAGGATGCGTTTTGGGCTGCACAATGGCCGCAGTTACACACTGGAAGAGGTCGGACAGAAATTCGGTTTGACGCGCGAGCGGATCCGGCAGATCGAGGGACAGGCGCTTCGCAGATTGCGCCATCCCAGCCGCAGTCGTGACTTGAAGGACTATCTGAAGTGAGCATCTACAGCTTTGACGCTATGAGGATGCGTTACGTGCGTTCGCGCGGGGATGCGAGGTGCCCCGAGCGCGACGGCCCGTGACACTCACGGATCGAGCTAGGACCCGCCAGCCCCGCTGGCGGGTTCTTTTTTGGCTTGAAGCGTGACCCGGCTTGGCTGTAGAGCGTGATGCAGACAGGGTGTTGTGACGTCTCTCTTTTTCATCAGGGTTTGGTATACTTATGCTGTGCCAGAGGAGGAGGATCATGTCAGAATCAGAGGAGAAGAAAGTCCTGGTCGCTGTTGCTTGGCCCTATGCGAACGGGGAGCTGCATATCGGTCACCTGGCGGGCGCGTATCTGCCGGCGGACATCTTTGCGCGCTACCATCGGCTAGCCCGCCACGATGTGCTGATGGTCTCGGGGTCGGACTCTCACGGGACGCCGGTCACGCTTCGCGCGGATCAAGAGGACGTCACGCCGCGGGAGATCTACGAGCGATTCCATCAAGGCTTTCTGGAAACGCAGCAGGAGATCGGTATCTCCTATGACCTTTTTACCCACACAGATACAGCCAACCACCATCGTGTGTCCCAGGATATCTTTCTAGCGTTGCTCAACAACGGCTACCTCTATACTGAGACGCAGAGTCAGTACTACTCTGAGACTCAGGAACGCTTTCTGCCCGATCGCTACGTTGAGGGTGTCTGTCCGCACTGCGGCTACGCAGAGGCCAGGGGCGATCAGTGTGATAATTGTGGCAAGATTCTGGATGCACTGGAATTGGGCGATCCTCGGTCCAAGATCGACGGTTCGGTTCCTGTGATCCGAGAGACTGAACACTTCTTCCTGGATCTACCCAAGCTTGGGGCTGCGGTGGAGGCCTATCTTGATGAGGAGGATAAGGCGAACTGGCGCTCAAGCGTGCTCAAATTCTCCCGCAACTATGTTAAGGGCGGACTGAAGGGGCGCCCGATCACTCGCGATATCGATTGGGGTATTCCCGTTCCGGTGGAGGGTTACGAGCAGAAGCGGCTCTACGTTTGGTTCGAGGCGGTTATCGGCTACCTCTCAGCCAGTATAGAGGAGTCCGCGCTGAGGGGCGCGCCGGACGCCTGGAAGGCATGGTGGTACGATCGGGCGGCGGAGACTTACTATTTTATTGGCAAGGACAATATCGTTTTCCACACGGTGATCTGGCCGGCGGAATTGATTGGGGTGGGGCGCCTCTACGAGGAAGATGCATCCAAGCACTTGAACCTGCCAACCGACGTGCCGGCGAATGAGTTTATGAATCTGGCGGGGGCACAGTTCTCCAAGAGCCGTGGCCATATGATCACGCTGCCGGACTTGCTCTCGCGGTATGACGCCGACGCAATTCGGTACTACATCGCGGTGGTGATGCCGGAGACGAGCGATAGCGACTTTCTGTGGGACGACTTTGTCCGGCGCAACAACGCTGAGCTCGTTGGGGTTTGGGGGAATCTCGCTCACCGAGTTCTGTCCTTCACCCACCGGCATTTCGGCGAGATACCAGAGGCGGGCGAGTTGACGAGCGCGGACAATGAGCTGTTAGCACAGGTTCGTTCCAGCTTCGAGGTCGTTGGGGAGCAGATCGCGGCGCGACACTTTCGCGCGGCGCTGGGAGAGGCCCTCTCCTTGGCCCGCGAGGTCAACCGGTACCTGGAGGTGAAAGCGCCCTGGACGCAGATCAAGACGGATCGCAACGCTGCGGCGACGACGCTGAACGTGGCCTTGCAGGCGATCAACGCCCTCAAGACGCTCCTGGCGCCGTTCTTGCCCTTCTCATCCGAAGCGCTGCACGCTGCGCTCGGATACGAGAAGCCGCTTTTCGGCGAGCAGATCATCGAGCCGATAGGGGAGGGGGAGGATTTTCACAAGGTCCTGCGCTATGACGATGGTGACGCGAGTGGGCATTGGGGCTATGAGACCCTGCCCGCCGGACGGTCATTGGAGAAACCTAAGCCGCTCTTCACGAAGTTGGACGACAGCCTCGTCGAAGAGGAACTCGCCCGGATGGGATCTGAATGAGGCGCGTCCAGGAAGGTCAATAGGATCACACGGTCGCGGGCTGTGGCGAAAGGATAGGCGTCTCTCCATGGCTTGCGGCCTTAGTCCTGTCGAGAAGCCAGTGGCTCGAAGGCTGTTTCCTTGCCTCCTGGTCTTTGCCATTCTCGTCCCAACGCTGTGCGGTCAGTCGATCTGGTGGGATGAAGGCATCAGTCTGCACCTCGCGGATCTGCCCCTGGACGAGATCGCGCGCGATCGGGCGGCGAATATCCATCCTCCTCTGTACTTCTTTGTCCTTCGGATCTGGACTGCCCTTGCCGGGCGTACCCCCTTCGCGGCCCGCTATCTCTCGGCTCTGGCCGTCACGCTGTTGCCGGCGGCTGTCGCGCGATTCCTGGCACATCGTGTGAGCCAGCGCTCGGCGCGTGCAGCAGCGCTCCTTGTGGCGCTAGCGCCTCCCTTTGTGATCTATGGCCAGGAGATCCGCGCCTATGCCTTTCTGCCGCTCCTGACGTTGGCGCTTTGGTCCCTGGCCTGGCCACCCTCCCGGCACGGTTCGCGCCGTACGATGCTCCAGGATGCAGGAGGGACATGGGCCGTCGTTCGGGGGATGATACTGGGGGTCGTGCAGTCGGTCTTTCTGATGACCCACTACGTGGGGGTCATTGCTGCGGTCACCGCCGCCCTGGTCTATGTTGGACGGTGGGTGATGCGGCGGGGAGATCGCCGACGCAACGTCGGCACGGAGTGGCTGGTGGGCGCCGGCACGACGGCTCTTCTGCTGATGCCCTGGCTTCTGCAGGTCGCGAGGACTGGGCTGACGCCTCTCACGAGCGAGGCTGGGCTGGCGAACACCACGACGATCGCGGTTCCGGCGGACTACCTGGCCCGCCTGGTGGGCATCTTTCACACTGTAGGCCTGCCTCAGGCCCTAAGCGATCCGTTGCTGACCCGTTCTTCAGTGGTTGCTGGGCTGTTGTTGTTCTTGGGGACTCTGTTGCTCGTTCGTCGCCCAAAGGTGAACACAGCGACGACGGCGGTGGTGCTGCTCTGGGCACTGCCGTTGTTGAGCGCGCCCGGCATCTGGTCGTTGAGCCCGCAGTCGCATCCTCGGTATATTCTCCCGTTTGTGCTGGGGGGATGGATGACCGCGGCGGCAGTCGTCGGGCGTCGCCGGCTGGGCGGGGGCTTGAACAAAGCTCTCTTGGCGGCGATCCTCGGCACGTCTTTACTGGGGCTCAGAGCTTACTTCACCGACCCGGTGTATGCGCGGAGCGATGTGCGCGGTGTCGCACGATACGTGCGTAAGACCGCGCAGGCGGGGGATGTCGTCGTGGTCCCGGCAACCGACTGGTCGCTGCTCCAATATGATCTGGGCGCCGCCAGCGCGGCAATGATGCCGTCAACGCCTACGGATGACGCAATCAGTTCGCTATTCACTGAGATGCGCCCGCACGGCCTCGTTTTCGCGCTCGACTACAGACGCGACGTCCTGGATCCGCGTCGCGTCCTGCGCGCTGCGCTGACCACGGGCGGTTTGCTTATCGATCGTGTGCCGTTTCACGGTGTCTTTCTTGAGGTGTATCGGATGGATGGGATGGTCGGCCTTCCGGAATGCCGACCGCGAGGGCGCGCCTGTACCGAAGCCGGTGACCTGTGCCTCGTCGGAGTTGGTATCTCCGAGATGCCGATCAGCGGCGCAGCCCTGCCGGTGCGACTGTGCTGGGAAGGGACCGGGCCAAACAATGGCACCGGCGTCGCGCTGCGCCTCTACGCGCCCAGCGGCGCGCTTGTGACGGCGCATGACGCTTCATTGACGATGGTACCTCAAGATCAAGGCAAGGTGCGGTCGTCGTACGCGATCTTCCCGCTGCCGGTCGGTTTGCTTCCTCACGCCTATCGCTTGGAGGTCGGTGTGTTCGACCTGCACAACTCGGCTCAGACCATCGATCTGATCGAAGCGGACGGCTCCGTTGTGCCAGCGGTCCGTCTGGGTGACGTGACGCCCGCAGTCGCGCCGTGGCGTGACGAGTCGCTCTACGGGATTGCTCCGCCTCCCGATGGCCCCGGTGTGCAGGTCTCGCCAGCACTGCGCTTGGAGGGCGCGCTGCTGGATCGTGAGAGGGCTATGCTCGGTGAGCGTCTCATCGCGACGAGTCTCTGGCGTGTGACGGGGGATGCTGCTGCGCCCAGTGTGCTTCACCTGTCGGTCGAGCAGCGCGGGATCACGATGGCCATGTCGCAGATCGACCTGCCTCTGGTCGGTGTGCCCGAGGGCCGGCCGCTTCTGGCGCATACGGTACTGCCGGTACCGGCGGAGGCAGAGCCCGGACCTGCGCAGATCATCTTGCGCGCGCCGGATCACACGCTGGTCGTCGGCACGGCAACCGTTGACGCCGTCGAACACCGGTTTGCGACGCCGCCAGTCGAGCACGGGACAGATGCGCAGTTTGGGGAAGTTGCTACGCTCCTTGGCTACGATCTCGAGCCCGGACACGTGTTGGCTGCCGGTGAGCCGCTCACCCTGACGCTGATCTGGCAGGCGGGCGAGGCGGCCTCTGCGGCTGACTTGAAGGTGTTCACCCATCTGGTGGCCGCTGATGGGTCGATGCTGGCCCAGCACGACAGCCAGCCAGGGGACTGGTCCCGGCCCACACCCGGGTGGATAGCGGGCGAAATCGTGGTGGACCCTCACGCGCTGGCGTGGCAGCGTGAGGATTACGCGGGTGAGGCGCACCTGCGTGTAGGGCTTTATGAGGCAAGCACGGGCGACCGTGTCCCGCTGGACGGAGGAGGCGACGTCTACGTCCTGCAGACCCCGCTCTCGGTCGAGCCCGCGCGATAGGTTTAGCTTGTGAGATCAATGCAGATCGCGCGATGAATCCCTTCGGCGGGGCAAACATGGTATCATTGCGGGTGATGACGACAAGCTTTGTGAAGAAGGAGCGAATATGACCGGTGGCCCGGTGCGTCGTTGGGAGCGGGTGGCCTACGTGCTTATCCTACTCCTCGCGGTGTTCAGTCGTTTCTACGTGCTCGGAGATCGTGCGATGAGCCACGACGAGAGCATTCACACGAAGTTCTCGTGGAATCTCTATGCGGGCGAAGGATTCCAGCACAATCCGATGATGCACGGCCCGCTGCTCTTTGAGTTGACAGCCCTGAGCTATACGTTCCTGGGCGTGAGTGACTTCTCAGCGCGTGTCTTCACCTCGTTGGCGGGCGTGCTTCTCGTGATGACGCCTTTGCTGTTCCGTCGGTGGCTGGGGCGGTCGGGTGCGCTGGCGACCGCGGCCCTCCTGCTCATCTCTCCGTCGATCTCATACTACTCTCGCTATATCCGCCACGATGTACTTCTTATGTTAACGGCGGTGCTGCTGCTCTGGACCATCCTGAAGTTCCTGCATACAGGTGAGCATCGGTGGCTATTCTGGCTGGCGGCGGTCTTCTCCCTGATGTACGCGACCAAGGAAGCTTCGTACATCTACACGGCGATCTTTGGGGCCTTGCTGTTCGTACCGTTTGGCGTGCAGGTTCTTGCGGCGAAGTGGGGACGTCCGCGCGTCTACAGGCCCTTCGTGATCGCGATCGCGGTGATGCTCCTGCTGGGTATCGCGTTTGCCGCTTCGTTCACCCAGGCTGAGATGAGCGAGCTCACTCTCGATGATACGGGTGACAGTCGCGTCGCTGGGGTCGCAATTCCGCTCTGGGGTCGGCTTGCCGGCATTCTGGCTCTGGCCTCATTCGGCGCCGAGCTGCTTCTGATTCCGCACGGGCTAGGTCCTGAAACCGTGGGCAGAATCCGGTTGTTCGACGTATTGATGGTCTTGGGCACCCTCACCTTGCCGCTGTGGTCTGCTTTCCTGATCAAGTTCGCTGCAGGCGTCGATATGGAGGTCGTCTATAACGCCGTCAGGACCGGTGACTTTGCCGCCGTTCCAAGCGACACACTGGTGGCGATGTTTGTCGTGGTGATCACGACGATCGCTGTCTCGATCGGCTTTGGTATGTGGTGGGATCGCAAGCGCTGGCCCTTGATCGCCCTGATTCATTACACACTCTTTGTCGTCACCTACACCACCGTCTTTACGTGGAGTTTTGGTGCGCTGTCGGGGCTCGTGGGCGGACTTGCTTACTGGCTGGCGCAGCACGGGGTCCAACGGGGAGATCAGCCTGGTTATTACTATCTCTTGATTGGCCCATTGTATGAGTACCTGCCCATCCTGCTCTCCGCTGCCGGCGGTGTGGCTGCCGTAGTCGGCGGGCTCCGCGGTTCGCTGGGCGTGGTAGAGGCCGATGGATCTGAGCCTGCTGACGCCGAGGCGCCCGCCGATGTGCCCCGACTCAACCCGGTGGGTCTCTTCCCCCTCTTCCTCCTAGGGTGGACTGTGCTTTCTTGGATCGCCTATACGTACGCGGGCGAGAAGATGCCGTGGTTATTCGTGCACATTGCCCTTCCCAGCATTTTCCTTGGGGGATGGGGATCTGGAGCACTCGTCGATCGGATCTCGTGGCCTGAGCTCGAGATACGCTCCACCGCGGTCCTGATGGCGTCGATCCCGCTCTTGCTCGTCGCTCTATCCGTCTTCGTCGGTAGTGCCGCGGCTGCCAGGGAGGCCCTTACTTCTGGGGTGCCCTCGGCCGGGCCGTCCCTCGCGCAGCTCCGACCGCTGGGACGTGCCGTGGGTGCCCTGATCGTGCTGGTTGTGTGTGTGGCCGGCGTCCGGTGGGCTGTGGCCCGTCTGGGGCACGCCGTCTCGCGTCGATTGGCTGTGGTGCTGGGGATCGCAATCCTGACTGTGCTGACGGTGCGAACCAGCATTATGCTGAACTTTGTCAACGCCGACCTGGCCACGGAGTTTCTTGTCTATGCGCATGGAACGCCGGACATCAAGGACGCCCTCGAGCGCATTCGTGAGGTTTCATGGGCAGTCACGGGAACTGAGCGGAACGTCCAGGTGGCCTACGGAGAGGACGGCTCGTGGCCCTTCACCTGGTATATGGTGAGCTTCCCCAACAACTACTTCTACAGCACGTCCCCCGACGCGGCCCAGCTTCTCGACTCTCCTGTCGTGATCGCTGGTAGCCCCGAGTACGGAGTGGTCGAGGATATCTTGAGGGAGGACTACGTCCATTTTGACTATCATTACCTGTGGTGGCCGATACAGGACTATTACGATCTCACTTGGCAACGCATCTGGAACGCTCTGACGGACCCACAGATGCGCAGAGCGCTGTGGGACATTGTCTGGCGTCGCGACTATAGACTGTTTGCCCGGGCCAAAAATCCCGAAGACCCGTTTACGCTGAAAACCTGGCCCTTCCGCAAAGACTTCCGGCTCTACGTGCGCCGCACGGTCGCCGAGGAGGTGTGGCCTGCCGATCGGCCGCCTGGGGCCGTTCGGTACATCGAACCGGTGCCGACAGCGCCCCCGGATCCCTTTTCGGCGGGGGAACGCACGCTTCCTGAGCTGCCGGGCGTTCAGCTTCCCGGCGCTCTCGTTCGCGGCATCGCGGCTGCGGCAGATGGCACGCTCTACGTAGCCGATACGGCCAATCACCGTGTGTGGCACGTGGGGACAGAGGGTGTGATCGATTCCTTTGGCGGCTTCGGGTCCGCATCCGGTGAGTTTAGCGAGCCGTGGGACGTCGTTCTGGACGCTGACGGGAACATCTATGTTGCCGACACCTGGAACCATCGCATCCAGAAGTTCGACGCTGACGGACGCTATCTGACGAGTTGGGGAGGGCCGGTACAGGCCACGGCGGTGGGCCTGCCCGAAGCGCAGGGTCTCTTCTATGGACCACGGGCTCTGGCTCTGGACGGTGAGAACGCCCTGCTCTACGTGGCCGACACGGGCAACAAGCGCGTTCAGGTCTTCGATCTGCAGGGGCGCTTCGTCCGGGAGTTTGGCGGCGGCGGCAGGGGCCCGGGGGAGTTGGACGAGCCTGTTGGCATCGCCATCAGCGCTCAGGGTATCGTCGCTGTCGCCGACACCTGGAACCGTAGAGTGCAGCTCTTCGACCCCACGGGGCGCGCGACCCGCCAATGGCAGATCCCCACCTGGGACGTGACCAATCCGGACGAAAAACCGTTCCTAACGTGGTCTGAGGACCGTCTCTTCGTAACAGATCCCCTCAAGCGACGCGTGTTAGCATTTGATCATCGGGGAGGGTATGAGTGGGCAGTGGGCGCAACCGCGGGCGCGGATCTGGCGTTTCCGCAAGGCCTGCTCGTCCGCGACGGCACGCTCTACGTGGCCGATGGTCACCGCGGGGAGCTCCTGAGATTCGCGCTGCCGTAACGAGGGCGTCATTCCCCAGCGCGGCTGGGATAGCCCGTGATCTTCTGGATCTCCTCATAGAGTGGCTTCAGCCGCTTGTACATGGCCCGGTAGACCCGGTGATAGAGGCCGTCATAGATCTCGCGGGTGGTGGCGTCGGGTTCGAAGACCCGTCCGATGTGGGTCATCTCCTCCACAGCGGTCTCGAAGTCCGGGTGCATACCCAGCCCCACGGCAGCGTCGATGGCAGCGCCGAGCCCTGAGGTCTCGTATGTGTGAGGACGAGCGGTCGGCATACCGAAGATGTCTGCGGTGAGCTGCATCGCAGCGTCGCTCTGCGACCCGCCGCCGGAGACGTGTAGTTCGGTGATCGGTACCCGGATTCGGCGTTCCATGCGCTCCTTGGCCTCGCGTAGGGCGTAGGCGAGGCCCTCGAGAATCGCACGGTAGAAGTGAGCCCGCGTGTGCACGTCGCCGAATCCGATGATGGCGCCCTTGGCCTCGGGCCCGGGCAGCTTCAGGCCGGGCGACCAGTAGGGCTGGAGGATCAAACCCATCGAGCCAGGCGGGACCTCGTTCACCAGATCGTCCAACAGGCTCTCGGGCTCGACCCCGCGCTCATTGGCGAGCCACTGCTCCAGATGCCCGAACTCCTCCTTGAACCAGCTCACCATCCAGTAACCGCGGTAGATCTGGATCTCCAGACTGTAGTGGCCAGGCACGGCGGAGGGGTAGGGGGGGATCAGGGGGATCACCTCGAGGTACCGCTGGTGCGTGGTATTGATCGTCGCCGTCGTGCCATAACTCAGGCAGCCGGTATGGGGCGTCAGCCCGCCCGCCCCCAGCACCTCGCACGCCTTATCGGCTGCCGCAGCGATAAGGGGAAGCCCCTGCGGCACGCCCGTGGCCTCGGCCGCTTCCCGGCTGATGGTACCCAGACGCTGTCCGGGGTGCACGAGCGCGGGCAAGACATCGGGATCTATAGGCACCGCTTGCCACTTCCAGTCATGCGGCTTCGCCCACGTGAGCGCCTTGTAGTCGAAGGGCAGGTATCCGACCTGACACCCGACCGAGTCGACAAACTCGCCGGTGAGCTTATAGGTAAGGTAGCCTGACAAGAGCAGGTATCTGTGAGTCTGTCGCCATACCTCTGGTTGATGTGTGCGGATCCAATTCGCCTCAGCTTCTGCCTGAAGGTAGGCGACGGTCTCGGCCATACCGGTTAATTTGAAGAGCAGCCCCCAGACTCCGCCGACCGGCTGCAAGCCTTCGGTTCGGCGCTGATCGAGCCAGACGATGGCGGGTCGCAGCGGTCGACCTTCGGCGTCGACGTTGACCATCGTCGCACGCTGTGTCGTTAATGCGACCCCCGCAATCGCGTCACGGTCGATGTCGGTGGTTCGCCAGAGCTCTTGGCAGGCTTCACCCAGCTTCTCCCAATAGTAGTTGGGGTCCTGCTCGGCCCAGCCCGGCTTTGGTGAGATGTAGGCCGTGATCGGGATTCTGTTCTTCGCCACCAAACGTCCCCGCAGATCAAAGATCAGTGCGCGGATGCTCTGCGTCCCGTTGTCAAGCGCAAGGATGTAAGGCCTATCGGTCATCGACGGGGTGGACGAGGGGCACCGTTGCGGCGCAGATTAACCGGGACCGAAGACGGGTAAGGCCACACCATGGATGGCGACGGCGGCTTCCGATGCAAGGAAGAGGAAAGCCTGTGCAACGGTGCTCGGGCTGACCCACTGGCTGGGATCCGCGCTCGGCATAGCGCTGCGGTTCTCAGGCGTGTCCATTGTACTGGGGAGCACGCAGTTCGCGTTGATGCCCTTGCCCTTTAGCTCGGCAGCCAACGTCTCGGTCAGGCGCACCACCGCGGACTTGGAGGCTGCATAGGCCGCGGTCCTGCGCGTGCCCTCTAGAGCGGCTCGGGACGCCGTGTGGATGATCTTGCCATAGCCCTGTTCGAGCATCGGCGGGATCACCGCGTGACTAACGATGAAGGCGGTGCGCGCGTTCAGGTTCATCATGAGATCCCAGGTCTCCAGCGAGGTCTCCTGGACCGGTGTCCCACCTCGATAACCGCCTACGGTGTTGGCAAGGATATCCAGATGTCCGTAGCGATCCAACGTCTCCTCGACCATCTCCTGTGTTGACGACAGGCTGGTCAGATCCGTGGGAGGACTGACCCACACCTTTTCGCGGGTCACCAAGGATGGTAGGGCTTCTGCCGTTCGCTCGGGATCCCGACCGACCAGGACCACGTTGGCTTGGGTCGCGAAGAAGGCGTCTGCGATCGCACTCCCAAGATTACCGCTCGCGCCTGTCACGACAACGACACGATCACTGAAATCGTATTCCGGTTCCATACCCTCGTCCTTTACGTGTTTGTTGATCTTTGCCGATGTTCAGTATACGAGCGACGTGGGTTGTGGTCAAGCCACAGGTGCCGATAGGATAGAGGGTCGAGCGCACCCTAGCTATCGTGTATGCAGCTTAATGTGATGAAATTATATTCTTAAAACATTGTTATGATGAATTCCCCTTGACGCAGTTCGCCCGGATCAACGGTCTGTCCACCCTCTGTCGCTGTGCAGCGTTCAGGCCCGGTCGCAAAGGTATCCGCCGCCGGGTCAGAACAAAAAAAAGAGACAGGCTCCCCGATGAGCTCGGGGAGCCTGCAGGATCTTGGAGTCTCCGCGGGGTGGACTAGAAGTCCTCAGGGTTCCTGGGCTCTGGCAGTTCGCAACTGAGCTCCACGCCCTCCGGATGCATCGCCAGGAACACCTTTTCGCTGCTCAGTGGGAGGTCAGTAAATCGGATACCGGTGGCGTCATAGAGCGCGTTAGCGATTGCTGGCGCGGTCTGGACCATGACGTGTTCGCCGACGCCCCGGGCGCCCCAAGGGCCGTCCTCCAACGGAGTCTCGACGATATCGCCGTGAATGTCTCGCGGGGCGTCCATGGCGGTCGCGATCTTATAGTCCACGAAGCTATCATTGATCGGACGGCCCTTATCGTCAAACCGCAACGCTTCAAACGCCGAGCTCATCCCGTGCACGGCACCGCCCTCGATCTGGGTTAGCACTAAGTCTGGATTGATGGCCTTGCCGACATCGTAGGCGCTGGCGATGCGGAGGATCTCCATCTGGCCTGTCTCGGTATCCACCTCCAGATCGACGGCCTGGGCGCCGACGGTATAGTGAACCACAGCCCGGGTTCCCTGACCGGTTTCGGGGTCGAGGCCGGTCACATACGTCGGCATGAACTTGCCACTGCCGACCACAGGTCCACCCTGCCATCCCTCGAAGTTCTCGTTGGGCAGGCCGTAGATCACCATGTTCTGGAGGGGCTGCTCGCGCTCCGAGCGATACGAGACGACGACTCCGTCCTTGATGTCAAGGTCGTCGATAGTCTCATCCCAATACTGAGCCACGGTCTCAAGGATCTTTCCCCGCGCCTCCAGCGCCGCACTACGCACGGCGTTTCCCATCGACCAGGTGATGCGACTGGCGACCGTCTGCCATTCATAGGGACTGTATTTCGTGTCGACGGGGTTTGCCGAGACCCGCACCCATTCGTAGGGGACGCCCAGCGCCTCCGCCGCCATCTGCGCAGCTACGGTGAAGGCTCCCTGGCCCAGCTCCTGAGCGCCAACATAGACATTGACCGTGGCGTCCTCGTTGAACCGGACGATGGCTGAGCTACCGGGGTTTGGCGGCATCGCCGGCGCCTTCCACATAATCGCCACACCCTTCCCACGCTTGCGGTTTGGCGCCGTCGGTTCTGCTTCCACGTTCCAGTTGATGGCTTCAGTCACCTTGTCGATGCATGCCGGCAGATTGACCTGCGGCATCGTCATACCGGTCAAAATCGTGTCGCCGGTGCGGACGCAGTTGCGTCGCCGAAACTCAGCGGGGTCCATGCCGATCTTGGCGGCGAGCTGATCCATGATCTGCTCGATGCCCCAATGGATCTCGGGCATGCCAAAGCCGCGCATGGCACTGCCGATGGGATGGTTGGTGTAGACGCAGAAGGAGTCGCCGTGTACATTCGGGATGTCATAGGGACCTGTGCACGAATAACCAGCAGCTCGCGCGATGTTCACGCCGTAGTCATTATACGCGCCGCCGCCGAAGTAATACAGGACCTTCATGGCCAATAGATTGCCCTCGGCATCGCATCCAATCCGGAACTGGCCTACGAGGCTCTGCCGCACGTTGGTCCCGACGAACTCCTCCTCGCGAGTCATCCGCAGCTTTACCGGGCGACCCTTGACTGCCTTGGCCATCAGGACGACATTGGCCTCGATGGAGATGCCCGCCTTGCCGCCAAATCCCCCACCGACATAAGGGGATATGACCCGCACGTTGCCGTGAGGCACATTGAGGCTTTGAGCGAGCAGATCGCGCTGCGCAAAAGGCGACTGGGACGCGGCCCACAGCGTGATCTGGTCGGAAGGATCCCAGCGCGCGATGGCGACGTGGGTCTCGATCGGTGCGTGCTGGATCTGGGGGAGCCTGTAAGTCCCTTCCACGACAGCAGCGCACCGTGGCCACGCCTCGTCAACGTCCCCTTTGCGGAGCTTGAAGTGCTCCGAGATGTTTGTGCCGGGCTTGGGGAAGATGAAATTGACGACCTCGTAGCTGCCCATGTCCGGATGAAGCAGTGGAGCGTCGGGCTGAGCCGCTTCATAGGGGTCGAAGGCGGGCTCCAGTTCTTCGTACTCGATCTCCACCAGCGCCGCAGCTCTCTCCGCAATCGCCTCACTGGTTGCTATGACGCCGGCCACCGACTCCCCTACGTATCTGACGCGGTCATAGGCGAAGATATACCTGTCCTTGAGATAGAGACCGAGCCGTGTGGGGTTATCCTGGCCCGTGACAACCGCCTTTACGCCGGGCAGAGCGAGTGCCTTCCTTGTGTCGATGTGTTTGATCACCCCGTGTGCGATGGGGCTGTGCACGATCTTGCCGTAGAGCAACTCACGCCCGAACGCCATATCGTCGACGAACTTGGCCGAACCTGTCACCTTTTCGAACGCATCCACCCGCGGCACACTCTTGCCGACAGGGTTACTCGTCTGCTGTGCCATAGCCCTCCTCCGTCAGCTACGAGACGCAAGTTCGCACATCGGTGCGTCAAGTCTAGGGATTGCGCTTCGCTACATCCTGAATGGCCTCGATGATTCTGAGATAGCCGGTGCAGCGGCATAGGTTGCCCACCAAGGCTTCGCGAATCTCAGTTTCGGTTGGGTGGGGCGTCCGCTCCAGGAGTGCTTTGGCCGATAGAAGCATACCCGGCGTGCAGAATCCACACTGCACCGCGTTGTGCTCGATGAACGCTTCCTGGAGCGGGTGCAGACTGCCTTCTGCGCTGAGGCCCTCTGTGGTCTCGATCACGGCGCCGTCGGCCTCGGGGGCCAGAACGAGACATGAGTTCACGGGTCGTCCGTCGAACAGCACTGTACAGGCACCGCACTCACCGTTCTCACAGCCTCTCTTGGGGCTCGTGATGCCTAGCTCCTCACGCAGCACCTGAAGCAGCGTTTGCTCCGACCTAACGGCTAGAGTATAAGGCTCGTTGTTGATGGTGAGGGTTATCTCATGTAACATCGCCACGCCTCCTTCCGGGGAATCATACGCTCGGCATCTGGGAGACGACTGTTTCGATGACGCGGCGGCTCAGGTTGACCACCATCGCTTGGCGGTACTCCAGGCCTGAGCGGATATCCGTAATCGGGCAGCAGCAGCCATAGGCAGCGGCAGCTGCCCTATCGATGGCCTCGCTGTCGTGACCTTGGGCGAGAATCGCTTCCGCTTCGGGCGAGCGGATCGGCGTGGGCGCGACGGCGCCGAGCGCCAGGCGCCACCGGTATCCGTTATCGCCGGGCAGCGTCATTGCGGCGACGCTTGCGATCGAGAGATCGCCTGCCTTCCGCCGGCTCAGCTTCTCATGGTGACTCAATGCACCCTCCGAGGGTTCGGGAATCAACAATCCCACAACGAGTTCGGCCGGGCGCAGTGCGTTGGCGCGCGGGCCTTTGAAGAACTGCGCGATAGGGACGCAACGGTCGCCCGCGGGACCGCGGATCAACACAGTGGCCTCCAGGATAAGGAGGGCGGGTGCCGAGTCCGCGGCGGGTGAGGCCGTGCAGATATTGCCCCCGATGGTCGCTCGGTTCCGGATCTGCTCGTTGCCCAGGGAGTGTGCTGCCATCGCCAGAGGTTTCCAGTGAGCACGCACCAGCTCCGAGCGCGCAAGCTCATTCATACGCACAGCGGCACCGACGTAGAGACACTCCCTGGGGCCAGCTGTACAGCAGGGCTCTGTGGATCTCATCTCGAGGTCCTGCAGGCCGGGGAGGTCTTTTATGTCGACCACGGCATCGGGCATGAACAGCCCGTCCCGTATGCCCGGAATCAAGTCGGTGCCGCCGGCTACGGGCAGCACCCGTTGGTCGGGCATGTCCAGCAGTCGAAACGCTTCGCTGAATCGATCCGGCTTATAGTAGTCAAAAGGTTGCATGATGTCGCCTCGCTCTCCGGAAACCACTGGGATTGGCAACCTGACGTTTGTGTTTCCTGCCGCGCGGTCCCTCTCGGCTCATCAAGACGGACCACGCAGCGCTAAACACCAGGGTGCCGCGGCCTCAAGCCGAAGCCTGGGGCCGCGGCGACTATCCTTGCGTATATGCTCTAGTCCTCCATTCCCTGGCTCTCCGGAACCCCAAACTTCGAAGGGGGCAGGACAAGGAAGAGCACGTTGAGCAGAATCCCGACGATGGCGGCAAAGACGATGGCTGGAATGCCGTTGGGGAAGAGCACGGGGATTCTAAACGGGAAGACCCCGTTAGGCATGCCGATTGCCCCGCCGATGCCTAACACCAGGATGACGGCGCCGATGGCAAGGTTCTTGGGGTCGAAGAGGTTCACCTTCTCACTCTGGATCAGGGCGATACCTTGTTTCCCGATTACGCCGAAGAGATAGATCGACAATCCACCAGTTACCGCCAAGGGGATTGTGTTGACCAGGGCAGCCAGCTTACCAACGAAGCCCAGGGCCATCGCGATGCCCCCAGCTGCCATCAAGACAGCGACTGAGTAGTTGCGCGTGATGGCCATGAGCGAGTTATTCTCGCCATAGTTGGTCCCTGCGCATCCGCCAAGGAGGCCGTTGAGGACATCGTTGCTGCCGTCTGCCACCAGATTCAGACCGATGAGATTCTTGATCGATAGGGGCTCGCGACCGATGTCCTTTGCCAACCGATCGATATAGAGGCTCATCTGGTAGAGGTGCGCCGTGGACTCTGGGATTGTTGCGATCGCAATAAGGGCGACGCTGATCGCGACTCCCCACGCCTCACCATTCCCGAAGGCTGGAAAGGTGAAGGCTGGGATACGGATCCACGCGTCCTGAAGGACGGGATCGAAGTTGACGAGGCCCAAGGGGATGGATATGATGTAGCTCACAGTGGCTCCCAACAGAATCGGCAGCATGCCGATTAGCCCTTTCCCCTGAAGATAGACGGAGAAGGCAATCGTCAGGATGAGTGTGATGAACCCCATAAGCCAGTGGACATTCGGCGAGGTCAGAGCTTCCTCACCGACGATGGCCAGGCCGGCCGTCATCTTGATCGCCTCAAAGGCGAGAGCGATCCCGATGACAATGGCCACGCTGCCGGTCACGATGGCTGGCAAGACCTTGTCCAGCCGCGCCTTGCCGATCCGTTGTATCAGCAAACCTATGAGGATGTTGAAGACGCCGGTCATAATGATGCCGACCTGCGCGATGCGTACACCATCGGGACAGTAGAACTGCTGCGGATCTGTGAAGCAAGCGGGAGCGTGGATGGACATGACGGTGATGATAACGGCGATGTAGCTGAAGGACGAGCCGTAGTATAGCGGAATGCGACGCTTGGATACCAGGAGCGCGATGATCGTGCCCAAGCCCGAGGCGAACAACGTCACCCCTACGTCGAATTTGGTGAGGATCGCAACCAGCACGGTCGCGGGGAACATCGTCAGGACTTGCTGGAATCCGAGACTGAGCGTTGCGCCTACAGGCGGTACATCCTGCGGCATGTAGCCCCGAACCTCGCTGGGTGGGGCTGTGATCTGCTTAGCAACCATCTGTTTTCCTCCTTGACTGCTGACTTAGCTGAGGCTAAATGAGTGAGGACACCGGAACCAACACAGCTCGCAATGTCGTGCTTTGTTATCACCTCCCTTCGTCAGGATCAATGGCAGCCGGTTCGGTGCGCGGCGGGGTCGAACTCAGAAAGCAGACGATCCCTGCGGTGATCCCCAGCTGGACCTTATCCAGTGACGGCACCGTGAACCGTGCTCCCTGAGCTCGACCTGTGATCTACGTGACCGGCTCGAACTTAAGACCGTGCACGGGTTGATCGTACTCAAAGCGAACCGGCTCCCAGCTGGCCTTCAGCATCATGCCTGTCTTCAGCTCGTCGATGTCGTCGGCCTTGATCTGCCCCATCGCTTTGAGGCCGTTCTCGAACTCGCCGACGCCGATGATGAGAAAGCGCTGGTCGAAGCCCCAGGGAAGGTTGAAGATCTGGGTGTAGGCCAGAAGCTTCGCGTTGCCTTGAGGATGCACCTTCTCAAACTCGCGGCGCTTGCAGTCGAGGCACTGCTCATGTCTGGGATAGTGGATCCGTCCGCAGTTCTTGCACTTATAGCCTGTGATTTCGTTCATCTGTTGCCCTTCCACTTCCTGACCTCCTCACTAGGCTCGCTTGAGGACGAGGGCCAGAACGTTGTTGCCGAAGCCGCCGAAGTTGACCGTTAGCCCGGCCTTCGCGTTCTTGACCTGCCGGTTCTTTGGCAGCTCGTGCCTCAGTTGCCATACGATGTCGACGACCTGAGCAACGCCGGTCGCCCCGACAGGGTGTCCCCGCGCCTTGAGCCCGCCGGAGACGTTGATCGGCATCTCGCCTCCAAGCCGGGTCTGCCCGGCCAGAGCCGCCTTGCCGCCCTCTCCCTTGGGGAAGAAGCCGACGTGTTCGCTCTCGGCAATCTCCAAAATCGTAAAGGCGTCGTGGAGTTCGGCGACATCGATGTCGGCCGGCGTCATGCCTGCCCGGGCGAAGGCTTGCTGTGCCGCAAGGGTCACGGCCTTGAGATCCGTTGGATCGTCACGCTCCTGCAGCGTGTGCGTGTCGGTGGCCTGGCCAAACCCGGCGATCACGACAGGTGGCTTCTTCGTCAGCTTGTCGGCCATGTCTAGCGGGCAAAGAAGGGCCGCCGCAGCGCCATCGCTCACGGGGCACATATCGTAGAGGTGCAAGGGATCGGCCCCGATCGGATTGTTGACCACAGAGTGGGGGCTGTCCATAATACCCTCTTTGGTGATCGCCAACTCCACGTGCGCGTAGGGATTGAGGGCGCCGATCTCCTGGTTCTTAATGGCGACAGCGACCAGCATCTCGCGCGTCAGCCCGTACCTCTCCATATAGAGCCGGGTGAACATCCCCGCCATGCCCGGGAGGGTGATCCCGTAGGGATACTCCACCTCGGGATGGGTCATGGTGGCGACGAAGTCCGTGGCTTCCCAGCCGGTCACCTCCCGCATTTTCTCGCCGCCGACGACCAGAACAATATCATAGTAACCCGAGGCGACAGCCAGGACCCCGTTCTTGACGGCGGACGCCCCTGAAGCCGGCCCGTTCTCGATCGCCTCTGCTGCCGCAGGCAGCAGACTGAGACGATCGACCAGGGCCGAGGCAACAGCCGTTTGATGCTGCAGGATGCCGGCGCCCATGTTCGCGACGTACACCGAATCGACCGGCTTTTCGCCCAGGTCTGCGTCGTCGAGCGCCTTCATTCCGGCGTAAGCCATCATATCCATCAGGCTGTCCTGGTCCCGTCGACCGAAGGGAATCATGCCCACGCCAATTACCGCAACGTCTCTCATGTCTTACCTCCCCTTCAGACCCGCGATCTTTTCGCGGATCGTTGCCTCATCTGCGACGATGATCTCGCGCTGCGCGACGTCCAGGAGCGCCTCTGGCACGGGACGATCTCCCACGACCAAGCGTGGTTTGCTCTTGAAGTAGAGCTCGCGAGTCAGCAGGTAGGACGGCGCACCGCCAAGCTCGTGAGGGATATCCGTGGGCTTCAGACCGTACTCGATCATCCAACGCCGAAAGCCGATGGGGCTTTCGGCCACAATGAGCACCTCGTCCTGGCCAAGATACTCAATGTGGTGTTCCATTTTCGCGGCAAAGAGATGGGCCCCAATTCGCAAGCCGCGGTCGATGGCCAGGGTATGCAGGCTCATGCCTGTCTCTCGACTGTACATCCGGCTGTTCACCAGCCCTGCCAGCACGCCATCCACCTGCCCGACCAGACAGAATTCATTCTGGACGCGATGGTACTGCCAGGCAAGGAGTTCCGCATAGATCCGCGCCCCCACCACGTTGTAGTAATCCTTGTCGATGAACATCGTGGGATGCACCGCCTGGAGTAATGTCGGCACATCCTCGCGGGTCACCTCGCGCACCACCAGCCGCTTGCTGTTGGCCAACGTGATGACCTTTGGTGGGTAGGGGGGCTGCGGAAACTCGGGAGGCCGCAGCACAGCTTCCAGCTCCATATTGACTGCCATGATCACCTCCTGGATCTTTGGATTGCCCTGGGTCGGCTAAGAGCTGCGCGCCGTCACCTGAGCGTTGAGACGCTCTACGTGCGTCGGGTCATATGCGTCACCGAACTTGGTCTTCGGCATGTCGGCGCGCTTCGCCATCAGCTCGTCGTATTCGTCGTCGTCCACAAATGCGACGCACCGCCCGATGCTGGACTCACCGTCGACAAAGCGCCACGGGAAGAAGCCGATCTTGATGCGCCTGTTCATGAGGAGATCGATCTCGCCCCCGATGCACTCGGCGTGGATGATGCCCTCCGGGAACATCTCGATGTGCATCAGCTGGTACTTCGTGTCGTCAAAGACGTCGGCGAGACCCGCCCCATACTTCCGCTGGAAGTGCGTCTCGGCCTCGCGTGCCTGGCGTGGCATCCAGTCACGGATGATGGTGTTCATTGGGTGATCGGCGCTGCCGCAGTCGACACCGATCCAGCGCAGTTGCTTCTCCTTGGCCCATATGGCGAACTCGCGATCGGGCCCAGGGTGCTGTACCATATAGCGGATCTCATTGGCGGTGGGCATATCCCATCCGAAGTGATGGAAACCCGTGTGGATGATCAGAATGTCACCGTTCTTGATCTCCACCTGGTCCTCGATCATCTCGGAGGTGTAGATGTCGTAGTCGGCGACCACATCCGAGAGGTCGACGATGGCGGCGTCGTGGACCAGGAAGTCCATATCGAGTTCCGCGATATCTTTGCCCGCCGTGAAGAAGTGGATCTCGCCGTCGAGGTGGGTTCCCAGATGGTTGGAGTGCGTCAGGAGCTGTCCATTTGCCCCGTTTGGCGCCAGCCGCTTGAAATACTTCACCTGAAGCGGCTCGTAGGTGGGCCACGGAGGGGTGCCAATGCCAAGAGGAATCGTGAGATCTATCAGTTTCATCGGTGGTGCCTCCTGTTCTTGTGATCGCCGGATATCCTGACTACTATACGCGCAACGGCTGAACTAGATACCTCAGCATATTGAGAAACGGTATTGTGCCAGCGGGACGACATCAGAGCTCTTTGAGGGCGACGAACGCCCCTTCAAAACACTCTCGTGGCGCACGCACCAGGCCCGCGCCCACCATACCGATGCCCGGCTCCTTGTGGGCGATTCCGGTGTTGATGAAGGGGGTGGTCCCGGTGGCCATTACCTTCCGTACATCGATCCCCAACGGCGTGCCGCGGAAGTCCAGCACGGGCACGGTGAAGTGCGCGTGCTCGCCGACGGTGATCTCATACATCTCACGGGTGACCTGTAGGGCAAGTTGTGCGGTGCCACCGACGAACCGCACGATTGCCGGCGCCGCTGCCATCGCGAAGCCGCCCAAGCCGCCGGTTTCGGTGATGCTGGAGTCGCCGATGTCGGGGTTAGCATCCTCTTCAGAGTAGCCTGGAAGCCATAGCCCGTCGACGATAGGGGCCGGAGCGGTGAACCACTGACCCGGCAGCCCGGCGACGCGGATGCCGAAATCGGTCCCGTTCCGGGCCATAACGGTGACGACCGTGCTGCCCTCCACCTCCTCCGCGGGCTCCAACATGGCCTTGATCGCTGCCATGGAAAGGTTGAGGAAGAAGTGGTCGTTGCTGTCGATGAAGCGTAGGACCTTCTGGGCGATCGCTTTGGTCGATGTATCGATCAGGGCAGGCGCGATCTGACGGATGAAGAGCGAGGTCGCGGCGCGGTTCCGGTTGTGGACCTCGTCGCCCATATGGAGCGCCTGCGCGATGATGCTGCGCAGGTCAATGGCGCCGGTCTTGGCAAGCGCCCGCTTGAGGGCGGGGTACAGATCCGTCTCCATCCATTTCAGATGCTCAAGCACGTCATCGCCGTAAGCACCGTACCGGAGCACACGCCCAAGGCCCTCATTCTGTGTGCCGTAGGTGGTATTACCGTAGGTCTCGTTCTCGACGATGAAGACCGGCATCGAAGGTGAGACAATGCCGGCCATGGGACCGACGGTGTGATGATGGTGGCACGGATCGAATGCCACATCTCCAGCTTCCGCCATCGCCGCAGCCTCATCGTAGGTCTCAGCCCAGCCCTCGTAGACGATGGCGCCCATCACAGCGCCGCGTGTCGGGCCGCACATGCGTTCCCAGGTGATCGGCGGCCCGGCATGAAGGATCATCCGCTCGCCCATCCCGGGAATGACTTCGCTGGCGACACCCATCCCCACGAGCCGCGGGCGGCCCTGGCGGATCCGGTTCACGGCCTCTTCGTTGGCCGCATCGATGTCGATCCCCGTGCTGGTGTGGCTCAGGGGTACGTATCCCGCCAAGGGTGGGCGCCAGTCAACGTGGATGACCTCCGCGCCCTGCTCTTCCAAACTCTCGGCGAAGCCTTCGAGCCCAACGTTGATGGCCTTGATCGGCTGGCCAAATAGGTCCTCGATTGCCATAGTCTGCTCCTCGTTATTCTACGATGTAACGAGCTTCCACACTGATCCTACCGAT
>CAZPJP010000019.1:0-29492 GCA_964586915.1 uncultured Anaerolineales bacterium
TGAGTCCCCAGGGCATGTTGCCGGAGGATCGCCAGGGCCTCGTCCGCGCGCTCAGCATCCACAGCGATCACGGCCTTGCCCTCATTCGCCGCATAGAGCGGGTCTAGGCCGAGAAACTCGCACGCAGCCCGCACCTCCTCGCGGATCGGGAGGTCCACCTCCGAGAGCTCAATGCCCATCTGGGCCATCTCCGCCCATTCGTTGAGCACGGTGGCTACACCGCCGCGCGTCGCGTCGCGCATCCAATGCACTTGGTCCGGAAGCGCATGCAACAAGTTCTCGATCAGGCCATTGAGCGGGGCCGTATCACTCTTGAGCGCAGAGCCAAAGCTCATACCCTCCCGCTGCATCATCACCGCCATCCCGTGATCGCCGATGGTACCGTTGATCAGGACGAGATCGCCGGGCCGGACCCGGTGCGGGCCCAGATCGATGCCCTCAGGAATCACACCAACACCGGCCGTGGTGATGAAAAGGCCATCAGCCGCACCGCGATCGACGACCTTTGTATCCCCGGTGACGATCTGCACTCCCGCCCGGGCCGCCGTCGCCGCCATTGAGGCCACGACACGCTCCAGCGTCTCAAACGCCAACCCTTCCTCCAGGATAAACCCCGCCGTCAGGTAAAGAGGTCGGGCGCCCATCACCGCAAGATCGTTGACCGTGCCGCAGATAGCCAGCTCGCCGATGTCTCCGCCAGGGAAAAAGAGCGGTTGCACGACGTAGGAGTCAGTGGTCAGCGCCAGGCGTCCGGGTGGCATCTCGTCAAGGATCGCCGCGTCGGCCATCGGCGTGAGCTTGGCGTTGTCAAAAGCTCGCACGAACAGATCCCGAATCAGCTCGTGGCTCAGGACACCGCCGCTGCCGTGCGCTAACAGAATACGATCAGTCAAGGTCTAGCCTCCAGTCCACCGATGCGACCATCGTAGAATGAGTGCCCAGGATCCAGACTGCGCTCGGCGACCCTACAGACCCTTGAGCTGCTCTAGGAGACCGGTGTCTCCGCATACTTGTAGTAGGCAGCACAAGCACCCTCCGCGCTGACCATACATGGCCCAACCGGGTTTCGGGGGGTGCACACGCTACGGAAGAGCGCACAATCCGTGGGGTTGATTACACCTCGGAGGACCTCGCCGCAGCGACACCCTCTGGGCTCAGGCACGATATCGATCTCCACCGGGAACCGCTCAGCCGCGTCGCGATCCATCAAAGCCTTGCGAAGGTGCAGCCCGCTGGCTGGAATCTCGCCAAAGCCGCGCCACAGCGACGGTCCCACCTCGAAGACCTCATCGAGCATCCGCAACGCCACAGGGTTACCCTCGGGTCGCACGCTACGCGCGTACGTGTTGAACACCCCAGGTACCTGTTCGACCTTGGCGTGAACCAACGCCGCGATCGCGCTCAACAGGTCGAGCGGCTCGAAGCCCGCCACGGCACAGGGCATTCCATAATCCTTGGGGAGGAACGCCCAGGCGTCGCTGCCAATCACAGCACTTACGTGGCCCGGCCCAATGATGCCGTCGAGCGCAACCTCGCCCGCATCGAGGATCGCTCGCATCGCCGGCGGCGTGAGCTTGTGCAAGCTCAGGACGCTGAAGTTTGGCGTCCTCTCCTGCTCCGCCTGCAGCAACACGGCCGCGATGCCCGGCGCCGTCGTCTCAAAGCCCACCCCCAGGAAGACGACCTCACGCTCAGGGTTCTCGCGCGCAAGGCCCAGCGCATCCAGGGGTGAGTAGACGATCCGCACGTCGGCCCCGCGTGCCCGAATCTCCTGCAACGATCCCTGGCTCCCAGGCACCCGGATCATATCGCCGAAGGTGGTGAGGATCACGTCGGGGCGCACCTCGGCCATCGCCATCGCCTTGTCCAGATCCGAGGCCGCCGTCACACAGACGGGACAGCCGGGGCCCGAATGCATTTCCACATCCCCTTCAAGCACCTGTCGCAACCCGAAGCGGAAGATCGCGTGGGTGTGGCCGCCGCAGAACTCCATCAGGCGCACCGGTCGCGCCTCGGGATACGCCGCGATCTCCTCGCGAATCTGCGCAATCAGCCTGCGTGCTACAGTTGGATCACGGAATTCGTCGATGAATTTCATCACATCACCATACAACAGCCGCTAGTCCTGGACCGCCTCGGACGTCCTCCGAGCGGCTTCCTCCTGCTCGAGCTCAGCCTGTATCTTGGCCAATTCGGCAAACGTCTCCAGGGAGGCCTGCGCCTCCTCGGGATCCATCAACGAGATGGCGTAGCCGGTATGTACCAGAACGTAATCCCCTACCTGTGCTTCAGGCGTCATAATCAAGCTGATCTGACGTTCGACGCCGCCGAGCTCGACGGTGGCGATGCCGTTTTCGTCGACCTCTCGAATCTGAGTCGGAATGGCTAGACACATAGATACACTCCTGTATGATCTCCAAAACCCCCACGATATGCCATCACACTTGTACCAAGAGAACCACTGTCTAGGCGAGCGCTGCGATCGCTGCCTGGCCCAACGAGATGCATCCGTCGTTGGGCGGCAATCGATGATGGCGCAGCACCTCAAAGCCTCCCTCAGCCAAACGGGGCAAAGCCAACGCCATCAGCAGACCGTTTTGAAGGACACCGCCACTCAAGGCCACGGTAGCGATCCCCGTCTCATCGCGCAGGCGTCCGCAGACGCCCACGACCATCGCAGCGACGGTCCCGTGGAAGCGAAGCGAGACGTCGGCCACGGATAGGCCACGCTCGATATCGCTCAAAATCGCGTCGAAGAGCGACCCGACGCGCAGGCGATAGGGACGCTCAATCCCGTCAATCTCGAAGGGATAGGGCGCCATCGCCCGTCGCCACGTCCGGGAGGACAGATGGCTCGTTCGCCCCGCGGCCTGCTCCAGTTCAATTGCGGCCTGTGCCTCATAGGTAGCGTGGTGACAAACGCCCAAGAGCGCACTCACAGCATCGAAGAGCCGGCCCATCGACGAGGTCAGGGGCGTGTTGAGCTGACGGTCGACCATCGTGCGCACCCGCATCACGTCGGCCGGACAGAATTCGCCCAGCGGCAACCGCTCGTCGGCGCCCAGCGCGTGGAGGTAAGCGACTGCGATGCGCCAGGGCTGGCGGATGGCCGCGTCGCCCCCGGGCAAGGGCAGATACTCCAGGTGCGCAGCCCGCTCGAAGCCATGAAGGTCGCCCACAAACCACTCCCCGCCCCAAATGTGGCCGTCCTCCCCATATCCCGTGCCGTCGAGGGCGACCCCGATCACCGGGCCTGCCTCCGGCGCGCGCCCACTCTCGGCGAGCACGGAGGCAATGTGCGCATGATGGTGCTGGATCCGGTAGGGAGCAGGTAGATCGTGATCCCGCGCGTAAGCCTCGGCCAGCCGTGTGCTCATATAGTCAGGATGCAGATCGCACGAAACCCGCTCAGGCTGAACGCGGAAGAGGTGCTGATAGGTCTTCAGCGCCTCTTGATAGTGTTCCAGCGTCTTGAGACTCTCGAGATCACCAATGTGCTGGCTGACAAACGCGTAGTCATCCCGCGTCAGGGTAAAGGTGTTCTTGAGCAGCGGCCCGGCCGCAAAGACTTGTGGTCCGCTGAACGCCAACCGAATCGGGAAGGGCGCGTACCCCCGCGCCCGCCGTATAGGTTGCACAAGCACAGGCCCCGCGGAGGGGACATCGTCCGCCGGCCCACGCGCAGCAGTCACAGCAGCCCGGCCCTCTTCGCCCTCAGCACCATCCCCACGCTGACCGCTGAAGGCTGACAGCTGACCCACGGCTTCCACCACCTGCACCACCGAATCATCGTACCGCGCGTGGATATCCCGGTTGTGAAGCAGGAAGGCGTCAGCAAGCGGTGCGAGGCGCCGCAACGCCTCATCGTTGTCTTTGGCTATGGGTTCCTCGGTGAGATTGCCGCTCGTCATCACCAGCGGACGTCCCACATCCCGCAGGAGGACGTGGTGTAGGGGAGTGTACGGAATCATCACGCCCAGTGTGTGGCTGTGGGGCGCGACGCCCTCGACAACGGCCGTGTCAGGACGGGACTCAAGGAGCAGGATCGGGCACCGTGGCGATCTCAACAATGCCTCAGCCTCCGCCGGCACCTCGCAGAGCGCCCGCACATCGTCCACCGTCGATACCATGATGGCGAAGGGCTTGTGGGGGCGTCGCTTGCGCTCCCGTAGCTTCTGCACGGCCTTGGCGTTCGTGGCGTCACAGGCCAGATGGAAGCCGCCCAGCCCCTTGATGGCAAGGATCTGACCCTCAAGGAGCAGCTCCTTCGCCCGGGCAAAGGCCGCGTCGCCGTTGGCTTCCTGGCTATCGTCTTCGTCAAGGTCCGGTGGCTGCAGACTGGACGCGTCAATCTCCTGACCGCTCTCAAGCTCCACGAGCCAGATCTGTGGCCCGCAGACGGGACACGCATTGGGCTGCGCGTGAAAGCGACGGTCGCGGGGATCCTCATACTCGGCCAGGCAGTCCTCGCACATCGGGAAGACGCGCATCGTCGTCTTGGGCCGATCGTAAGGGATATCCTCGATAATCGTGAACCGCGGGCCGCAATTGGTGCAGTTGATAAAGGGATAGCGGTAGCGTCGATCATCAGGATCAAAGAGCTCCTGCAGACAATCGGCGCAGGTCGCCACGTCCGGCGAGATCAGCTGATAGCGCCCGGCCTGGCTTTCAGAGTGTCGGATCTCAAACTGATCGTAGCCTTGAACGGCAATCGGCTGCGCGACCAGCGACTCGATGGTCGACAGCGGCGGCGCCTTGGCTTCGAGATCGATAACAAACGTCCTGACGTCCTCTTCGGGTCCCTCGACCTCGATGTCCACACCGCCGGAGTGGTTCAGGACCCACCCCGATAGGCCACGCTCTGACGCCAGGTTGTAGACGAAGGGCCGAAACCCGACGCCCTGCACGACGCCGGTGATGGTGATATGGCGCGCAACACGGTTTCGCGTCTCTACAGTCTCGATCGTCACGTATATCCCACAGTATTCGCTATCCAGATCTCATCCCAGCCCAATTTGAGACGTCCGAGTGACCCAAACATCCATCCGAGCACGGACTAACTGCGGACGGCAAGCCGCGCTTCGATCCACTCAACCCAATCCTCGATCCCCTCGCCAGTTTTGGCAGAGAGAACCAGGACCTTGGCATCCCGGTTGAGCCCGTGCACCAGCTCGCGGAACGTGTCGACCTCGAAATCGAGATAGGGCAACAAGTCGGACTTCGTCACAAGGACCAGATCCACGGCTTCAAAGATGCCAGGGTACTTGTAAGGCTTGTCATGGCCCTCGGGGACACTGATGAGGCCGACATTGTAGTCCTGGCCGAGGTCGAAGGAGACCGGGCAGATCAGGTTCCCGACATTCTCCACGAAGATCAACTCCAGATCGTCCAGAGGCAGCGCTTGGACGGCGTGGTGAATCATCGGCGCGTCGAGGTGACACGCACCGCCGGTGTTGATCTGCACGACAGGCACGCCGGTCGTCGAGATCTTCTCGGCATCAACGCGCGAGGCAACATCCCCCTCAATCACGCCGATCCTGCGCTCGACCATAGCTGCGATTGTGGCCAGCAACAGCGTCGTCTTCCCGGCTCCGGGCGAAGCCATGATATTCACAACCTTGATACCCCGTCCCCTGAACTGCCCCCGATTATCGGCGGCGACTTCCTCGTTCGCGGTCAGAAGCTTCTCAACGACCGGCACCCGACTCGTCTCAGCTGGTCCGTTAGTTGGCATTCAACACCCCCCTATCACTCTTCTGTGGTGACCTCGATGCTCTCGACGTAGAACTCTTTGCCCGCGATCACATCGCCCCCCAGCGCGTGACACTCGGGACAGAGCCAATCGCGCTCCTCAGGCTCAAACTCGTGTCCACACGTGCGGCACCTGAACCGCGTCTTGATACGCCTGAAGTGCAGCTCGGCACCCTCGGCGATGGTGTCGGGAGCCAGCATGTCGAAGTAGAACTGAATCGAGTCATCGATGAAACTGCTCAGTTCACCGATGACCAGGTAGATATCCGTGACCTGACTGGCGCCATTCCGCTCTGCGTGCTCCCGGACGATCCGCAGGATGTCCTCGGTCACAGCAAGCTCATGCATGCGCGCGTTTCCCATCAGGCGGCGAAGCTGATGCAGATGGGACGCGAACCAGTATCAAGATGCGCTCCACCGCCGGCTCCACCAATGCCGCGGTCGCGTCGGACAACCCTTCGCCGAAATCAAAATCGTGCCCCAACAGCGACAGCAAGATCGCGTCGGGCGCGGTGCCGTACATCTGCTGGGTCAGGGCCAAGATCGTCGAAGGATGGGTCTGATGGTAGACAAAGGGCGTGCGGTACGCGACCTCGATCTGTTCCTCGTGAATAGGCTCCGATATGCCGGCTGTGCCAGCGCCGACATGGGCATCGACAAAGATGACGAGCTCGTACTCTTTCAGATCCTCGGCCAACTCGGGCACTAACTGATGGAGCACCACAGCGTCCACCTGATGGCCGACTTGTCCAAACCCATCGTCCATGGAGTCCAGGGGCTCACGCCCCAGCCGTTCGAGCAACCTGTTCACCACCACGCGCGCGACACCATCGTCACGGCGATAAAGATTGCCGAATCCGGCCACGAGCGTACGTCGATATCGTTGATGCTTCGACACTATAAGGCACCCACCTTGGCTCTATTTAGACAAAGACATTCTTGTTAATTTTACCGCAGATCGGGACTCGTTCAAGCACGACCTTCAGCGACGACTGCGCGATGAAAAGCCTCCGGGCATAGGCTCCCGGAGGCTTCTGACTGCAGGACAGCGCAACGCTTATCAAATCGGCGTTGGATGCTCCTTAACTAAAGGACCGCGCCCGACCTCGCTATGGCTACACCGCCAGATCAGTCGCGGTGCAGCATATCGAGCACCTCCCCCTCAGGCCCGACCAGCTCGATGTGGATCGGCATCTGTCCCATCGCATGGGTGGAGCAGGAGAGGCACGGATCGTAGGCGCGGATGGCGCCCTCGACACGATTCAACATACCCTCTTGGAGATTGTTGCCATCAACGTATCGCTTGGCCACCAGATTGACCGCGTGATTCATCGCCCACGCGTTTCCTGCAGTAGCGACAATCATATTGACCTTGGTGATCACGCCATGGCTGTTGGTCCAGTAGTGGTGGAAGAGTGTGCCGCGGGGCGCCTCGAGCACACCCACACCCTCACCCGTGATCTCACGCTGGGGGTTCACCACATCGTGCCCAAGGATCTCGGGGTCGTCCATCATCTCCTTGACGTGCTCCAGCGCGTAGATCGTCTCAATCAAGCGCGCATAGTGGAAGTAGAGCGTCCCCTCCACGGGCTTGCCGCCGTTGATATCCTTCCAGATCTTCATCTCGCCCTGAGCAATCGGGGTGGCGATGTAGGTCGCTGCGTTCAGACGGCCCAGGGGGCCTACGCGGTAGACGCCCTCAGGATATCCCCACTTCAGGTAGTAGGGCGCCTTGAGATACGTGTAATTGTTGACGTGCTCTCCGATGTAGTCAAGGTAGCGCGTCGGATCGAACTCCTCGAGAAGCTCCCCTTCTTTGTCGACCATGCGCAAGGTACCGTCGTAGAGCTCCAGCGCCCCGTCATCCTGGACCAGGCCCATATAAGCGGAGGGGAAGACGGCAAACTCACCGGCCATCTCCGCATTCTGCATCGCCCAGTCCTTGAAGAACGCAATGCCGACCTGGGCCGTCGCGATGTGATCGTCGATCTGGCTCAGAATCCACTCACGATCTTCCGGCAGCAGCGGTTTGGTCACGCCACCGGGCACGCCAAAGATGGGGTGCACGCGGCGCTCACCCAACTTCTTGATGATCTCCTGACCAAAGGCACGCAGCTTCACAGCCTTGATCGCGAGATCGGGATTGGCCTGTATGATACCGCCAACGTGGCGGATTTTGGGATCGGCATCCCACCCCAGGACGAAGTCCGGCCCGGCAAGCTCGAAGAAGTGCATGCCGTGGGACTGGATTATCTGCCCCATATGCATCAGCTCGCGCAGCTTATGGGCGGTGGGCGTCGGCTCGGTGCCGGCGATCACATCGCAGGCCTTCGCCGAAGCCAGGTGATGGCTGACGGGACAGATACCACAGGTCCGGGGCGTGATCTCGGGCATCTCGTAGAACATGCGCCCTTCACTGAACTTCTCAAAGCCACGGAACTGCTCGACGTGGAAGAAGGAGTCCTTCACCTTTCCCTCGTCGTCTAGATGGATCGTGATCTTCGCGTGACCCTCGATGCGGGTCACTGGAGAAATTGTAATCTTCTGTGCATTAGCTGCCATATCTCTACCCTCCGTCACTTCCGTACTTCAACATGTTACCTTCCAGCTTCGGCATCCGGCCTTCCAACAATTCCGATAACACATACCAGATAGCCTCAGCAGAGGGCGGGCAGCCAGGTAGATAGATATCTACGGGGACCACGTCCCCAACGCCCGTAACCTGCTCCTTAAGCGGGGTCAGGTCCTCGTGTTCGGGGATCTCACCGTCGACCGTGCTCTCGGTCTCGATGTACCCGCGGCGCAGCACCTCCTCCTTGTCGAAGAAGTTGCGCATCGTGCAGATCCCCCCCGTCACTGCGCAGTCACCCATGGCGATCAGGATCTTGCAGCGTTCGCGCATCAGCTTGGCTTCGTACTCTTGCTCTTCATTGCCAATGCCGCCCGTCAGGATACCCACATCCACACCTTCCTCGGGGGGATGCTTAAGATCCGTGATCGGCGTTGAACTGAGTTCAACGTGCTTGAGCAACTCCACGATCTTCTCATCGATGTCCAGGAAGGACATATGGCAACCAGCGCAGGATTCCAACCATTGCGAAGCAACTGTAACTTTCTCACCCATTGCGTAACTCCTGCCTTTCTGGCTCAAACCCACTCTATTATAACAGATCAGCGAGGTCTGCGAGCACGTCCTTATCGTCCCGAACGTTCTCCGGCATCGGGAGAACCCGATTCACGGGCTTCACCTCGCCCTCGAGATTCGTCACGTGACCGGAACGCTCGTACCATACCGGCGCCGGCAGGACAACATCGGCCTGTTCCACCAACGGCGACCGGTAGCTGGCCTGGACAACGGTGAACGCGTCGTCGAGCCTCTCCAGCAAGGCGGGTTCCTCAGCCTGCTCTCCCATAAGGAAGAAGTGGGTCTTAGCGCCATTCGGTTCGGCAGGCTTCAGGCCCAGCGCCTGCGCGCCCTTTTCGTTACGCCCGGGGCTCAGGGCCAGATGGAAAAGCTTGTCACCCAGCTCGCGGAACCCGGCCATCACCTTGCCCTTGATCCCCACACTGTAGATCAGAACGACCTTCTCGGCATCAGCCGCCGCCTTGACCACCTTGTCAGCGTCGGCGTAGGAGACCGTCATATCCGCACGCTCACTCATCTTGGTCTCAGAGTCGGCGATGACGGCGACTGTCGCCCCCTGATCGCTAGCTCGATAGACGAAGTAACCGACCACCCGTTGGTACTCCAACGGCTGCGCACCAGCCACCACGATGAAGTCGGCGTCGAGGATATCCTGCAACTTGGCCTCGATCCCATAGCCCAACGCGGGAGCAAGGGGCTCCAAGAGTCCGGCCTCGCCCTCCACCTTCTCGAAGAGCTTGGTAAAGGCAGCCAGCGCTTCGTTGGTTGTCGCGCAGGTGGCGAGCCCCTGGGCGTCGCCTTCCTTGAGCTGGGCTGCGACCTTGCTCAGCGCCTCATCCCAGCCAGTTTCCACCAGCTTGCCGTCGCGAAGAACCAGCGGCGCGGTGATGCGCTTCCGCTCGTCATAGAGCGGCTTGAAGCGCCCATCCACACACAGCAGCCCGTCATTGGGTTCGGAACCGAAGATGCCGTCGACGCGGAGCAGCCGATTGTATCGTGTGACGACGTCGAGCGTGCACCCGACGCTGCACTGCACACAGGTCGTCTCCGTATGGACGACGTCCTTCTCCCGGCCGCCATAGGCGCTGCGTGCATCGATCAGGGCGCCCGTAGGGCAGACCTGCAGACAGGAGCCGCACTCGACACACGTGGAATCGCCAAAGGGAACATTGAGGTCCGCGGTGATCATGGAGTCGAAGCCCCGCTCGCGGACGTCCAGCGTATGATTCGCCACCACTTCCGAGCACGCACGGACGCAGCGGGTGCAGAGAATGCACCGGTTTTGGTCCATGATGAAGTACTTGCGGGATGCGTCGACCTCCAGCTTCTGGTAGGGTCGCGGATAGGTGAAATGGTCGAGCCCGTACCGGTAGGCCGCGTCCTGCAGCTCGCAGTCACCGCTCATCTGGCAGAACATGCAGTAGTGGTTGCGCTCGGAGAAAAGCAGCTCCAATACGAACTTGCGCACATCGACAGCTGCCTCGGTCTCGGTCTGAACTTCCATACCATCTGCCACGGGGCAGGTACACGCGGTCTGTAGACCGCGCATGCCCTTGACCTCGACCAAGCACATGCGGCACGCGCCCCACGCGGTCAGATCAGGATGGTAACAGAGCGTGGGAATGTCAATGCCTGCGGCCTCTGCAGCCTCCAGAATGCTCTGACCGCTCTCGGCCTCCACAGGCTGTCCGTTGATCTTAAGTTGCACCTGGCTCATAAGTGCCTCGCCTCCTTGAAGAAAAATCCCAAATTAGTCCCGCAGCCGGGACTCGAATTCATCGCGGAAATACCGCAGACCGGTCAGAATAGGCACCGGTGCGGCCTGACCCAATCCACAGAAAGAGGAGGTCTCAACGTAGTTGGCGATCTCCTCTAGACGTTCCAGATCCGTCCGTTTCGCCATCCCCTTGCGGAGACGCTCCAGCGATTCAAGCATCTGGACACACCCGACGCGGCAGGGCGTGCACTTCCCACAGGACTCGCTCTTGAAGAAGCGTATCAAGACATACGCCAGATCCACGATGTCCGTATCCTCGTCGCAGATCAGCAAGGCGCCACTTCCGAGGCCAGCCCCCTTCTCGCGCATCGAGGCAAAGTCCATCGGCACATCGAGGAACTCAGCCGGGATGATCGTACCCGACGACCCACCGGTCTGCGCTGCCTTAAAGGCCTTGCTGTCCTTCATGCCGCCGCCGTAGATATCGATGATCTCCCGCAGGGTCGTGCCCATCGGGGCCTCGACCAAGCCGGTGACCGCGACGTCGCCCAGCATCGTGTAGACTTTGGTGCCGGGGCTGCGCTCCGTCCCAATCGCTCGGAACCAATCGGCGCCGTTCAACACGATAGGCGGGACGTTCGCCAGCGTCTCGACGTTGTTCACAACGGTGGGCTTGCCGCGAAAGCCCCGCACTGTCGGGTAAGGCGGTCGAATGCGCGGCATCCCGCGGTCCCCTTCCAAGCTGTTGAGCAGGGCCGTCTCCTCGCCGCAGATGTAAGCACCGGCACCGGCGTGCACGTGGATGTGAAACGAGAAGTCGCTGCCCAGTATATTGTCACCGAGGAGGTTGTTCTCGACTGCCTGCTCGATCGCGTGGTTGAGAATGTCACGCGCCATCTGGTACTCACCGCGGATGTAGATCCAGCCTTCCGCGGCGCCCACGGCGTAGCCAGCCAGGGCCATCCCCTCCAGGACTGCGTGGGGGTCTCCCTCAACAATCAGACGGTCCTTGAAGGTGCCCGGCTCGGATTCGTCAGCGTTGCACACGATGTAGCGCGTTGGATCGGGTTGCTGGGCCACGAACGTCCACTTCAACCCAGTCGGGAACCCGGCACCGCCGCGCCCCTGCAGATTGGACGACTTGACCGTCTGCAGCACCTCGTCCGGCGTCATCTCGGTCACGGCTTGACCGAGCGCGAAGTAGCCATCATAAGCGATGTACTCCTCGATGCTGTAGGGGTCGATCGTGCCGGCACGCTTCAGAACCACCCGCTTCTGACCGTATAGCGTATCGTCTTCGGGCTTCAAGATATCGATCTCAGCTTGGGCGATCTCCGCTGCCACCTTCAGGTGCTCGACCTCGCGCCCCTTGTAAAGATGCTCCTCAACGATCACGGCAGCATCTTCAGGGGAGACCGGACCATAGACAGTGCCTTCGGGATAGATAACCACCACCGGCAGGACATCCGTGCGGTTCACGCGTCCGGTGTATCCCACCTGCACCTCGTCCTCAAGCCCGTAGAAGGAAAGCTCGGCCTCAATGGCGAGCTTGGCCTCCTCCGCACCCCGAGAGAGGCTAAGCGGGTCGCCAGAAATCAGGACGCTTGATCGAATCATGCTTGACCTCCTTGTGCATCTTCCTCGCGATAGCGGGCAATAATGTCGCGAACCTTCTCCGGCGTCAGATTGCCGTAGATGTCCTCATCGACCATCATCACAGGCCCGACCGCGCACGCACCGATACAGCTTGTCGGCAACAGCGACCATTCCCCATCAAGCGTCGTCTCACCAAAGGGAATGCCGAGTTCGTGCTCCAGCGCCTCCCAGACCTCTTGTCCACCGACAACGTGACAGGGGGCGTCCTGACAGAAGCGGATCACGTGTCGACCCAATGGCTCCAGACTAATCAGACTGTAGAAGCTCGCGACACTGTAGACTTTGCTGAGCGATACATTCATCCGCTCCGCGATCCTCTTCAGGTGGTCGCGGGTCAGATAACCGCTCTTATCGTTGACCTCACGGAGGATCTCGACCAGTGCCTCCCGGTCGGCCCCATGTTCGTCAACAATCTTGTCTGTTACAGCCAAGATCTCCTCCATACGTATCCCTTTCTCTGACGTTGATGGAATTCTTATGCCAAAGGCATGCTTCCCAACGAATCCGATCGCATGCTCACTCCACACTCACCGCATCCACAGGGCAGACCTGCGCACAAATGCCACACCGGATGCAGATCTCAGGATCGATCACGTGTGTCTCACGGGGCGCGCCGGTGATGGCGTCAACCGGGCAATTCCGCGCACAGCGCGTGCAGCCGATGCACGTCTCCGGATCGATCGTGTACTCAATCAGCGCACGGCACACCTTCGCCGGACAGGTCTTATCGTAGATGTGCGCTTCGTACTCATCCCGGAAGTGCTCGATCATGCTCAGCACCGGGTTCGGCGCCCCCTGCCCCAGGCCACACAGCGAGCCAGCCTTGACGTACTTGCCCAGGCTCTCCAGGGCTTCGATGTCCCCCGGTTTGCCGTCACCGGCACAGATGCGTTCCAGGACGTCCAGCATCTTGCGTGTTCCAACGCGACAGGGCACGCACTTGCCGCACGACTCCTCCTGGGCGAACTCCATAAAGAAACGGGCGATATCGACCATACAGGTCTCTTCGTCCATTACGATGAAACCGCCCGAGCCCATTGCAGACCCAACGGAGGCAAGTGACTCATAATCCACAGGCAAGTCGAGGTGCTTCTCCGGGATGCACCCTCCGAGGGGCCCGCCGGTCTGCACGGCCTTGAAGTCTTTGCCGTTCAGGATACCGCCGCCGACATCGTAAACGATCTCACGCACGGTGATGCCCAGCGGCACCTCAATAAGACCGGTGCGCTCGACTTTCCCCGCGATAGCAAAGGTCTTCGTGCCCTTGCTCCTTTCAGTACCCATCGACGCGAACCACTCCCCACCCTTAAGCAGAATCTGAGGAACGTTCGCATAGGTCTCGACATTATTGATGTTGGTTGGCTTACCCCAAAGGCCAGACGTTGCAGGAAAGGGCGGTCGTGTGCGGGGTTGCCCGCGGTTGCCCTCGATAGACTGCATCAGCGCGGTCTCCTCACCACAGACGAAAGCGCCAGCCCCCATCCGAATCTCCAGGTCGAAATTGAAACCCGAGCCAAAGATGTTCTCACCCAGCAGCCCATAGTCCCGGGCCTGTTCAATCGCGACCCGCAGCGTGCGGATAGCAATCGGGTATTCGGCGCGGACGTACAGGTAACCCTGGTTGGCGCCCACAACGTAGGCCGCAATCGCCATCCCCTCAAGCACAGTATGGGGATCGCCCTCAAGAACGCGCCGATTCATAAACGCGCCGGGGTCACCCTCATCGCCGTTGCAGACGACGTACTTCTGATCGCCGGCAGCCTGGCGGGCAAAAGTCCATTTGAGCCACGTGGGAAATCCAGCCCCTCCGCGCCCGCGCAAACCAGACGTCTTTATCTCAGCGATGATCTCCTCGGGCGTCATCTCGGTTAGCGCCTTCCCCAGGGCGGCATAGCCATCCTCGGCAATGTAATCCTCGATGTTCTCCGGATTGATCATTCCCACGTTGCGGAGGACAACCCGGACCTCTTTGGTGGAAGGCTCCTCAAGGGGTTCGACCACACGCTCCTGATACATCAAGTCCGTGACCGGTCGTCCCTTGTAGAGATGCTCCTCGGCAATCAGCCGAGCGTCGTCAGCATCAAGATTTGCGTAGTGGATCACGTCCGGGTAGACAACGGCCTCAACACCCCGAGGCGCAACGGTCATCTCGGCGGCCTTGTGGACCTCTACCTCATCGGCGATACCCAGTGCGTCGATTGTGTCCAGAAAGGCAGCTGTGACTTCTTGCGCGTGTTCGGGTTTCCCACTGACTATAATATGCGCACGATAAGCCATGATCTCTCCTCAGATGTGGCGGCGGTCCTCGTTATTTCTTGACTTGCCACTTCTCAACGGGGTTCCCGCCGATCACGTGCTCCTCAACCAGCTCGGAAGCGCGGTCGGTATCGATGTTGCCATACGTCACCATATCCTGATCCCCGACCTGCACCTGAACAATCGGCTCGTATTCACAGAGGCCGATACAACCGGTCTGTGTCACAACCACATCGGAAACATCGCGCTTCTCCAACTCGTTGAGAATCGCGGTCATCGTGTCACGCGCACCCGCAGCGATGCCGCAGGTTCCCATGGCAACCACAACCCGGGCCCGGGCGCCCTCACCGGAGAGCTTCCGACGCTCCAATGCACGCTCCTTGATCTTGCGCAGCTCTTCCAGACTCTTCATCTTGGATGTCCTCCTACCTTGAGTAAACAGAGTGCTAAACTTCGGGTGCAGCCTCACCGCCGATCGAAAGCAGCCCTTCGGTCAGCGCCCCGCGAATGTATCCCAGGACCTCGGGGTCCGAAAGCGGGATCTCAGGTCCGAGAACCTCGCGGATCTCCCGCGTGTCGAAAACAAACACCTTATCCCCAACGCGATGTTGGTACACCACATCGAGCTGGGGGTTTCCTACCATGATACAGAGCAAGGTCCCCATCAAATCCCCTAACGGGGGACGGTCAACGTGATCGCGTTGAAACGTCGCCCGCGTCTTCGTTCCTTGATCGCGCTGCGACGTAATTTCAAAATCGCCGCCGCACATCTCGGCCGTCTGCTTAAAAAACGGAATGCCGAGGCCCACTTTCCGAGTCGTCCGGGTCGTCACCCAGGGATCCGTGATGCGCAAGAGCATCTCGGGCTCCATACCCCGTCCATTATCCCGAACGGTGATCGTGAGCGTATCGGTCGTGGGATCCTCCAGGATATCAATGTGCAGCAGCGTCGCCCCTGCGGTGACGCTGTTCTCAGCAATGTCGAGTATATGCTGAGAGAGGTCGCGAAAAACGGTCATGCTTCCAACTCACGTCCGCGACACGCCGTTATGCCGCGCTTATTCATAGTCGCGCAGCGTCTTCGCCACCGCCTGCGGTTCAACGCGCCCAATGACGTCATCGTCAATCATGACTACCGGCGCCTGGGAGCACGCACCTACACAGCGGCAGGCCTCCAGCGTGAACCGGTTATCCTCGGTCGTCTCACCGACCTTTACGCCCAGCACCTGTTGGTATTTCTCCACTAAGCTGGGACCGCCACGGACGTAGCATGCGGTTCCCAGACAGATGCTGATCACATGGCGCCCAACCGGACTCATTCGGAAGAATGAGTAAAACGTGAGAACGCCATAGATATGGCTCAGGGGAACGTCCAACGCATCAGCGATATAGCGCTGCATCGCCGGGGATACATACCCCAGTTGCTCCTGAGTCAGGGTCAGCACCACCATCGTAGAACCAGGCCGATCCCGGTTTTCGACAAGGATCTGATCCAAGACTTCCTTTTCCTCAGGCGGGAGCTCACCTGACGACGGCTCGACAGACGAGCCTTCGATGCTCTCCGAGGGAACTTGCTCTGTTGCCAAACTCATACCTTTCACCTCGATAATTGAGATCCAATCATAGTCCGGCGCCCTGCTTGCTCGGCCACGCCCAATCAGAGATCCCGCAACAGTCAGGATCGACGACGTCGCTGAACTGGCTCGGGGGAGCGCACAGCCACTCGTTTGAAGACACTCACAACATAGAGCCAAGCCACGGGCCAGCCGATATTATAACGCCGTTGCTCCAGACTCATAGTGACATTGTTCACGGACTGTTCAACGAGCCGTCCCGAGAAAAAACTTTCGACGATCAAGGCACAGAGGCAGAGCGCCCCTCACGTTCGAGAAGGGCCTGCCGCAGCTCAAACACGGTCGGGACACCCTCCAGCTCAAAGATCGTGATCACCTTCGCTATCCATTCCAACCAATGCGCATCAGAGTTGCTGATCAATGACACGTTTTCCGGCAAAGACCGAAACTCCCGGCGCGCCTGGCTGGGGCGCACGTTGTACGAAACCTCAGCTGCCTCGACGTCCAGCTCAGGCGGCCAAATCCCCAACACCGCCAGCAAGCCGTTGCTCGGGCGATCGATATGGGCGGGGATAGCCAGGCCACCCAACTCGCGAACCCGTCGCGCTGCCTCCTCCAGCCCCACCGTTGTGGGCGCCTGCAACAGTCGCGGTTCCTCGGCGACCAGATCACCTTCAGCATCCACAATGTACTGGGGACCGAAGCGCTCGGGATCATTCTCCAGTGGCAAGATCCACCCATCTACAACGCGCTGCCAGCCCTCAATCGCGTCAGCCGTGTCGAAGATGCAGAGAAGATCGACCTCTTCCCGCGTCTGCAACTCCATACCCGGGAGCACCGTCAACCCGGTCCCCTCGGCCGCACGCATCACGGCGAGTGCGTTGCCTGTGGCGTTATGGTCGGTGATCGCGATAACATTTAACCCTTTGTAAAGAGCTTCCTCAACGATGAGCGGCGGGATCATCTCCACCTCTGCACATGCCGAGAGTACGGTATGAATGTGCAGATCGGCACGATAGACCCGCATATGAATCTCCACTCCCGTGCGGATGGCCGCAACGGCGCACTAAATGCCCAGCGCAACCAACCTTGAGACCGTCTCATAGACCGGCTCTGGGCTCGAAAGCACGGCCATCTCCTGCTCCTCGGCCTTGGCCAACGTCGCCTCTGGGACGGGGGCCCCCTCTGCCACCACAACGGCGGCAATGCCAAGGAGAGAGGCGACCGCCACGATGTTCGTATGGGTCTGGAGCGTCACCCAGAGATCGTTCGCCTCGGCCCCAGCCATCACGCAGCTCAAGAGATCGGCCACATACCCACCGCCGACCTCTTTACCCAGATGCTCCTCACCGGCAAGCACTTTCCATCCCAACTGGCCCACAATCTCGCTTACGTTCATGCTCACTCAGCTCCTCGCAAGGGCTCTACTCCCTATCCACGATGTCCAGCGCGACTGGCATCGGTTCCCCACAAAGGCGGAACCACAGCCATCAGCCCTCGCCGTTGGTATGACCGGCCTCTTCCGGCGAGACCTCGAACGTCATCTGTAACCGGGTCCCAACACCGACGGCGGACCACAGACTCATCTTGTCGGTACACCGCGCGACATTGGTCAACCCCATCCCCGCGCCAAAGCCCATCTCTCGAATCTCAGGCGTGGCTGTGGAGTAACCGGGTTGTTTAGCAAGCTCCACATCAGGGATTCCGGGTCCCGAGTCCTGCGCCACGACCGTGATCTCTGTGGGCTGAATGTCCGCGAGGATAAGTCCTCCGCCCTCGGTGTGGATGATCAGGTTGATCTCGGCTTCGTACGTTGCGATCGCCACCCGACGGGCAAGCTGGGGCGACGCACCGATCCGCAGCAGAGCCCGCTTGATCTTGGCAGAGGCATCACCGCCCAGGGAGAAATCACCTTTCTCAATATGGTAACGCAACTGCACGCTCGTGTTCTCCGATTCCAGTGCCTCAAAAAAACGCTGCGGTTGATCCTGCATAGCTTCGGCCTCCGCGTAGAGCTCCTGGAGTGCCCGGAGCAACGCTACCGTGATATCACCGCGTGTGATCATGCCAACAAGCTTGTCTCTGGCATCTAGCACAGGCATCCGGCCAATGCCAGTTTCCTCAAACCGGCGCAGCGCCTCCATGACAGGCTCCTGCGCCCGAGCCGTGATCAAGCCCTCGCTGGTCATATACTCTTTGATGGGCGCGTCAAGCCTCCGCTCCTCAAGCGCGTGAATGAGATCCTCGATACTCACCAAACCCACGAGCTCGGCATCTTCAACGACGGGCACACCCGAGATGCGATGTTCGCGTAGAAGGTCCTTCAGGTGCTTCATCGAATCTTCTGGTGTCAGGGTCAACAATGAAGTTGTCATAACCCGCGAAACCCGCATCTCACGAACGAGCTCATGGATTTTCGAGAGCGCGCCCTCCCTGCCCAGGAATCCTAGAAGTGCAAACTGACGCCTCATTGACCTCGCCGTTTCAGTTGTCCGATGGGTACCGTCGTCGCTGCATCCTCGCCGCAAAATAGACCTATTGCGATCGTCTCGAGTTCACCCTCGCGCGCCTGGCTAACGCTCCTGGCTAACGCTCGTGGCGCATGATCGGTAGCTTCCCGATCCCTACTAGACCGGCTTGATGCAAGAGGCCAGCCGCATCAAACATTGTGTAGGGCGACATCAGCACACCAATCCCCATCTCCTCGGCGAGTTGCAGGGTCTCGGATGGCGGATACTTACCCCGCACGAAGAGCACGACCGGCGCCTCCGCCATATCGGCAGTACGAATCGCCTGTGGATTGGTGAGACCCGTCACCAGTAGCATGTTGGGCTTGACAAACACCAGGACGTCGCTCATCAAGTCGGAAGCACAACCCGCTTCCACATCGATATAGAAGGGCGGCTCCACCAGTAGCTCGGCATCGGTCGCCTTAAGGATCTCATCTAGTGTCATTCGCTCTACCTCCACCCTTCGATCAACCGCGACTTGGTCGGCGGAATCACTCTAGAACAGCCTGTTCTCGCCGTCACAAAAAGAGCTTATATGCATTTCTATGCATATAAGCCCCCCCAGACACAAACCCCGCTAGAGCTGAACGGATGCGATTTTATGCATATAATTGCACAAAACACAAAATCACACTCGGCGTGGGGCATTCACTACTTCCGATATGCTAACACAAAATCACGTTCTGTCCAGCTATTAACCTTGCCATCGAACCTTGGATGACCTATAATGTCTTCGATAAGAGATGGTTGCGCAAGGGCATACTGAGGTAAGATCTATGGCTGAATACTCCCGACCCAAGGGCACACAGGACATTCTCCCGGAAGACCAACCCTACTGGGAGCATCTGCTGGGTGTTGTAGCAGAAGTCGCACGCAGTTACGGATTTGAACGCATCGACACCCCAATCTTTGAGATGACAGAGCTCTTTGCCCGCGGCGTCGGCGAGGCCACGGATGTCGTCGAGAAGCAGATGTATTCCTTCAAAGACAAGGGCGATCGCGATCTGACCCTCCGCCCGGAGTTCACCGCCGGGGTGATCCGGGCTTACATCGAGAATGGAATGCACGTGCTGCCTAAACCTGTCAAGCTCTACTCCACCGGGCCCGCCTTCCGATACGAAGAGCCACAAGCAGGTCGCTACCGGCAGTTGCACCAATTCAACGCGGAGATCCTCGGCGTCGAGAGCGCTATGGCGGATCTGGAGGTGATGCTCCTGGCTTGGGACATCTTCGAAGAGCTAGGCTTTGCGAATCTCTCCTTTCAGCTCAACTCCACTGGATGTCCTGAATGCCGGCCAGCGTACGTCGAGGTGTTGAAAGTACACTACTACGATCATATAGATGCAGTCTGCGAGACTTGCCAACGCCGGATCGTCCAGAATCCACTGCGGGTACTGGATTGCAAGGAAGCCCAATGCCAGCCCGTGATCGCGTCGGCGCCTAAGATCACGGAGATGCTCTGCGAGGCATGCGCCGAACACTTCACAGAGCTGCGAGGTTACCTCGACACACTGGAGAAACCGTATACGCTCAACCATCGCTTGGTTCGGGGACTAGATTACTATACCAAGACGGTCTTTGAGGTCTGGGCTGAGAGCATCGGCGCCCAGTCCGCTGTCTGCGGCGGTGGTCGCTATGATGGGTTGGCCGAGCTGTTGGGCGGACCGCCGACACCGGCCGTCGGCTTCGCCGCCGGCATGGAGCGGGCTGTGATGGTGATGAAAGATCAGAATGTGGACGTGCCGACCTTGCCGCCCCCGCCCATTTATCTGGCTTATCTGGGAGACGCGAGTCGCACTTACGCAGTGAGACTGCTCGAGCGGATCCGAGACGCCGGCCTGAGCGCGCAGATCGCGCTGCGCGGCAGTCTCCGTTCCCAGTTGCGTCATGCTGACAAAAGGGGCGCCGCCTTCACGATCATCATCGGCGAGAATGAGCTTACACAGGGCGAGCTGACGCTGCGGAATATGAAGAGCGGCGAACAGAGCATGGTCCCCGCTGGTGATATCGTCGCGGTCCTTAGGGAACGGTTGGACACATAGGATCACACGCGCGTGGACCGCACGTCGGGCTCCGAGCTGAGGTCCGTCCCCCAAAGGCTATTATAGCCGGATCAGCAGCATCCTGAATGCATCGTCGTAGGCCGCCGAACGGGTGAGGTACATGGGTTCTGAAACGATAAAGATCGATCACATAGGCCTAGTCTACAATGCCCGGGTCAGCAAGTCGCTGCCCTTAGCGCGAGAGATCAGCGCATGGCTGCGCGAGCGAGGCATTCATACGTGGCGCTGCGCCACGTCGGAGCATCCCTCCATAACGGAACCGGCCGACCTGCTGATCACGCTTGGTGGCGACGGGTCGATTCTGCGCGCGGCCCAGATCGCGGCGCCTGCCGGCATCCCAATCCTGGGCATCAACCTTGGCCGCGTTGGCTTCCTGACGGAAGCTCCGCCGAAGTGTTGGGAGTCCACGTTGGAACGGGTCCTGACGGGAGAGGCCAACATGGAAACGCGTATGATGCTGTGCGTCACCCTGATCCGTGACGGCGACCGCATCGCGCAGGAGCAGGCCCTCAACGACGCCGTCGTGAGCCGTGGTGCCCTTGCCCGCACCGTTAGGCTGCGTACCTCGCTCGACGGGGCGATGATGACGCGGTACGTCGCGGATGCCTTGATCCTCGCGACGCCCACCGGCTCAACCGCCTATGCCTACGCAGTAGGGGGACCGATTCTTCCCCCCTGGCTGGATAACATCCTGCTGGTGCCGGCCGCCCCGCATCTGAGCCTCGAGCGTCCTGTGGTACTGAATGCGGAGGCGGTCGTCGAAGTCAAGGTGGAGACCGAGATTCCCGGTATGCTCTCCGTGGATGGGCGAATGGAGGGGGAACTCCTCAACGACGATGTCGTGCGCATCGAACGCAGCGAGATCCAGGCCCGCTTCTTGCGACTCCGCAGCCGGAACGACTTCTATGAGACCTTGGTCGACCGGCTCACGCCCCGCAACGGAGATCCCGATGACTGACCACGCACAGATCGGCGTGGACGAGGACCTGGAAGAGATCCTGACCTGCCATTGGCATCCCAATACCGAGACGACGCTGCGCTGCTATCAGTGTGGGACGCCTATCTGCGCGAAATGCGCCCGCCGGACGCCGGTAGGGTATCTATGTCCCGACTGCCAACGGGGCCGTAGGCGCCACTTTGAAAAGTCCCGCCCTGCCGACTACGCCCTTGCCGGTATTGTGTCGGTGCTCCTTGGGGGCGTCGCCAGTATCTTGCCGCTCCTGGGGAGCTGGTGGTTTTTGCTCTTTCTCTCGCCCCTTGCCGGCACCCTCATTGCGGAGGTCATCTGGCGGCTGGTCGGTCGACGCTACGGGCGGCACCTCTGGTGGATCGTCAATGCCGGGATTGTCGTGGGTGCCCTCCCGGTGTTGGGGCTCAAAGTGCTACAGTTGGCCAGCGTCGCCCGCGGCAACCTATGGGGGCTTCAGGGGATCCTGATCTGGGGGCTGCACATCGTGCTGGCCGTCGGAACGGCCACCGCCAGACTTCGCCTCACGTAGACAGCTCCCTATGAGTTGGGTAAGTAGACGCTTCTCACCCGCCTACCGCAAGCTATGACCGCTATCCTGATCCTAACGCCACAGGTACCCTACCCACCTCGTCAGGGCACGGCGCTCCGCAACTGGGGGCTTCTGCAGGGATTGGCCGCGCATCACGAGGTGTCTCTGCTGACCTTCGCCTCACCCGATCAGGCGCCCACGGCAGACCCGGCCTTGACCTCTCAGGTCGAAAGGATTGGGATTATTCGCCAACCCGCCCGCACGCTTGGAGATCGCTTGCGGGGCCTCCTCACGACGCGGATGCCGGATCTAACCCAGCGGCTCACCAGCGAGCGCTTCGCCGATGAGTTGCGCCGGTGGCTCGAGACGGACGATTACGACTGGCTCATCATCGAGGGGCTGGAGATGGCACCTTACCTAGCATACGTACCGGCGGAAAAGGCGCCTAGGGTCGTCTTCGATGATCATAACTGCGAGTATCTGCTACAGAAGCGTGCTGCGCGCGCTGACTGGCGTCACTTCCGATGGCTTCACCCACGACGACTGTTGGGCGCGGTCTACTCCGCCATCCAATGGCGACGTTTGCGACGCTATGAGGCGACCATCTGCCGGCGAGCCGACCTCGTGGTCGCGGTCTCGGAAGCCGATGCGACGGCGCTGCGGGCTATCGTGCCTGGGCTAGATCCCTTGATCGTGCCCAACGGCATCGATATGGATGCCTATGCCTCGTTCGATGAGCATGCTGAGCTTCAGGAACCCGCATTTGTGTTCACCGGCACGATGGACTTTCGGCCAAACGTAGACGGCGTGCTCTGGTTCGTCCGCCACGTGTGGCCAGAGATTCGTGAGTACTTCTCCTCAGCACACTTCTACGTTGTGGGTCGCAATCCACATCCGCGTCTGAAGCCCCTTCGAGAGCTCCCGGGCATCGTCATCACCGGTGGGGTGCCGGACACGCGGCCTTACATCCGGGCCGCCACGGTCTACGTCGTGCCCCTTCTGGTTGGTGGAGGGACGCGACTCAAGCTCCTTGAGTCGACGGCCATGAACAAGGCTGTCGTGGCCACATCACTGGCCGCTGAGGGATTCCCACGCGCGGGGGAAGCGATAGTGCTGGCGGACTCAGCCGTAGCTTTTGCCGATGCCTGCATCACGTTAGCACGCGATCCTCTCGCCCGCGAAGCCTGGGGAGAGCGCGCCCACGCCTTTTCAGTGGCGTATGACTGGGCTCATCTGCTACCCCCGTTGCTGGATAAGTTAAGCTGACGGTGGTTGTGGGGACTGGCAAAACAGCCGCCGCAGATCCTCTCCCTCAGTGCGCCTCCCCACCCCCAACGCGCCTGAAGTAGAGGGCCTTGAGCTCGTCCAAGGTGACGTCGTGCTGAGGCGTGGGCTCCCGGAAATAAGGATGGATCGGCAGCAGCGCGTCGGGGCGGCGTGCGTCAGGATGCGCAACGATCTCCTCGATCACGGACAGATAGCCCGCCGCAGTCCGCTCCCACGTGTATCGGTCCAGCACCCGTTGGCGTCCACGTCTCGCAAAGGCCTCCCAGGTCTCCCGGTTCCCCAGCAAGCGGAGCAATCCCTGCGCAATCTCCTCGGGATCCGTGGGATCGACCAACACCCCGTACTCCGTGTCGTTCTCCCGCAGGCTCTCGCTGGGGCCACCGTTCTCTGTGACGACCAGGGGCAGGCCCGCTGCAGCAGCTTCGAGCGGCGCCAATCCAAAGGGCTCGTAGAGTGCCGTAAGCGCGAAGACCGACCGACGCTCCGCCAGGAAACGATAGGCGGCGGCCAGGGCAGGCTGCCCTCGGAGCGCAAACGCGCTGACTTTGCCCCACAGATCGTGGCTATCCACAACACTCCGAATCTCAGACAGGACCTCGCGCTCGGTCGCACTCGCGGCGCTATCGTCACGCAGCGGGTCATTGAGGGCACCGGTGAAAAGGATGAGATTCGCCCTCGCCTGAAGCGCCTCACTCCGGGCAAAGGCACGCACGAGGCCGATGTGATTCTTCTTTGGATCAAGGCGGCTGGAGGCGATGATAGCCGGTAGCTCCTGCCGATCGGGATCGAGGTCGCGCTGGAGCATCGCGCGCACGTGGTCGCGTGTCGCAGCCTCGTCTGGATTCTGGCTCTCCTTACCGAAGATCTCCAGGTTCACACCCGGGGGAATCACCGAGAAACGACGGTCGTCAGTCACGTCCACCGCATCCCGATAGGCAGCGTGGGCGTACTGCTCAAGACGTTCCTGCCGGGTACTGGTGATGTTGACCGCGGAACGGTTCATGCTCAGCCTCTCCGCCACCAGGCGACGCGCAAAGTGAAAATGGCTGTCCATCTCGGCCAGATTCCCGGGCGTGACCCCTAACTTATCCATCTTCTGCGCGCCCAACGAGTGCGCCGTGAACGTAAACGGTACCCCGCTCTGATCCTCGATCAGAACGCCCGACAGACCCCCATCGCCATAGTGGCCGGTAAATGCGTCGGGCAAGCCGTCCATCTTCTCGTAGTGGGCGAGGATAGCCGGCACCCAGTCACGCACGAGGTGAGGCCAGAGCAGCTCTTTACGGAGGAAGTCGTCCGGCCCGGCCAAGAAGCGCAAAATGCGCACGTTTTCGATGCCAGGATACTTATCCTCTGGCGCGCTGAACTCCGGCCATGCTTCGTCCACAATGCGGCGCGTGAGGATATCAACACGATGACCCAGCTCGGCCATCGCCAATGCGACCTGTTTGACGTAGACCAGCTGTCCACCGAAGTCCGGATGCTCCGTCCAGTAACTATCCTGCGGATCGAAATTGCCCTGAGGATTCAGAAACGCGATGTGCATACCCTATCTCCTTCCATCGAGGTTGCCCTTCACCACCATTCTGGGGCAAAGCGCCCAGAGGTCAAATCCCAGCTTGTGGGATCTGGGCAAGGCGGTATACTCGTAGCGCGAATTCTTCGTTGCGGACGGACACTGTCGGTCGAACGTCGATCGACCGCGCGCTGCTCCGGCCTGCTGCGAATTGCGACGTAACGCCCATTGCGTCTCGAGTGTGACCGATCGACGAGGCGTCGATCATTAGCAAGGGGGAGCTCTTGGATCGACAACATATCCTCTTCGTCGTTGCGCATCGCTCAGTAGAGCGACGCCTGCGCCCCAGCTTGGAGCAGCGATATGACGTGACCGTGGCGGAGATCCGACGCGAAGCCCTGCAGAACGTCGAGGAGGAACCTCCCGATATCATCCTGATCGACGTGCCGTCCATCCGGTTCGATGTCTCACGGTTTTTCGATAGCCTTAACGATTTTCCCGTCCCCATTATCACCTTCCTGTTGTTGGGCAAGGGCATGCGACGCGATCAGATGCCGCGAGCAAACGGCTACCTGCGCCATCCCTTCTCCGATCGGCAACTGATGCGCCGCCTGAGCAGGGTTGTTCCGACCGGACCGCGGGAGACGGTCCAATGGAAGAACCTTTATCTTGACACCGAAAACCGGATGATGATCTGGCGGGGTCAGCAGGTACCGTTGACGCCAAAACAGGCAGCCCTAGCCCAGGTCTTCCTGACGTCGCCGGAGACCGTGATCTCTCGGGAACACCTTATGAAGGAAGTCTGGGGGACGGACTATATGGGCGACACCCGCACCCTCGATGTCCACATCCACTGGCTACGCAAGGCATTGACGCAGACCGAGGCCCCCTTCGAGATCGAGACCGAACGCGGCGTAGGGTATCGCCTAGTTCACGTTTGATTGGCGCGAGCCTGACGCATGGTCCTGCAGGCTGCCCCCAGCAGCAAAGCCCGTGCCTCCCGCATTATCCTGTGGGCTCTCCTGATCGCTCTTCTGTTACATCACTTTACTGCCGCGCCGCGCGCCGACACGTCCATCGACGACGGGGCCCTTGTTGAGCCTGGACCTGTCGACACCATCGTCAAGATCTCTTTCAAGTCTCAGACTGAGCTGGCGCAGCTGGCCTCGCGCCTGGACGTGTGGGAGGTCCACAGCCATGACGGGGGGAACAGGGGATATCTGATCGGGAGGATCACATCTGAGGCAGATACAGCCTGGCTTGAGACATATGGGACACACCCCGAAACCTATACACCGCTCTTCGCAGCGCCCGCCACGATCCCTGACTATCCCTGTTATCGGACAATCACCGATCTCAACACGCAGCTGTCCCAATGGGCCTTGGAGCATCCAACGTTGACCGAGTTGCGCGCAATCGGCGCCAGTTACGAAGGTCGTCCACTGCTGGCGATGCGCCTCACAAATGAGCAGATTGGTCTTGAAAAACCCGTACTGATGGTGATGGCCAATATCCACGGGCGGGAGCTGATCACGCCGGAAGTGGCGATGGACTTTATCGCGCGACTGCTGGCGGGATACGGCGTGGACGCCGACATCACCTGGCTCCTGGACCACCACCGCATCGAGATCCTGGTCAGCGCGAACCCGGATGGCCACGTGCGCAATGAGCCTGAGGCAGGACAGCCCTGGGCTTACTGGCGCAAAAACGTCAATCCGACGCACGGCTCCTGCAGCGGCACTGCGTTTGGCATTGATCTAAACCGAAACTCAACCTATCAATGGGGCGGGATCGGCGCAAGCAGCGACCCATGTGTCGACGTTTATCGTGGTCCCGTGGCGATATCCGAGCTCGAGACCCAGGCCATACAGGCTTTTCTCGAGGCCATCTTTCCCGCCCAGCGGCCTGACGACGACACGACACCGGCGGAGACCAGCGGTCTCTTCATCACCTTACACAGCTATGGCGATCTGGTGCTCTGGCCTTGGAGCTATACCTACGACGCGGCCCCCGATGCCCCAGCCTTAGCGATCCTGGGCCGCAAACTGGCGTCGTTCGGCGGCTACACTCCCCAGCAAGCCAGCGACCTCTATCCTGCCAGTGGCACGACCGACGACTTCGTCTACGGCGAGCTCGGCGTCGCAGCCTACACGTTTGAGATCGGTTCGACCTCTGATGGCTTCTACCCGCTGTGTTCGCGCTACGATGCGCTGATCGAACCCAATGTCGAGGCCCTTCTCTACGCAGCCAAGGTCGCGCGGGCTCCCTATTCCATCCCCGCGGGACCTGACACATCCCAAGTGAGCGCCATGCTCGCAAGCGAGCTCGTGACGCCGACCCTCACGATCACCGCCCACATCGCTGACACTGGAAGCGTACCGAGGCCCATCACAGAGGCCGAGGCCTACCTCAATGCCCCCCCCTGGGCCGGCTCCAATGCCTATGTCTTAGCCGCGGAGGATGGAGCCTTCGACGCCGCTACCGAGGTTGTACGCGGGACGCTCACCGTAGCCGAGCTCAAGCCCGGCCGGCATATCATCTTCGTCCGAGGGCGTAATGGGAGCGGTGCTTGGGGACCGTTAACCGCCGCCTTTGCAACGGTGCAGCCAGATCTGTGGCCTCACACGGTTGCGCTGCCGCTTGTACGTAAATAGACCCTTAGCTCTTCGGTCCGAGTGGGTCCAGGTGGGAAGCTCCGGTCGGTCGGACTCCAATGAGCGCGCGCTGCTGGTCAACCCGCCCGCGGACGAGTATCGCATCGAGGTCTATGGGTATGGGATCCCCGGTGACACAGTCAACGTTCAGCTCGATATCGCCGAGATCAGCGGATTGGGATCGATGACCGTCACAGGCGCCCCAATGAGCATCGTGAATGGTAAGCTCTACCCGATGAGCCTGCATTTCTAGGACCGACCAGGACGAGGTACGTGGTATTGTACCTGGGTTGGGCCGAGATGGCGCGCAGTTATTCATCGCTGCGTGGTATACTTCAGGCTATCTATCGTCGCGCATATAGAGGAGATCTGAGGCCACCATGCGAAGGGGAGTGCAGCATCTGCTCGTCCTTGTGCTTTTGCTGGGCATCGTTGCGTTTCCGCCGCCTTCCTTCGGCACTGCTGTGCGCGGTTACTCCGAGCAGCCCGCACGACCTCTGGCTACGATCCAGCTCACGGAAACCCTGCGCACAGCTCTCGACCGTGGTGAGCACCCGGACGTGCTGGTCTTCCTGACACCTCAGGCCAATCTCGACCATCGTCTTGCGGGGACAGATGATCGCGATGCGCGAAGACGCCACATCTACGAGATGCTCTGGCAAACCGCCGCAATAACGCAAGCTCCGCTACGGGCGTGGTTGGACGCGCGTGGCGTTGCCTATCGCCCCCTCTATATTGTCAACGCTCTCGTCGTGCAGAAGGTCGACTGGGACCTCGCGCTGGCCCTTGCACAACGGCCGGAGGTGGGCCGGGTCATGACAAACCCAGAGGTCACTATGGCCTTTGGCCCCGCTCTCGGTAGGATAGCTTCTCAACAGGCAGTAGCGACGCTCCCCTGGGGCGTCCAGCGCATCGGGGCGCCGGAGGTATGGGCGCTCGGCTATCGAGGTGAGGGCGTCGTTGTGGCAGGCCAGGATACGGGCTACGACTGGGACCATCCAGCGCTCCGGGCTCAATATCGAGGTTGGGACGGCGTCTCCGCCAGCCACGACTATAATTGGCACGACGCCATCCATGAACCGGGGGGCGACTGCCTCCCGGATGGGCCTGAACCCTGCGACGACAACGGGCATGGCACCCACACGATGGGCACGCTCGTCGGCGACGATGGGGCGGGCATGCAGATCGGGGTAGCGCCCGGTGCGCAGTGGATCGGATGCCGGAATATGAGAGAGGGCGTTGGGACCCCGGCGACGTACGCGGAGTGCTTCGAGTTCTTCCTCGCGCCCTACCCCTTCGGTGGAACGCCGGCCCAGGGCGATCCCCGAAGAGCCCCAGACGTGATCAACAACTCCTGGAGCTGTCCCCTTTACGAAGGCTGCGACGCGGAGCATATCGCGTTCCTGGCGCAGGTGGTGGAGGTCGTGCGGGCGGCGGGCATCATGGTGGTCGCGTCGGCTGGCAACGGGGGTCCATCCTGTGCCACCGTCGACGAGCCGCCGGGTATGTACGATGCGGCCTACTCAGTTGGCGCTACGACGTCCGACGCCGATGACTCAATCGTACGTTTCAGCAGTCGCGGGACGGGCACGGATTTGATGAAGCCCGACATTGTGGCCCCAGGGGTCAGTGTGTACTCGAGTATCCCGACGGCCCCTTACTACGGCTACAATCAAGGCACCTCGATGGCAGCGCCCCACGTCGCCGGTGCGGCGGCCCTCGTCTGGTCGGCGCGACCGGATCTGCGGGGCCAGGTGACCACGACAGAACAGCTGTTGAGCACGACTGCGGTGACCCGCACATCGACGGAATGTGGTGATCTGCCCGGCGCGATACCGAACAACGTCTATGGCTGGGGACGCGT
>CAZPJP010000019.1:29592-34581 GCA_964586915.1 uncultured Anaerolineales bacterium
ATCCCAGAGGTCAGCGTGACTGCTGGCCTGACGACCACGCTCAACGTCACGCTGACAGCGCGGGTGCCGGTCACCTTCACGCGGTACCTGCCGCTTGTGGTCCACTGACATGGCACGCATCAGAGAGACGGGAAGTCAGATGAGGTCTATGAACCCGACAGATCAGCGGCGCCGGGTCCGGCGTATCGGTCTTACAACGCTGCTGGCCCTCTTGTGGATCCTGATCTGGCGTGCGCCGACACGCGGCGCTCCTCCAACCGCTCTGGAGACCCCGGCATCCTCTGGCGTAGCAGAGGCATCCTCTGGCGCAACAGAGGCATCCTTCGGTCGGGTGACCTCCAGCCCAATCGTCGCCGATGCGATAAACAGGATCACGCCCTCGTCCCTCTACCGTACGGTGGGCGACCTGAGCGGCGCTTGGCCCATCTCCATCGATGGGAGAACCGTGACGTTAACGACGCGCTACTCACGTGCAGATCCTATGATCGGCGCGGCAGAGACCTATGCCCGACAGCGCTTTCTCTCCGCGGGACTCGACGCCTCCTGCCAGCCCTTTCCGCTGGGCTCAACCGAGCGGTGCAACATCGTAGCCGAGCAGCGGGGTGTTCTGGAACCTGAACGAATTGTGGTGCTGGGGGCGCATCTGGACAGCACTTCGACGGACAGCGACGCCGAGCTGATCGCGCCCGGTGCTGACGACAATGCGAGCGGGGTCGCCGCGGTGTTGGCGGCGGCCGAGCTGCTCAGCGACTACGATCTCCCCTTCACCCTCCACTACGTTCTCTTCACCGGCGAGGAGCAAGGTCTGTACGGAAGTACGACGTATGCCCAAGCGATGGCAGCCGCCGATGAGGAGATCATCGCAGTGCTCAACCTGGATATGATCGGGCACAACAGCAACGAGCAGCCAGTGCCGGTGATGCAGCTGCACATCCGCTCCGGTGATGCAGGCGATGTCGATCGCGCCATCGCCCAGGTCTTCACACAGATCATCGCCGTCTATGACCTGCCGCTCGTTCCCGAGGTTGTCGCCAGCGGCATCCTTGCTAGCGACCATGCCTCGTTCTGGCGCGAGGGATATCCGGCGGTGCTCGCTATTGAGGACTTTGCGGACTTCAACCCCCACTACCACTCAAGGAAAGATCAGCTGGAGAGGCTGAGCCCGGCCTATCTTGGCGCGTTCGCCCGCGCGGCGGTAGGGACGGCAGCGCACCTTGCCGGGGTCGTGGATTTTATCCACACACCAACACTGGCAATTCCCGGACAGCCGGTCTCCTTCGCCGCGGTGAGCAATCTACCAGCCTCCGCTCCCGTGAGCTATGCCTGGGATCTTGGAGGTGAGGCGCCAGTCTACGGCTCCACCGTGACGCACACGTTCCCGCTGAACCGCACCACTCAGCCAATCACGCTGACGGTGATTCACCCTGCAGGCGAGCTCTCTGTATCGCACATGCTGAGATACCGATTTACCGAGATTCGCCTGCCGCTGCTCCTGAGGGAGATGCGCTAGAACAGGCCAACGCAGCACAAAAAAGACCTCCCAGAACGCCCAGGTAGGCGGTTACCCCGTCTGACTTAGCGGCCCAATCGCAAGCGGCCTGCCTCATGACCCTGTTCTGAGAGGTCCACAACCTATTTGCTTAATCTCATTATAGAAAGCTCTCCTGGGGGTGTCAATAGAACAGGCGTCCTGAGACCGACACGTCGGTTGTCCTTTGTGACTTAAGATGTATGATGATCCGCGTCTATGAAGCGACTCGCTGCATTTCTGGTCGGGATTTCGCTAGGTATCGGCCTGGCGATGCTCATCGGCTGGGTGCTCTTCCCTCTCGAGCGACAGGAGATCACCCCGGCCTCTATGCGCGCCGACTATCAGGCGGAGTATCTCCGGCTGACCGCTAGGGCATACGAAGCTACCGGCGACCTCTCACAGGCCGAACGTCGACTGACCGCGCTCTCTGGCGATTCCCCCGCAGCCCCTCTTGTCGGGCTGACGGAGCGATGGATCGCCGAGGGAAGAGGTCACGAGTTGATCTCGCCGCTGGCGAGGTTGGCACGCGATCTGGAAGCAAACACGCCGGCCATGGCACCCTACTTGGCGCAAGACGGGGAATGAAGCTCACAGGTGTGGTGGTGGTCGGTCTGCTGATCGGCCTCGCCGGAGGCTTGATTTACACGTGGTTCGTAGCCCCAGTCGAGTACTACGACACGTACCCCCCGATGCTGGCTTCCACATACCGACAGGATTGGATTCGGATGACGACCTGGGCCTATGGGCTTGGCGACGACTGGGAGCGCACAGAGACCCGGCTGATGAACCTCTCGCATCTCGAAATCGCGTCGCTCGCCGTCGATGTACTTGAGCAGGCAACGACCCGTGGACACGACGTCGAGATGCTGAAGCGCATCGCCCGGCTCGCCTCCAGCTATGGCGCAGAGGGGCCGGGCATCGCGATTTATGCGGATGGCGATGTCGCTGCTGCAGCGCCCCCGGCCGACGCGCCCGTCTCCCAAACCGTCACCCCGACGGCTGCAACACCCACCCCCCAACCCACGCCACCGCCTACCCGAGCTCCTACTGTCACACCGACACCGGCCACCCTGCGGACCTCGCCTTTCCGCATCATCACCCAGACGCTGAGTTGCGATCCGATGCCCGCCATCGCGGTCTCACTCGAGCTCTCACGAACGGTCGAAATCCGCGGACGGGAGGAGCAGGAGCAGGTCGGGCTGCCCATGCGTCAAGTCTGGCTGACCTGGGAAGACGGCGCAGACCGCGCGATCACCGGATTCAGGCCGGAGCGTGGGCTGGGCTATGCCGATTTTCAGGTAGAGCCAGGACGAAGGTATAATCTGTATATCGATAGCCCTGGCGGCCTGCCCGTCCTCTCCTTCCAGGTCGAACCCTGTCCACCCTCTGAGGGCGCTGGGTGGGTCTCACGCCATATGGTGCTGCTGGAGGAGCAGGGCGCGGCGTCGGACATGATACGGTCCGGCACGGTGCTGACCACCACAGCGCCACTGACGGCAACCGAGTCGCTGACGCTTACGGAGCCGCTCACGCGTACTCTTTCCCTTACGGTGACGGTCACCGTAACACCTGCGGCAACCGCAACGTCAGCGCCGTGAAACGCATCGTTGGGAGAATGTGGGAGCTGCCTGACGTCGCGCGTCAGGCGTTGCATCGAACGCACAATAACGTATAATTGACCAGACTAGAAAGTAGCATTTGGGGAGGTGACAAGATGCGTAAGTTCTTCGTATTCCTTGCGGGTTTCCTGGTTGGTGCTTGGACCGGCGGGATGCTCTCGCTCCTCTTTGCCCCGGAATCGGGATCGGAGTTGCAGGTGCGGATTCGGGAGGGCGTGGAAGAGCTAGTCGAGGAAGGGAAAACGGCGGCGGACAGCCGGCGCCATGAGCTGGAGGGGCAGCTGGAGTCCTTCAAGCAGGGACGGCCTATCACGCTTCAGACAGCCGAGGAACCTTACACGACAGCGTAGACACTGATTGTAGAGCACGAAGGGCACTAAGGCCGACGCTGCGACGAACTCACGAGCCTGTGTCAGTAGTCGTTGGATGACGTCTGAGTTAGCCGAACGGCGGAGATTCAAATCTCCGCCGTTCACGTTGTGTAACGTCTCGCCTTGCGAAACAGAAATTGGACGCAACCGAGAAAGGCGCTCGCGCGGACGTTCAGGGAGGATTCGCTGCTAGGCCGTTGCTGCGGAGACGAAAGCCGTGAAGAGCGGCAACATTGTCTCTGAGATCTTGAGCATAGCCTCGGGATGCCATTGAACGCTGAGACAAAATGGGTGATCCTGCAATTCAGTAGCCTCAACCACCTCGTCCGGTGAGCGTGCCACGACCTCCATGCCGATCCCCGGTCGTGCGACAGCCTGGTGATGCGCACTATTGACCTCGAAGTGCACACCCCCAAGGATTCCTGTGAGATGGCTCTCTGGAGTAAGCGTCACGGTATGGACCGAGAGTTCCATAGGACGCCCAGGAACATAAGCGTGGTCCAACGAGTCGGTAACCTGAGTCATGATATCTTGCAGCAACGCGCCACCGAGCGCTACATTCAACACCTGATGACCGCGACAGATGGCGAGGAGCGGCTTTCCCCACGCCACCCATTGTTGCACCAAGCCTAGCTCGGACCGATCCCGCTCCTTGTCAACCTGCCCCGTCCACGGTTCGAGATCCTGACCATAGTACTCCGGCGCAATATCCTCACCGCCGCTCAAGAGTAAGCCGTCAAGCCGCTCTAGAAGAGGCGCCCAGTCGTACTGCCGGGTCAAAGGGGGAACAATCACCGGCGTGCCGCCGACCCTGTGGATGGCGCGGGTATAGGTGACGCCCACGGAATGCATTGGGGCATTGAGCAACCGGGCGGAAGTGTCTCTCCGCCCGGTGATTCCTATTAGGGGTCGACTCTGTTCTGTCAGTGTCGTGCTCCTACGGCCTGTCAATGCGAGGACATCGGCGAGGTAATCAAACGCTCACCTCGCCAACTGTCGCGGATGCGTCAGAGCAAGAGCTATTCGCGACGCTCCTTCAAGCGAGCGGACCGACCGCGGCGCTCACGCAGGAAGTAGAGCTGAGCACGGCGAACCTTGGCGCGGCGCATAATCTCCACGCGCTCGATGCGGGGCGAGTGCAACAGGAACGTGCGCTCGACGCCGACACCATGGGACGCAATACGGCGCACCGTGAAGTTGGCATTCACGCCACCTCCACGCGCCCGGATAATCGTCCCCTGAAAAGGCTGAACACGCTCACGCTCGCCCTCGACAATGCGTACGTAAACACGAACAATATCACCGACGTGCAGTTCAGGCACGTTCGGATTGGGTTCTGCCATCTGGCGTTCTAATGACTCAACCAGGTTCATTTTCTCTTATCCTCTCCCCGAAGCCTTGCCATAATGAAACCGCCATCGTATGGCGGCGATTAAACATTATACCACAGTGTCTGCGGAGAACAACG
>CAZPJP010000019.1:34681-42340 GCA_964586915.1 uncultured Anaerolineales bacterium
CGGGGCAGGCCGCGGCTGTCCCAGAGATGTGCATTCCACGTCCAGAACTGCTCACGATTGAGGCTATGCCGGGAGATGATGCCCCAGACGGTGTCGCTGGTCCCGGCGGTGATGTAGACGGGCTGAGGAACGGCACCCAGCCCCAAGTCGGCGCGCTCATCGGTGAGTGGGGCCCGACCATCGGTCTCCAAGCACCCCACGTTAACGGCTTGCAGCATCGGCCAAAGCACCTTCTCGGTGTTAGCCGCATGGTAGACACTGAAGAAATCCACACCGTGGCGCGTAATCCCCTCTATCCAAGGAATGAAGTTCTCCGGCAGTATCTCATCCCCATTAAGCCCGAAACGCGGCGAGAGCACGGGGTAGACCTGAGGCGTCTTGCCCCAGAGCAGGCTCAGATCGCCCAATCCGTGATAGACATCCCGATCGATCGTCTGCTCCGCCCCGTGGCCCCAGGCAGCAAAGCAAAGCGGCATCCAGCCACCCTGGCAGACCGGAACCAGGGCTTCAATCGCCGCCTGGTTCGGGAGATAAGGAAACGGTGCCGAGGCGAGAAAGAGCCGATCACGCGGAATCTCCACGTTGATCAAGGCCTCGGCTAGTGCCGCCGTCTGATCCGCGTCGATGTCCAGACGCGTGTCGGCTAAGTAAATCACAGCCGCCTCGTAGCCGCGACTCAACGACTCCACGATGGCCTTGCTAGCATCCGCCGTCGCCACATTGGTCAGTTGTATCCAGGCCACGGCAGACAAACCCAGCGTTCGGACGCGCTGGACTATCTCACGGGTCGTCTCCGGAAAGTAATGCGGCCCGTGCCCGACCTTGATCATCAGGTGGGTGCCGTTGATACGGGTCGAGAGCTCGACCGCCCGTTCGAAATCATAAGAATGGGCAAGCCATATGCCCTTGCCACAAAGAGTTGTCATATCTACATAGTCTCCATCTAGAACAACTTTGCATTATAGACGAGGCGCATCAAACGACAAGGCGACCGATCAAAGGGTCTTGACAAGCAACGGCGGCCCTCTACAATGAGCCTACTGTGAAAAGTATGAATGTGGTTTGCGACGCTTGAGCTGAAGACACCCCGGTACGTCCGAGGTGTCATATTTCTTGGAGGATAGCGATGCGCTTTGACGGACGGGCGCCCGAGGAGCTACGCCCCACGACGATCGAGCTTTCACCGATTGAGTACCCGGAGGGATCGGCGCTCATCCATATGGGCAACACGCAGGTGCTTTGCGCTGTGAGCATCCAGGATCGTGTACCGCACTGGTTGCGTGGACGGGGCGAGGGCTGGTTGACGGCGGAGTACGCGCTGTTACCCCGTGCCACGCACACGCGTACCCCTCGGTCGCACATCAAGGGCGGTCGTGCACAGGAAATCCGCCGCCTGATCGGTCGTAGCCTGCGCCGAGCCGTGCGCCTGGACCTCATTGGCGAGATCCTGCTCACCGTCGACTGTGACGTCATCCAGGCGGACGGGGGAACGCGGACGGCTGCCATCAACGGAGGCTATGTCGCCATTGCGCTGGCAATAAAGCAGTTGATCGCGGCGGGGACCGTGCCGGCAGCATCGTTGCTTCCCCCCATCGGCGCGATCAGCGTTGGTGTGGTCGATGGGGAACCTCTGGTTGACCTGGCCTACACGGAGGATGCTAGAGCAGAGATGGACCTCAACGTGGTGATGGACGCGCAAGGTGACTTTGTCGAGGTTCAGGGCACTGCGGAGGGCGCCCCCATCTCCCGCGAGCGGCTGGATCAGCTCCTGGATATGGCATCGGTCGGTATCCGGACGCTCATCGGGATCCAGCGAGAGGTCCTGGCGTGCACTGGTATCGAAGTCTGACACGCGCTCAGCGTCTCATACTGCTAGGCTTAGCCATCAGCGTCGTGGCAGTCTTCGGCGTATTAGGACGAATCGTCCAGTTGACGCTGCGCCAGCAGGCGACGGTGTCGCCGCTAGCACCCCCTCTCGCCCAGGTCACCTCCCCGCTGGCAACGCCCACGCGCCGTGCATCTCCGACACCGGAGCCGACCGCCGCGCCCCTACCAAAGCCCACGTTCGCCATCTCAAGGGCCGGCGTCATCGCCTCCGAGATTGCGGAGTCGCGCAATGCACGCAATCGATGGGGGACTGCCCTGACTCTGGTCGATGACACGGGTATGGCGCGTGCCCTGTATGCCCACTATCAGGCTTCCCCGCCGTTGGTGATGCGCGCTCGGCCTATTCTCAGCGTGTTCGGCCTTTGGTTTTGGGACGATCTGCGCCTGGACCTCGTCGGCCAGTCAAAACTGACCGCGGCCTTCTACGATCCGAGAAGCGAGGAGCTCATGTTACGCCAGGATTGGGATGAGTCCCTGGACACCCTAGAGGCCCAACTTGCTTATGGATACGCGCGAGCGTTGCCGGATCAGGTCGGAGATCTCACCGACCTGATGAAAGCGTCGACCACGCTAGACCGTTGGTTAGCGCTGGCAGCGGTGGCCGAAGGCGATGCTATGGTTTCGGTCCTGCTACGTCGCGGCACGACGCCAGAAAGCGCGAAAGCCGACGCCATACAAACTCAGATCTCTCACGCGCTCTGCCCCATCTGGCAGGTGTCTGATCCGTTGTTGGAGGATCTCTCCTGCCTCACGTTCGAGCTGGGCACCGCCTTCGCTGCCTCTCGGCATCAAGAAGGAGGCTTGACAGCCCTGGATCAAGCGGTTCTTCGCCCTCCGCGGTCGACCGAACAGATCCTCCATCCCGAGCGTTACGTAGATGCCGACGAGCCAGAGGTGCTTACGCCGCTCGCGCCGGACCTCGACACGGCGTGGACCCTGACAGAGACTGAGACACTGGGCGAGGCCCTAATGGGTGCAATTCTCCGTGAGTGGAGCGATGAGCAAGTTGGCCCCGAGGCCGTTGAGGACTGGGGCGGCGACTTGCTCCAAGTATGGGAGAATCCCGACGGCGAGACCCTGGCAGTCTGGCAGACAAGCTGGGACACCTTCAGAGCCACCGGTCGCTTCTACGACGCGCTGCTCGATCTGATGCCACGCCCCTTGGTCCCCGGTCTGGTTCGAGAGACAGTGGCGCCCACACCGCTACCGCGCGGACATTGGTGGACTGGTCGTCAAGGCGCCATCTTTCTTTATCGCCGAGGCAACCGCGTGTGGCTGATCTGGGGCGAGGACCCCACTGCGGTGGAGGGCGCCGGCGTCACCTTGCCCTGACCCACCTCTGCAGCTGTTCCGAGGGTCGTCTTAGATTGTGATATGATGCCGCGTTTTCCAGACAGCCTTTTATGTTAACATGCGGCATAATGCTAATGGCCGTCTCGGCTCAGGCTGTATGATCTAAGACAATGGCGAAGAGAAAAAAGGCGCGGACAAGGAAAGTCACCATGACGCTCATCTCGGCAATCATCGTGCTCTTGAGCGTGATTCTGCTGATATGGACGGATTGGACGCTGCGCCGGCGATATGCTGGCGGGATCTACCGAAGCTCAGAGCTGGGATCCGTACCTCGGCAGCCCGTTGCCATCGTTTTTGGCGCAGGCTACTGGCCGAATGGGGCGCTCAGTCTCATTCTCCGCGAGCGCCTGGACGCCGCCATCGAGTTGTACCAATCCGGGCGGGTGACGAAACTGCTCCTCAGTGGCGACAACCCCATCAAGGACTACAATGAGCCGGAGCGCATGCTTGACTATGTCTTGACCCAGGGCATACCGCGCGAGGATATCGTGTTGGACTATGCCGGTCGACGGACCTATGACACCTGCTACCGCGCCCAAGAGATTTTTCAGCTGTCGGATGCCACGCTGGTGACCCAAGCGTATCATCTACCGCGGGCGATGGAGACGTGCCGGACACTCGGCCTGAACGTCGTAGGCTTTGCCGCTAACCGCTATCGCCATAGAGGCTACTATCTGATTTTTTACCGGCTTCGGGAGGTCCCCGCTCTTTGGCGCGCTTGGTGGGACCTCTATGTAGCCCGGCCCAAACCCATTCTAGGAGACCCTTTACCCATCTTCGACGGAGAGATATTAAGTCAATGACCGACCACGGATTCGAGTTACTGGAAGAGCGTGAGATCCCCGAGATCAACACAGTGGCGAAGCACTATCGTCACGTCGAGACCGGGGCGGAGCTGCTGTCGCTGGAGAACGACGACGAAAATAAGGTGTTCGGGATCACGTTCCGAACGCCGCCGCCGGATTCGACGGGCCTGCCGCACATCATGGAGCATTCGGTGCTCTGCGGATCCCGAAAATACCCGGTGAAGGAGCCCTTCGTCGAACTGATGAAAGGTTCGCTGAACACCTTTCTCAACGCGATGACGTTTAGCGATAAGACCTGCTATCCGGTCGCCAGCACCAACTTACAGGATTTCTACAATTTGATCGACGTTTATCTCGACGCGGTTTTCTATCCGCGCCTGACGCCCGAGATCCTGCAGCAGGAGGGCTGGCATTATGAGCTCGATCGTTTGGGAGCGCCACTGACCTACAAAGGCGTCGTCTTCAACGAGATGAAAGGGGCGTACGCCTCTCCGGACAGCCTTGTGGCGCGCTACAGCGAGCAGTCCCTCTTTCCGGACAACGCCTATGGCTTTGACTCCGGTGGGGACCCCGAGGCGATCCCTTCGCTCACCTATGAGCAGTTCAAGTCATTCCACGAGACCTACTATCATCCGTCGAACGCGCGGATTTTTATGTACGGCGACGACGACCCCGAGGAGCGCTTGCGTCTGTTGGAGGAATACCTGGGCGACTACGGGTACCTGCCGGTGGAGAGCGCGATCGACCTGCAGCCACGGCTGGAGGAGCACCGCCGCCTCGTCAAGCCCTATCCTGCGGGGGAGGAGCAAGCCCAGAAAGCGATGATCACGGTCAACTGGCTCCTGCCGGAGAACACCGATCCGGCCGAGACCCTGGCGCTGAGCATCCTCTCTCACAGCTTGATCGAGACCCCAGCCTCTCCACTGCGCAAGGCCCTGATCGATTCTGGCCTGGGCGAAGACGTCATCGGCGGCGGGCTCGACACGTCGGTGCAGCAGCTCTATTTTTCGACGGGCTTGAAGGGCGTGGATCCGACCAACGTCGATCGCGTTGAAGCCCTGATCTTCGAGACGTTGCAGGATCTGGCCGAGAAGGGCATAGATCGGGAGACGATTGAGGCGTCGCTAAACACCATTGAGTTCAAGCTGCGCGAGCAAAACACGGGTCGCTACCCGCGCGGGCTCTTCCTCATGATCCGCGCTCTGACCACGTGGCTGCACGACGGCGATCCCTTGGCCCCGATCGCGTTTGAGGCCCCTCTGGAGACGGTGAGAAGACACTTTGAAGGGGAAGAGGGCTATTTCAGTAAGCTGATACGCCAGCACTTGGTGGAGAACGCGCACCGCACCACGGTGATCCTGGAGCCGGACCCGACGCTACAGGAGCGGCAGGAAGCCGCGGAGAAAGCACGTTTGGCCGCGGTCAAAGCGGCGATGACCGAACAAGAGCAGCTTCAGGTCATCGAGCACGCCAATCGTCTAAAGGAGATGCAGGAAACCCCGGATCCGCCGGAGCTCCTGGCCACTATCCCCAGCCTCAAGCTGGAAGATCTGAATCCGGAGCCAACCCTCGTCCCGACAGACGAGCATACGGTGCACGGCACCCGTATGCTGACACACGATCTATTCACCAACGGCATCATCTACCTGGACGTGGGATTCGATCTCCACGCCCTGCCGGAGGAGCTGCTGCCCTACACCGCGCTCTTCACTGCCGCTCTGCTGGAGCTGGGAACCGAGTCTGAGGACTTCGTGAAGTTGACGCAGCGCATCGGGCGGCATACTGGCGGCATCTCGCCGACCACCTTCACCTCCAAGGTCCGCAATACCGACGCGACCGCGGCCTGGGCGATTCTGCGTGGCAAGGCAACGGTCGACAAGGTCGACGAGCTTCTGGCGATCCTTCGCGACGTGCTGTTGACGGTGCAGCTGGACAATAAGCCGCGATTCGTGCAGATGCTGCTCGAGAAGAAAGCTCAGGAAGAGGCGAGCATCGTCCCTATGGGCCATCGCATCGTGGCTTCGCGCCTGCGGGCGAAGTACAGCGAAGCCCACTGGGTGGCGGAGCAACTCAGCGGCGTTGACTACCTCTTCTTCCTGCGCGAGTTGGCTGAGGAGGTCGAACGGGATTGGCCGGCGGTTGTTGAGAAATTGGAGACAGTACGACAGTTGCTCATCAATCGATCCACCATGCTCTGCAATGTCACCCTGGACGCCGGGAGTCTGGAAAGCGTGGAGCCGAAGATCGCCGACTTCCTGGCGTCGCTTCCGGCGGCTGAGGGCCGTAAGGCGACGTGGTCGCCTGCTCTGAACGCCACACCGGAGGGGCTGGCGATCCCCGCCAACGTGAACTACGTGGGGAAGGGCGCCAACCTCTTCGAACTGGGCTATGAGCGCGATGGCTCGACGGAGGTCGTTTCTCACTATCTACGCAGCACGTGGCTATGGGAGCAAGTCCGGGTTCAGGGCGGCGCCTACGGCGCATTCTGCATCTTCGATGCCCACACGGGGGCGTACGGCTACGTCTCCTATCGCGATCCGAATTTGACGCAGACGCTCGATGTCTACGATCAGACGGCTGCGTTTCTCAAGAACCTGACGCTGCCGGAGGATGAGCTGGTCAAAAGCATCATCGGCGCCATCGGCAACATCGACGCCTATCAGCTGCCGGACGCGAAGGGCTACAGTGCGATGCAACGCTATCTGATCGACTACAGCGACGACGCGCGTCGACAATACCGGACGCAGGTGCTGGAGAGCACCGCAAACGACTTCAGGGCCTTCGCCGAGATCGCAGGGCAGGTCGCTGACACCGGCACCATCGTGGTGCTCGGCTCTCCGACAGCGATCCAAGCGGCGGAAGACGATAGAGCGTTCGGACTTGAGATCACACCCATTAACTCTGCCGGCAAGGCAACGTAGAACGGATGACTACCGGGCCGGGTCCGGCGGACGCAACCCAAGAGGCAAAGGAGGAGCTTATGACGTGGCCGACACGAGAGGACGCATGGCAACTACTCAATGAGTACACCAGTAACCCCAACTTGATCAAACACGCGTTGGCCGTCGAGGCCGCGATGCGCGCCTATGCGCGTCGCTTCGACGAGGACGTGGAGAAATGGGGCGTCGTGGGTCTGATCCACGACTTCGAATACGAGAAGTATCCTGACCTCGGGCCGGAGGGCCACCCCTTCAAAGGCACGGAGATCCTGCGCGAGAAGGGCTGGCCGGAAGAGCTGATCCGCGGCGTGCAGGCGCATGCACCGGATCTCACCGGTGTGTCGCTGGATAGCAATATGGAGAAGGCCATCTACGCCGTCGACGAGCTGACCGGGCTGATCGTGGCGGTGGCACTGGTGCGCCCTAGCAAGTCGATCATGGACGTCAAGGTCAGCTCCGTGAAGAAGAAGTGGAAGGACAAGAGTTTCGCGGCCGGTGTCGACCGCGAGGATATCGAAGAAGGGGCCGAGCTTCTCGGCGTGCCACTGTCGGAGCACATCGGCGTCGTCTTGAAGGCGATGCAGGAGATCGCCGACGATCTAGGCTTGGCCGGTAAGAAAGCGTAGTTCGGGGATGAGACCCGCGCGGGGCCGATTGCAGCGGTTGCGCCGGTT
>CAZPJP010000020.1:0-39803 GCA_964586915.1 uncultured Anaerolineales bacterium
TCATGCCGATCGTCTGCAGCACTCCCACGACGACCATCAATAGCAGCTCGCCGCGAAGGTAGCTGCCCACGGTCCGATCCAAGAGTCGCACTATACTGCTCAGATCCTGTTGGATCGCCCGGGGCAGGCTAGCGTAGATCGACGACCGAATTTGGCTGTAGTCCCGCAGCAGAAAGTACGCCCAAAAAGGCACGATGGTGATGCCCAACACGATACTAAAGGTGTATTGGATAGCTACGACCGTGCCTCCCACCGCCTGTTGCAGGATCCGGGTGACCGATGCGCTCAGAGTGCGTAGTGCGTCGTCAATCTGCTCCCGGATGCGATCTGGCAGCAATTCGTACTGCGCCAGCGCCCCCTCCGTCCACGTTGAGACCTGATCCCAGATGGTTTGTCGAGCTTCCCACAGCTGCTGCGACTCCCGAATAATGATGGGCACAACGAGGGCGATGAAACCGACGATCAGGGCGACGACCAACAGATACGTCACCACGATGCTCGTCGAGCGCGCGATCCGGCGAAGGAACCCGAATTTGATCTTCTCCGCCAACCACACGAGGCCGGCCTCAATCGCGTCGACGATGGGCGCCAGCAGATAGGCGAGAACAACACCGATGAAGTAGAGGCCTAAGACAGACCGCGCTGCCCACAGCGTCGCGATCACGACAACAGCAGCCAACACAAAGAGCGCAATCCGTTTTCTGCGCTGAACGGGTATCTTCCGCCAGAAGCCCAACAGACCGCTCATCTTCTCCTCCTAAGACGCTTACAAAGGACCACCGACCAGAGAGTGCTGGCGCTGCCCGATCGAGCCGCTGGGCCAGCTCGACGTCAGTCTTCGTCAATCCGAAGGATCGCCAGAAATGCCTCCTGGGGGATCAACACGGTCCCCAACTGCTTCATCCGCTTCTTGCCAGCCTTCTGCTTCTCCAGCAGCTTCCGTTTCCGCGTGACGTCACCACCGTAGCACTTGGCCAGCACATCCTTCCGCAAGGCCTTGACGTTGACCCGCGCGACGATCTTCCCCCCTATCGCGGCCTGGATAGGCACCTCGAAGAGCTGCCGGGGGATCGCCTCCTTCATCTTGCGAATCAGGGCCGAGCCCTTCTCGCGCGCCTGGTCACGGTGCACGATGATAGCCAAAGCGTCGATCGGCTCACCATTGACCAGGATGTCGACCTTCACCAGATCGTCTAGCCGGTATCCGTCGAAGGTGTAGTCCATCGAGGCGTAGCCTCGCGTCGCAGACTTGATGCGATCGTGTAGATCGATCACCATCTCGGCCAGCGGAATCTCGAAGGTAAGCAGAACTCGTTTCTGGTCCAGCATCTCTGTCAACAGGAAATCGCCGCGCTTGCGGCGGAAGATCTCCATCAAGCCACCGATATAGTCCGTCGGGGCGATCACCTGCACCTTCATCCAGGGCTCGCGGACCTCCTCGATGAGCGCCGGATCGGGCAGATCGGCGGGGCGGTGAATCTCCAGCTCCTCACCGTTCGTGAGCACGACCTGGTAAGCCACGCTTGGCGCCGTCACCACGAGATCCTGCCCGTATTCGCGCTCCAAGCGTTCCTGTGCAATCGCCATGTGAAAGAGCCCCAAGAAGCCGCAGCGAAAGCCGAACTGCAGAGCTTGTGAAGTCTCAGGCTCGTAGGTAAGGGCCGCGTCGTTCAGTTGGAGCTTCTCCAACGCTTCGCGAAGATTCTCGTAGTCGTCCGCTTCCGAGGGGTAGAGACTTGCGAAGACCATAGGCTTGGCCGGCTGATAGCCGGGCAGCGCTGTGGCTGCCGGACGGCGGGCTTCCGTCACCGTGTCGCCAACCCGAACCTCGCGCACGGACTTCAATCCCGTGGCGACATACCCTACCTCGCCGGCTGATAGGCTGGCAACCGCCCTCATCTCCGGGCCGAAAACCCCCACTTCCACCGGCTCGGACTTTGCCCCGGTCGCCATCATCAGGAGCTCGGTGTCGCAGGTCATCGCACCCTTGTAGATACGCACGTAGGCGATAACACCCTTGTAGGGATCATAGTGCGAGTCGAAGACCAGCGCCTCCAATGGTGCGTTGGGATCCACAGCCTCAACAGGCGGAGCGTCGGTGCTGCCGAGGCGCAGTGGCGGTAACCGGGGCGGCGGAACGCGATCCACCACGGCCTCCAGCACCGCCGCCACGTTGGTACCTTCCTTGGCCGACACCGCAAGGATGTCGGACTCCGATCCACCCAATAACTCGGTGATCTCGCGTGTCACCCCAGCCACGTCCGCCGTCGCCAGATCAATCTTGTTGACGACTGGGATGATCTCGAGATCGTGCTCCAGTGCCAGATAGAGGTTCGCCAGCGTCTGAGCCTCGATCCCCTGCGTGGCATCCACCACCAGAATCGCGCCCTCGCACGCCGCCAGCGCGCGGCTGACCTCATAGCCGAAGTCGACGTGGCCCGGCGTATCGATAAGGTTCAGCTGGTAGGTCTCGCCATCCTGGGCCGCCCACGTCATCTGCACCGCCGACGCCTTGATTGTCACGCCTTTCTCTTGTTCCAGATCCATGCTGTCAAGAACCTGGGACTGAGCCGCGAACTTACGCGCCTCGACGGTGCCGGTCGTCTCCAAGAGACGATCGGCTAGCGTCGACTTGCCGTGATCGATATGTGCAACAATACTGAAATTCCGAATATGCTCTAGATCCACGTCTCCACCACACAGACCCACGGGACCGAGGTCCCAACGGCGGCTCGCGGCCCGCCATCAACTTTCGCGAAGTGCGATCGCCTCCTCCATAGCACGGGCAATCCACTCATCAATCCGCTCGCCAGACCCGGTCAGGTCCCACCAACCGAGAAATTCCACATTGCCAGCAGGGCCCATCAGCGGGGAGACCATCAACCCTCGCAGACGCAAGCCGAAGCCTGCCATCGTGGCCGTCACGTCCTCCAGGACCTGCCGGTGCACCGCAGGATCCCGCACCACACCGCCTTTACCCACTTTCTCTCGCCCTGCCTCAAATTGCGGCTTGATGAGCGACACAACATCCCCCTCCGGTCGAAGCCAGTTCACCGCTGCGGCGTAGATCAGGCGGAGCGAGATGAAGGAGACGTCTGACACAATCAGACCCACGGGCTCCGGGAGGGACTCCAGATAGCGAGCGTTCGTGCGCTCCATCACCACCACCCGCTCATCCTGACGCAGCCGCCACGCCAGCTGACCGTAGCCGACGTCGATGGCGTAGACTTTTCGTGCCCCGTTCTGCAGCAGGCAGTCGGTGAAGCCTCCGGTCGATGCCCCGATATCAGCGGTCACGCGGCCCTCAACTCGGATCGGGAAGCGCGCTAGGGCCGCGGCCAACTTCTCGCCACCGCGGCTCACGTACGGAGGTTTCGCTTTCAGCTCGATGTCGGCATCGGCCGGCACCTGCGTGCCGGGCTTATCGACCAGGGCCCCGTCGACCAGCACCTCACCTGCGTAGATCTGGCGTTGTGCCACCGACCGGCTGCGCGCCAGGCCTCGATCCACAACCAAACGGTCAATCCGTTCCTTCTTCACATAAAAAGGATACCCGAAAGCCCGTCTTCGTCAATGATGACGAGCTTCTACGTTTGGGTAGAGACGCCTACTCCGCCGGCTCCAGACCCTGCAACACGTCCTGCAGATCTCCCGGCAGCGGAGCAGAAAACCGCATACGGTCCCCAGTCGTCGGATGGTCGAAAGCCAGTTTCCGAGCGTGAAGAAACTGGCGCGGCGCAAGTTCCGCAACGTAGGACGGGCCATAGAGGTTGTCCCCCGCCAGCGGATAGCCCAACCACGATAGATGCACCCGAATTTGATGGGTCCGACCTGTTAGCAGCTTCAGGTCGAGAAGGGTATAGCCACGACCCGCCGCATCATGATACCGGTCGAGCACCTGCCATCGCGTCCGCGCCATCTTGCCGCCAGCACGAACAGCCATCCGCCGTCGATGGTGGCGGTGTCGCGCGATAGGCGCCTCAATGAGACCCCGCTCCTGGGGCACGCGGCCCACCGACAGAGCAGTGTACCACTTCCCCACCGTCCGACGTTTGAACTGTCGTTGCAGCGCGCGCAGCGCTTGGTCGTGCTTGGCCACCACCAGGACGCCCGACGTATCCTTATCCAGTCGATGGACGATCCCCGGGCGGATCTCACCGCCAACTCCGGCGAGATCGGGACAGCGGGCCAGGATCGCGTTGACCAGCGTCCCCGTCCGATGACCGGCCCCTGGATGCACCACCATACCTGCGTCCTTGTTGACAACAATCAGGTCCGCGTCCTCGTAGAGCACGTCGAGCGGGATCGGCTCAGGCCGCAACTCCACGGGCTCAGGTGCGGGTATTCTCACCACAATGCGCTCCCCCGTCCGCAGCCGGTGCGAAGCCTGCACGTGCTCGCCATCCACGGTGACCTGGCCTGCGTCGATGAGACGCTGCACAGCAGTCCGCGACAACTCCGGCAGTTGATCGGCGACGTAGCGGTCGACGCGCTCGCCGTCGACCTCGGCCTCCAAAATCCGCACCTCATCCTCTGTCATAGAGCACCCGAAAAAAGCAGGGCCGAGACAGCACATCTCGGCCCCAAGCAGAACTGCTCGATTCGACGGTTGCCGCCAGGGCGGCCCCGATCATGGCTCTGGAGATCGGACGTATAGCGCCACTCGCTTCGTCGCGTCACCTGAGGTCACGACCACGGTTCCGACGATAGCGGCGCCCCGTCGCGGGGACGTTACCTCAAAGACAATCGGCCCCCGCATCGCCAGACCCCGCACATCGCTCTCATCGTTCCAGGCATACGTGTAGCTGCAGTCGCCGCCACGGGCCTCGGCAAAGATCCGTGCCTTCCACCCCTCCTCCGTGTTGATCCGCTCCAGAGGCCAGGCATCCAACGTGAGAGCGCCGCCTGCACAACTGGGATTCACGGGCACCAGCGTCGCGGCAGGCTCAGGCGGGACAGCCGCTGGATTTGTCGCTGGAGGCGCGCCCCAGGCAGGCGCGGAGGCCGCCGCAGTGGGTGCCGGCGCGTTAGGCCGCGCCGAACCGGCCATGATTGCGGGCGATTCGACGCGAGGTTGCGCAAAAGCGGGTCCCCCATCGTCGGACGTTGTGGCGGCAGCGGGCGCCGATTCATCGGCGCCAGTCATCCATTGGCCTACATCATCACGATGCATCCAGATCGCTACTGTGAAGTGGGTCTCCGACTCGGCGTCATCGCAGCGAGCCACCACTGACGTTGGCGGCACCCCGGGAATCAACGGCCCGCCCTCGGGCGTCGTATTCGCGTCCCCGTAGAAGGAAACATCAGCACGATCCGAGTCCACAACCCAGATCGGTCCACGAAGCCCGTTTTCCTGCACAGCGAAAAACGCCGTCCACTTGTCCTCTATGCCCTCGCGGACAGCGACCGCCTTAGCATAGTCACGGAGAATTGTCGTCGCCAGCAACTTGGGACCGCGGTACATCGTCTGTTCCCAGCCGCCATTGTAGGCAGCCAGGGCATTGAAGATGTCACCGTCGCCCTGACGGATCACCGTTGCCAGCGTGCGGGTGCCCCAGAAAAGATTCGTGCCCGGGTCCATCAGGGCTTCTTGGGACGGTCGCCAGCTGAACCCCGCCTCTTTGGACATCACCTGCATCAGCCCGACCGCGCCCACCGGCCCAACGGCACGCGGGTCGCCCCGCGACTCCATCCAGACGAGCGCGGCTAGAAAATCGGGATCCAGAGCGCGCCGCTCTGCCTCCCGAACGATCAGATCGCCCCAGCGCTGCACCTTGAAGTGCCAGTAAGACGAGAGCTCGGGTTCCGCTAACGCGACAGGCGCCGCAAGCGCCTTTTGCCCCGAGTCAAGCGCGAGGGACGCCCCACCCAGCGGTCCCCCACTCCACGGCCAAAAACTGCCTACCAAAACGGCCACCAGGGCCAAAATGGCGAGTCGTTTTGTCACGTTCATCACCTCTCGCAAGCTAGCTACCCGATGCTCGGTCATCGTCGCGCATCCACTTAGCATCGGAGAAGGTTACCTGAGGATGAGCACCACCGATCTCACAGCTCATCCGATCCTCCCACAGACGCCAACTATAGACAAATCGACCAAACTGTCAAGTTGCGGGCACCCGTATTGCTGGCCACATCGTTGCGGGCAACATCGTCGCAGGCAACATCGTTGCGGGCCACGACGCATTCAAAGACGGGAACGTGCACAGTATCGGGACAAACCCAGCCCGAGATTCTCAAACCTCCGCAGCTACAATCGCGGCAGAACAACGCCCCTCTGACCTTGGTACTTCCCCTTCTTGTCCGCATAGCTGACCTCGCACGGCGCGTCGCCCTCGAAGAAAAGCACCTGCGCGATCCCCTCGTTTGCATAGATCTTCGCAGGCAGAGGGGTGGTATTGCTGATCTCAATGGTGATATAGCCGTGCCAGCCCGGTTCCAGAGGCGTGAAATTCGTCACGACACCACAGCGAGCGTAGGTAGATTTGCCCAACACCGTACCCAGCACGTCGCGGGGCATACGCATGTACTCAAGACTGCGGGCCAGCGCAAACGAGTTCGGCGGAATGATGCAAACATCGCCTCGGAAGTCCACCATCGCGCGAGTAGCGAGGTGCTTCGGATCGACCACCGAGAGGTCGCCCATCCCCGGGGTGAAGACCTTGAACTCGTCGGCCACGCGGATATCATAGCCATAGGACGAGAGGCCGTACGAGATCACCCCGTTGCGCACCTGCCCATCGATAAACGGATCGATCAGTCCCTGCTCCAGCGCCATTTCCCGGATCCAGGTGTCAGGCTTAAGACCCATAGAGGCTCCTTGTCGAAGTCAAGTATTTGAATACGCGAAACAATATCACATGCGCTCCGGTGCTGTCATACCCATCAGGTGCAAAACGCGAGCGAGCACAGACTTGGCCGCACGCGCCAGCATCAAGCGCGCGCGTGTCAGGTCAGCCTCCTCCGGCACATTGGACACGATACGACAATCGCGATAGAAGGCGTGGAAGAGCGACGCCAGCTCCGTCGCATAGCCGGTGAGAACGTGGGGCGTTAGGTTGGTCGCCGCCATGATCATAACCTCGGGCAAGGAGAGCATCTTGCGGATTAGATCCAGCTCGCTGGGATGCCTGAGCAGCGCCGGGTCCCCATCCACCTCGGGGTCCCACCCCTCCTCCTCCGCGTGCCGTAGAACCCCGGCGATGCGCGTGTGGGCGTACTGAACGTAGTAGACGGGATTGCGATCCGACTGCTCGACGGCCAGATCGAGGTCAAAATCCAGCGTCACATCGACGGTCCGCGTCAGCATCATAAAGCGGATTGGATCGGACCCGACCTCGTCGGCGAGCTCTCGAAGCGTCACGAACTCGCCCGAGCTCTTCGACATGCGAATCTCCCTGCCGCCCCGTGACAGCGTCACCATCTGATAGATGATGAACACGAGCCGATCTACATCGATGCCCAGAGCCTTGGCTGCAGCTCGAACCCGCGGCACATCCCCGTGATGGTCGGCGCCCCAGACGTAGATTGCCCTATCGAAGCCGCGCACGACGAGCTTGTTCCAAAGATAGGGGATGTCCGAAGCCAGGTAGGTCGGGCGATCCTCCGGATTTGGGATCACCTCGGGAGATCGGATCAGCACCGCATCCTTCTCCAGATCCGGGTGACGGAACCATGTGGCGTCGTCGTACTCGACAATGTTGCCACTCTCTCGCAACCGCGCCATCATCTCTTCGAACAAGGAGCTCTCATAGAGCGACCGTTCACTGAACCAGTTATCGAAGTGCACGCGCAACTGCGCGAGGTCCTCCTCAATCCCCTCCAGCATCCGATCGATGCCCCAACGACCGAGCTCGCGGATGGCGACGTCCTGATCGATGTCCAGGTAACGGCGCCCAAAAGTCTGACGGGCGCCTTCGGCCAAATCCGTTACATAGTCCCCTGGATACCCCTCCTCGGGGAACGGCACGTCGACCCCAAAGAGCGCAGCATAGCGCGAGTGGATACTCGCTCCGAAATGCCGGACCTTGGAGCCCGCATCGTTGACGTAATACTCGCGATGCACGTCGTAGCCAGCGGCCTCGAGAACCGAGGCCAGTGTGTCCCCGATCACGGCGTTGCGGGCCGAGGCGATGGTGATCGGTCCAGTGGGATTCGCGCTGACGAACTCCACCTGCACCCGCGCGCCACGTCCGACCGGCACGTTGCCCCAGGTCTCTCCTGCCATCAAAATCTCGGGCACCTGTCCCGCGATCCAACCCTCGTCGAGTGTGAAGTTGATGAAGCCCGGGGGCGCGACCTCGACGCTCGCGACAAAGTCCGCCGCCGGTACGTGTTCGACCACAGCTTCGGCAATCTGTGTGGGGGCGCGATGCAGGATCCGCGCTAGCCCAAGACAGACCGGCGAGCCGTAGTCGCCGTGAGCGGCGTGCCGGCTCTGTGCCACCGGAATCTCCGTGGGCACCTCAAACGACGGGAGATCTCCGCGCTCCTGCACCTCTTCCAGGCCCCGGCGCAGCAGGTCAGTGATACGCTCGCTAAGATTCATCTCAACAGACATTAGGTGTAAACAACTCCTTACTGCACGCTTCTTAACTCAGATCCAGTTCGCCCAGGAAATACCGCAGCTGTTTGCGCCACCAGGACCAGTCGTGGCTGACGTTGAAGCCCCAGTAGTCCACCCACGCGTGCACGCCTAACGCGTGAAGCTCCTGCTCCAGCGCCCGAGTCTCACTGAGGCAGTCCTCCTCCCAGGCACCCTGTCCCACGCAGATCACAATATCGCTGGCGCGGAACTGGTCAATATACCACGGGTCGGTCAGGTTAGCGAGATAACAGAGCGGGAAGTTGAAGTAGACCTGGTCGTCCATATAGTCGCCGACGAAGTGCTGTGGTCCGTACAGCCCACTCAGCGCAACAACCGTCCCAAAGACATCGGGATGCTTGAAGAAGAAGTTGGCGGCGTGATAGGCGCCCATACTGCAGCCCGTGGTCATCAACCGATCCTCATAACCTGTGACCTCGCGCACAAACGGCACCACCTCGTCCAGAATGTAGCGCTCGTATTGGAGGTGACGCCAGCCGCGATCGCCAGGGAACATCCAGTGCGCCATCCACGCTTCGCAGTCGACGCTGTCGACCGTGACAAACTGCACCTTCCCCTCGTCGATGAACCACCGGACCGCTTCAATCATCCCAAAGTCCTCGTACTCATAGAAGCGTCCACAGCCCGTGGGAAAGACGAGAGCGGGCTTTCCGGCGTGTCCATAGATCTTGAACTCCATGTCCTTGTTCAAGTGGTCGCTCCGCTTCTTATGATACTCTACGTTCATACCGGCCTCCTCAGCCATCTCCACTGGCGGGAACCCGCCCTCTACATCTGCGGTTCATAACAACGTTGGGGGGATGGGAGACCATCCCCCCAACGTTCTCACCGCTAGCTACCACTGCGAACACGACAGGTTGGCCCAACGGTCAGGTGTCCTTTTGAGCCGCTAACCGGACACGTCTCCTTGCAGCACAGATAGGCCTGTCCATTCCCCAGCCAACGAACACCTACGCGCGCCCTGCGCTCCGGAAGATGTCCATCTTAGACTCCACCACCGCTTGCATCGCGTCGATACAGGGGGCGAAGACCTTCCGCGGGTCGATCTGGTCAGGATGCTCCTCAGTGAATCCCTGCATCGTGCGGATAAAGGCATTGCGGATCTCGGTGTCGATGTTGATCTTGCAGATCCCGTGCTCAACCGCCGTCGTGATCTGGTGATCTGGGATCCCCGAAGCACCGTGCAACACCAGCGGAATCGAGACCTTCTCGCGTATGGCTGCGAGACGGTCAAAATCCAGTTTTGGCTCGCCCTTATAGAATCCGTGGGCGTTGCCGATGGCCACCGCCAGGAAATCGAACCCACCGTCCTCGACGAAGCGCACGCATTCATCGGGATCGCTCATCGCCGCTTCGCGCTCGCTCACAACGACGTGCTCCTCGGCGCCGCCGATCCGACCGATCTCCGCCTCCACCGGAATCCCGATGGCGTGGCAAGCCTCGACGACCTTGCGGACCTCCGCGACGTTCTCCTCATAGGGCAGCTTGCTGGCGTCGCGCATGATCGACGTGAACCCAGCGCGCAGCGCCGCCATCACTGTCTTGAAGTCCGGCCCGTGATCCAGGTGAATCGCCACCGGGACCGTAGCCAGCTGCGCCGCCTTCCTAACGATCATAGGGAGATAGTCGACGCCCGCATAGCGCAGAGCGCCCGCCGATAGTTGCACGAGGATAGGCGAGCGCTTGGCCTCGGCAGCCCGCACAATCGCGTGGGTGATCTCAAGATTGTTGGTATTGAACGCGCCGACAGCGTAGGCGTTCGCCTGGGCATCCAACAGCAGTTCTTTGCTTGTAACTAGCATTCTACCTCCTGAACTGAGTTTACACGGAATGGGAAGAACTCATATGTCTGAATACTGATACTCGGTTTGATGGAAATGTCAACTCCTCCCGAACAGAGGAACAGAATCCTTTTCACCGGCAACCTCCTAGCTATCAGCAACGAGAGGAGGAAGGAAAGAGAGCCCTCGCAGGCAGAGCCGGCAATGGCGCCGACCGAAGCCCGGTTGCTCCTGAGCATGCTCATCATAGTCGCGAACGCCCGCCGGGTCAAGCGCCCACCGGCCTAGCATCGCATCTCCTGTTCCCCCATCCCCACGCCTCCAGTTGACCAACACGTCAATGCGGGTATCCTTGTCCAAGACAATCTAGGAGGCAAAGCATGATAACCGAACCCACCCACGATACCCTTCCACACTGGCGCTTGGATGCTATCTATCCCGGCCTGGACTCGACAGCCCTGCAGGGCGACTTTGACGCGTGGAGCCACGCCATCACCGATCTAGAGCGCTACTTCGACGCTCATGCCATCCGTTCCGAACCCGAGCGGATCGCGACCGACGCGTCGACGATCGAAGCTCTCGAGACGGTCATCACCAAGATCAACGCTGTGGAGAAGCTTGGGCACCAACTCAACGCTTACGTCGCGGGACACGTCACCACGGACTCTCGTAACGCCCGAGCTCAGGCCTGGATGAGCCGCCTGCAGATGCAGCGAGCTCGGGTGGAGAAACTCGAGCCGCGCTTCACAGCGTGGGTCGGTCAGCTCGACCTTGACGAGGTCGCCGCACGCTCGGATCTGGCCCGGGCGCATCGTTACAGGCTCGACCGCACTCAAACCGCAGCGGAGCACCTGATGTCACCGGCGGAGGAGGATCTCGCGGCGGACCTCAACCTGACCGGTGGGCGCGCGTGGGCCCGCTTCTATAATAACTTCAGCTCTCAGATCACGTCGGACATCGACATCGATGGTGAGCGTCGCACCCTGCCCATGACCGCCATCCGTAACCTGGCCTCCGACCCCGACCGCGCCCTCCGGGCGCGCGCCTACGAGGTCGAGCTCGCCGCCTGGGAGGCCAACGCGATGCCTATCGCCACAGCGCTCAACAGCATCAAGGGACAGACCAACGTTCTCAACGAGCGTCGCGGCTGGCGCTCCCCAGTTGATCTCGCCCTCTTCAATAACGCCGTCGATCGCACGACGCTGAAGACTATGCTCGACGTAGCCAAGGCACACCTCCCACACTTCAGGCGTTATCTCCAAGCCAAGGCTCGCCTCCTCGGAATCGACGCCTGCGCCTGGTACGATCTCTTTGCCCCCGTCGGCAGCTTCGAGCGGACCTGGACCTTCGACGCGGCCCGGGACTTCATCGTCGAGCAGTTCGGCTCCTTCTCGAGCTCTCTGGAAGGACTGGCGAGACGCGCCTTCGAGGAGAGCTGGATCGACGCGGAACCCCGGGACGGCAAGCGCGGCGGGGCATTCTGTATGTGGGTTCGCAACGACGAGTCCCGGATTCTGACAAACTACCAGCGCGCCTACGGGGGCGTGAGCACGCTGGCGCACGAGCTCGGGCACGCCTATCACAACCTCAACCTCGCCAGCCGCACCTATCTCCAACGCCGGACACCCATGACGCTGGCAGAGACCGCCAGCAACTTCTGCCAGATCATCGTGCGCAACGCCGCGCTCCGCCAGGCCGGCCCGGAGGAGCAACTGGCGATCCTCGAGGCCGATCTGCAGGACGCCACCCAAGTCATTGTCGATATTACCAGCCGGTTCCTCTTCGAATCCGAGCTCTTCGAGCGGCGCCAGGAACGCGAGCTCTCCGGCGATGAGCTCTGTGAGATGATGCTGCGCAGCCAGGAGGAAACGTACGGGGACGGCCTCGATCCCGACCGGCGCCATCCCTATATGTGGGCGGTGAAGCCCCATTACTATGGATCCGTCTTCTACAACTTCCCCTATATGTTCGGCCTACTCTTTGGGCTAGGGGTCTACGCTCGCTACCGCGAGGACGCTCGCTACCGCGAGGGCCCCGCGGGCTTTGTTGCAGATTACGAGGATCTTCTCTCCTCCACCGGCATGCACGACGCCGTCACCTTGGCCGAGCGGTTCGGCATCGACATCACGCAGCCCGATTTCTGGGAATCGAGCCTTGCCCTGATCGTCGAGGACATCGACCGTTTCGAGCGCCTCGCCGCCTCCGTCACCGTTGCTGACGCTGGCGCGGGATGACGGCACACCGCCCGGTGGGGGATGTAGGCTCAAGGCACGAAGTGGACGCTGGCCTTCTCGCAGAGAAGTCGTAAAATAGTTAGGAACCTATGGAACGGCATCTATGGAACTAGGCATTGTTGGACTTCCGACGAGCGGCAAGACGACCGTGTTCAACGCGCTCACCCGCTCTCAGCGCCCGACGGCGGCCGCGTCGACGGGGCGGCTTGAGTTGGTCAGCGGTGTCGTCGACGTCCCCGACCATCGCGTGGATGGCCTGAGCGAGATCTACCGGCCGAAGAAGACAACGTACGCAAAGGTGACCTACACGGACATCGCTGGTCTCGATCAGGATCTTGGCAAGACGGGGCTCAGTGGCGAGCTTCGTAACAAGATCGCGCCGATGGACGCGTTTGTGCACGTCGTCCGCGCCTTTGAGAGCAACCACGTCCCCCACGTACTCGGCAACGTGGATCCACAGCGCGATCTGGACCATCTGGAGACGGAGTTCCTGCTGGCAGACTTGATCGCGGTGGAAGCACGGGTGGAGAAGCTCGAGGAGCGCCTTCGCAAGGGCGCCAAGGGGGAGGAGCGACAGGCGCTGGAGGAGGACCTGACCCTCACCAGGAAACTCTCCGAGGCCCTGAGCGAGGGCACGCCGCTCCGAGATCTCGAGATGTCAGCGATGCAACGCAGCAGCTTACGGGGCTTCGGCCTCTTGACGCTCAAACCCGTGCTTGTCCTGCTCAACACGGGGGACGAGCGGGTCGAACCCGACGCGCTCATCACCTACGATCACGACAACGCCAACGTGATGGCTCTGCAGGGGCAGCTTGAGATGGAGCTCAGCCAGATGACCCGAGACGAGGCGGAGCTCTTTATGGATGAGTTCGGAATTGAGGAGCTGGCGCTCGACCGCGTGATCCGGGCTTCCTACGAGCTCGTCGGGCTTCACTCCTTCTTCACGGTAAGTGAAGAGGAGGTTCGCGCCTGGAATCTGCCGGTGGGCGGCACAGCCTTTGAAGCGGCCGCGACTATCCACACCGATATGGCGCGCGGTTTCATCCGTGCAGAAGTCGTCGCGTACGAGGATCTGATCGCAGCGGGGAGCTTCGCAGCAGCACGGCAGGCCGCGTTAGCGCACATCGAGGGGAAGGACTACGTCGTCCAAGATGGTGACATCCTTTATATCCGCTTCTCGATCTGATCGTTATGGCCACGGTCTCCTCCGCAGTGCGGCATATCAGAACGAGCTTCGGCCAAGATAGGCGGATGATGCGAAACGGCGAGCAGAAAATCGAGTGGCTCTTTATCAGTCTGCGGTGGTTCCTATTGCTGGCCGTCGCCAGCGTCATCGGGCTGAACGTGGTGCTCACCGACGAGACGTTCCCACGCATCGCACTGATCCTCCTCATCGTCGGCGGCGTCGCGAATATGACGGCGTTGATCGCCCTCCTGCAGAACACGATGACGAGCGGTATGCGCAACATTATGCTCATCCAGGATATCCTGCTCACGTTGGGCTTCATCGTCAGCGGGGATCATGCGCAGAGTCAGATCCTCTTCATCTCCTTGATCCCGATCACGACGGCTGCGCTGCGCATCTCCTGGTTTGCCAGCGTCATCGTAGCGATCGGTGTCGTCCTCAGCTACTGGCTGCTGGCGCTCGTTGAGGCTGGGATCGGCCTCGTATCACCCTACAGAGTGATCTCAAGCATGCTGCCGGCGCTCACAAATGGCACCATCCTCCTGGTCGCCGGTTTGGCCGTCGGTCAGATAGGCGACCGTATCAAACAGACACTCATCGCGGAGCAGGAGGAGCGCGAGCGGCGGGCGCACCAAGCTCTGCGGGTCGCGCATCAGCGCGCCAGTCTGATCTTCCAGCTCGCGAGCACCCTGAGCGCTACGCTCAACTACGAACGGGTGCTGGAAGCGGCGCTGGATGTGAGTCAGGCGGGCCTTCGGGAGTTCCTCAACGACCCGCAACGCCTGCGACAGGTGGGCCTGATTCTGCTGTTCGGGATGGACGAGGCCCTGTACATTGCCAAGTCCCGTGGCCTCTCCTCGCGCGATGAGAAGATCCGCTTCGAGGGTGCGCGCGGCATCCTGGCCAGCGCGCTCCAAGGCGCGGAACCCGTGGTCACCGATGACCCGGCGGAGGATCCCGAGCTGAGCCAGATCGTTCGAATGCGAGAGTCCAAGCAAGCTATCGCCGTACCCCTCCGCGCCGGCTATGAAAGCTATGGCCTTCTCGTCCTTGGCAGCTCGGCAGCTGATATCTACACATCTGATTTCCGGGATCTACTCGTTGCGATTTGCAATCAGGCCGTGCTAGCCCTACAGAACGCCAGCCTCTATCAAAATCTAATGGATGAAAAAGACCGGCTCGTGAACGTGGAGGAGGATGCCCGGAAGAAACTCGCCCGCGATCTCCACGATGGGCCGACCCAGACCATCGCCGCCATCGCGATGCGTCTCAATTACATCCGGTTGTTGGTTGAGCAGCGCCCCGGTGAGGCGATGGGGGAGCTGCTCCAGCTGGAGGAGCTGGCGCGACGGACCACCAAGGAGATCCGCCAGATGCTCTTCACGCTCCGCCCTCTGATCCTCGAGTCCCAGGGCCTGGTCGCGGCCCTGGAGCAACTGTGTCGGAAGAAACGAGATACGAATCCATTGCCCATCCATCTTGAGGCTGACCGCGCCGTCGATCGTCTCCTCGATAAGAACGCCAAAGGCGCTATCTTCTACATCGTCGAGGAGGCCACCACCAACGCGCGTAAGCACGCCGAGGCGGACAACGTCTGGATCAGACTCTATCAGCGTGGGATGAATGTCGTCGCCGAGATTGAGGACGATGGCAGAGGTTTTGATGTGGCCGCGATGGAGTCCAGTTACGCGAATCGCGACAGCTTGGGGATGATCAACCTGCGAGAGCGTGCTGCGTTGGTCAAAGGCAAGACCATCATCAGCTCGCAACCTGGAGAGGGCACCAAGATCACCGTGACCGTGCCCGTTGATGTTCCGCAAGAAGAGGGCGAAGAGCCGCAGGCGTTCACAGATCCGGGGGAGGGAGAGGACGCTGGGCAGTGACGCAAGTGAGACTGGGTCGCTGGGATTGGCTTCTTGTTTCGGTAGCTCTGAACACCCTCGCGGCCCTCGTCCACTGGGTCGTGGCCCAGCGCGCATCGTCCGCACGGGAGACGAGCCTCTGGCGAGCGGTCCGCGACGCGCTGGAGAGCCCCTGGCTCGCCCAGCCGATCCGTCTGATCTACGGCGTTGGCCTCCCGGCAGCGGTCCTGTTCTGGCAACGCGCTCTCACGACGCACGGACTGGGCTTGCAGGGCCTGCCCGGGGCTCGCGATGGCATCGGCGCTGCAACAACCACCCTCGCTCGCTGGCACGATTGGGCACGCGACATTGGCTGGGCCGTCGCGATCGGGGCGGTAACCGGACTCGTTATCTTCCTAGGTGACCGGGCAGCGGAGCGATACCGGGCGACGGAGCTCCCGCCGCAACGTCACGACCCGGCGACGTCGCTGCGCGAGGCGGTCTACCATCAGGTTCACTGGGCCTTCTACCGCGAGCCCTTCGTGATCCTATACGGTGTGGGGCTGGGAAGCTGGCTTGGCGCCCTTCCCGTTCTGCTCGAGACGCTGCTCAACCCACTCCTGTGGGAGACTGTGCACACCGGCGGGCCCCATCACACGCGAGCGGTCTTGGTGCGCGGCGCGCTCTTTGTCGCCGGCGTGATGACCTATCTCAAGACCGGCAACCTCTGGGTCGCCATCGCTATGGATATGCTCCTGGGATGGGCCCTACTCCCCAATGAGGTACGCCGCGCCCCGCAAGTGCTGCCACAGCCCGCTGCGCCCTGACCGTAGCCTGGCGCCCGTCCCAGCAGGCCTCTGCCCAGTTCCAGGCCTACCAGGCGCAGTGCCGCCTACGGCCTTCCTACTCCCACTCCGCCGCTTGGACCGCTACTCCGTCACGAGCGAGGCGATCACGACGATGCGATGGGTATCCACGCGGTACGGATAGCACGAGACCAACGTGAGCACCGGCGTGCTCGTCGGATCCAACACGCGGACCGACGATGGATCCGTCGGATCCACGATGCGCGTCTGCTCCACGCGGTAGGTGTAGGAGGTGGAGACGGTCTGCACGGTAATCTCGTCACCCACGGTCAGGTCCGGAAGGTCCCGGAAGATCTCGCCGTAGATGTCGTTGTGCGCGGAGATCACGCAGTTGCCGCGCTCCCCGGGGTTGGCGCTGCCGATCAGGTGCCCGGCGCCAGTCTTCAACGTCTCCCAATCGTCCCCTTCCACGACCGGCGCGTCCACGCCGATGGCCGGGATGAGAATTCGTTTGGCCTGCTCGGGACCCGGGGTCGGCACCGGCAGCGGGGTGACTGCCGCGACCAGGTCCCGCAGGTGGGTTGGAATCGGCGCCGGCTCCGGGGGGCGGTCTGCCGCCGGAGGCAGGTGCCCACTTGGCAGAATCACGGCGCCGACCATCGGCGTCGGTGTGACCGTCGGGAGCGCCTGTAGATGACGACTCTCCTGGTTGAGGGTATCGACGGTCAGGACCATCCGCGCCACAACGCCCAGCAATCCGATCAAGGCTGCGATCTCGACCAGGAGCAGAAACTGATCGCGGATCCAGCGCCATTTGATGGGGCGTCTCCTCCGATCTCGCTTCCGAGAGTGGACGACGGCGCTGTACCGCTTGCCAGGCGCGCCGTCGAGGACAGGATTGACGTCGCGCGAGCGCAGCCCCTCCAACCGCTCGGCCCCAGCGCTGTCACCTGCTTCAGCACCCAGCGGGTCGACGGCAGACGGACGATCGCCCAGACGCCGGAGGCGCTCCTCACGCCGTCGCAGCCGCAACGCCGCCTCAAGCTCCTCGACGCTCAGCTCGTCGACGTACCGATGATCCTTCACTTCTCACCTACCGCGAATACCTCCCGCTCGAAGAACCAACGGAACGGCGGGACGCTGAAGAGCACCCAACGCGCGGCGCGAAAGGCCAGGTTCTCCTCACGATGCTGTGGAGGCGTGCTCAACCACGATCGCACGCCATGAAACCCGTGCCGGCGCAGGGCCCGCCACAGGCTCAACGCCGATTGCTCATTCACGTGAACGTCGACGTTTGCCGGGATGACGGCCCGCGGATCCTTAGGATAGCGAGCCCCCTGACCCATCAGGATGCGGACCCCCCGCACCAGCGGGTAGGCATAGCGATCATACCAGACGTTCGGCGCTGTGTGGATTACGATTCGCCCGCCGGGCTTCAGGACGCGCCGCGCCTCATCCAGCGCGACATCCAGCTCATCCGGATAGAGATGCTCGACGATGTCCAGCATCAGAACCCGATCGAAGGTATTGGGCTTGAAGGGTAAGAGAAGGGCCGAGGCCTGGTAAACACCAATTGGATACCGCGCATTCCCTTGCTGAGCAGCGACGGCGCGAGAAAGCTGCACGGCGACCGCTGCATAGTCGATGCCGAACGCACGGGCGCCCAGGTGGGCGGTGTTTGCGAGAATCTCACCCCGCCCGCATCCGACATCCAGGATACTCATACCCTCCGCGATGCCCGCCACCGCCAGGGCCTCCGCCAATCGCGCGGAGAGATAAGCCCCCTCACTCGACAGAAACTCCTCGTAGCCTTCACAGACGTGCAGGAAGTAGGTCTCGTCGTACAGTACTGAGGGAATAGACCCAGAGGGATGATCAGACAAAGGCAGCTGTCCCTTCCAATAGATGTGCGTTGTCAGCGTTGATGGGCCAAGCCATTTAGTAGGCGTTCGGCGGCTGGAGGAACTGCAGCAATGTCCGCAGGATGATCTTCACATCGAGGAACAGCGACCAGTTCTCGATATACCAAAGATCATACTTCGTCCGCTCGCTGATCGACGTGTCGCCTCGATAGCCGTTGACCTGGGCCCATCCCGCCATGCCAGCCTTCTCACGATGGCGCTCCATATAGCGAGGAATAGACCGTCGAAACTGCTCCACATACACCGGGCGTTCCGGTCGCGGGCCCACCAGGCTCATATCGCCCAGCAACACGTTGATGAACTGGGGCAGCTCGTCCAGGTTTCTTGCTCGCAGGAAAGCCCCGATGCGGGTCCGCCGAGGATCGTCCTCCGTCGTCCATCCCGGGCCGGAACGCTCCGCGTCCGCGCGCATAGATCGGAACTTGATAATCGGAAAGGGTCGCGCGTCAAGGCCCATCCGCTCCTGGACGTAGAAGACGGGGCCCGGAGACTCTAGCTTGATGAGCGCGGCGATCAGCATCATAACCGGCGACAGGAGCACCAGGCCCGTCGCAGATCCCACAAGATCCATTGCACGCTTGGCGGTTCGTCGCCAGCCGGTCAGCGCGATGTCGCGCACCGTCAGGATCGGCAGCCCGCCGAGTTCGCTGATGCTCACGCCCCCGGCGATGATCTGGAAGAGGTCGGGATAGACCCGGATCGTCACCCGGCCTCGCTCGCACTGCGACATAAGCCAGAGGACGTCCCGGTGCGCCGTCTCCTCCGGCAGCGCGATGATCACCTCATCGACCTGATGGTCGTCAATTATGCTGCCCAGGTCCGACGCTGTGCCCACGATAGGCACGCCCAGAAGCTCCGACACCGAGGGCTCCCCCATCGCCACAACGCCTACCACATCGTAGCCCAGCTCCGCGGACCAGAGGATCTTCTGGAGAATCATCCGTGCCACATCGCCGATACCGACGATCAACACCCGTCGCCGGCCCCATCCGCGCCGCACGAGGCGCCGGCGCAACCAATCGTTGAGCAACCGACCTAACGCCACAAAGACGATGGATAGGATCCAGGCGTAGAAAACCATGATCCGAGAGTAGTCCCGCCCCACCACAAAGTCCCGCAGAATCAGCGAATCGAGCGCCAGCCCCATCAGCGTGCCGACGGTCGCCCCGGCCAGGATCCCCGAGAGCTCATCGACCCTTGACGCTCGATTGAGCACGTAGAGATTGGCAAAGAAAAAGACCCCAATGAGCGAGAACACGTGCACGATCAGCATCGGCAGATGCTCCCCGAAGGCGCCAACCCCCTGTGCTGCGTCAGGGATCGGAATGAGGGTGCGAAGCACGTAGGCCAGTGCAAACGCCGACGCGGCCATGACCACGTCCGTCACGACCAGGAAGAGCACGAACAGGCGTGCTGCTTGGTCGACTGCTAGGTTGTCTGTCTTGTCCGCCATCGTGTAAACTGGGTTTGTACTCTGACAGCAGCTAGAATAAGCGCATGCAGCAGACCGGGTGTCTGCGCCGCGTAGTGCTTACGATAGAAGATCTCCATTGCGCGCCAGAACTCGACCTGGGCCCGTGGATTCTGCCGGCTCGAGGCCCGCTTGACGTGAAGGACCGTCACTCCCGGATAATAGAAGACGCGCCAGCCAGCCTCCTTGATGCGGAAGGCCCAGTCGAGGTCCTCACCATACATGAAAAACGCCTCGTCCAACAGGCCGACGTCCTCAATCGCCTCTCGCCGGACGAGCATAAAGGCCCCCACGACTGAGTCCACCTCCGCAATCTCATCTTCGTCCAGATACGTGAGATTGTATCGCCCAAAGCGCGGGCTTCGTGGGAAGAGCTTCGAAAGGCCCGTGATCCGATAGAACGAGACAACCGGCGACGGAAACGAACGCCGGCACGCCAGATCCAGCGAGCCATTCGGTCGCACCAGCTTCGGCCCCACCACCCCGGTCACGGGCCGCGCATCGGCGAAGGCGATCACGTCGGCTAGAGCGTCAGATGGCACCTCGGTGTCGGCATTCAGCAGCAGCGCGTAGCGCGGCGCCCGCACACCGCCCTCATGTCGCGCCGACGCGCGCCCGAATCCGAGCGCCCTCAGCCCCTGATTGTTGGCAGCCGGATAGCCGAGATTCCGGTCGTTGTGGATCAAATGCACCTGCGGGTACGCTGTCGCCACCATCTCCGCGCTGCCATCCTGAGAGTCATTGTCCACGACGCAGAGCCGCATCGCAACCCCTTCGCTGGAGAGAACGCTGTCGAGACATCGCCTCAGGAGCTCCCGCGTATTCCAGTTGACGATGACGATGCCCACGTCCAGATCATCCATGGAGCCCATTCTAGCACACCTGGCACCTCCGACAAGCATCTTGCTGAACCACAGGCGCCACCATCGCGCGCGCTGTCACATCCAGCGCTCCCTCGCTGCCCGTATCTCCTTGCGTGATTCCTCGTTACTCATCATGAACAACATAAGGGGAAGATATGAAAACCGAAGCAAAAAAGCCGATAGCGAATCCGGTGGCGGTGCTCCGCGAGGAGTTTGACGACTGGGCCGTCTTGTTCAATCCCGATACCGCCGATGCCGTCGGCATCAACCCGGTGGGTGTCGTCGCTTGGAAACTGATGGACGGGCGGAACACTGTCGCGGACATCGTAGCCGCAGTCGAGGCCCACTTCGCCGATGTGCCAGGAACAGCTGAGTCGGAGATCGCGTCCTTTGTTAAGGAGCTGGAGGAGCGGGGACTCGTCGGCTACGAGCTCGAGGGATCGGACAGGTGATGCAGATGTTGATGGCTGTAGGGTCTGCGCCATTCCGGCGTTCCTGGCTGTGATCCGTACCGATCACGTGTCGCTCTCCGCGATCGACGAGCCGGTGCGGGCGCCTGTCCTTGGCAAGCCGACGTTGGCAATACACGGAGCTATGGTAACATATCATAAGGCATGATCACCATGAGGAAGTCTGAGGAGGTCACGATGTCCGAGAACGATGCGATCAAGCCCAGATACGAGACACCTGTCGTCGTGCCGTTAGGAGCGCTTCAGAAAGGATCCGCGGAGTACGTCTTCCCGGAGGCGGGCGGCGACGTATGCATTGATGAAGCTGGTAACATACGAGATTGCATCAGTGGCGGTGTACAGAACCGACACGGAATTGAAGAGTACAAGGCTCCCGGGTTTACCTGGTAGCTGGACACTACGTCGCGGCGCCGGGGACTAATCTCAGTCCACGGTTGCCGCGACATTGTTTGGTATTGGATTGACGAGATCGCATCGCGTGCGTCCTCAAGAGTCTCTCGTCCCGACCCAGATCGTCGTGCTTCCGCTTGCTGATGGCAAGAAGCGGATGGTCGTTGCGATCGACGCGTGGGCCAGCGACCTTGTGAAGGATCTCGCGACAGCGATGCAGCTTTCGGCGTCCTCGATCGAGGACGCCGTGGACTGCTGCGGTGTCGTGACCGTCGCCGGTGGGATGGAGGCCTCAAGCCGGAACGGTCGCGTGGCAGCAGCGACGGATCAGATGTCACAGATGTCGGTGTGGTTGAGGCCTCGCTGGCGGGAGCGACCGCTGAATCCAGAGGACGCTGGCATGATTCCGCTGGATGTCTTCGGAACCGATGCAGCGCGGGCCGTGGCGATGATGCACCTCTCCGCCCTCATCGCTCTGACGACGGAGCGCGAGGGCGGGCTCCTCATCCACGGCGCTCTCGCGGAACGTGAGGGTTGGGGCGTGGTGCTGGCGGGGCCGGGCGGCATTGGCAAGACGACGGCTAGCCGGCGGTTGCCAGCGCCTTGGCGTTCACGTTCCGATGACGCCACGTTGATCGTTCGAGATGAAGCCGGCGTCTATTGGGCACACCCCTGGCCCACCTGGAGTCGCTTTCTTGGTGACGACGAAGGCGGCACCTGGGACGTCCAACGCGCCGTGCGGCTGCGCGCCCTCTTCTTCTTGGCGCGGGGCGAGAGCGGGCGTGTGGACCCCGTGGGCTCCGGTCAGGCAGCCGCGCTGCTGATGCAGTCGACCGAGCAAGTCGTCGGGCCTGCGCAGTGGGGTATGGTCCGCGACGACCTGAGGGCGTTGCGTCTGCGGCGCTTCGAGAACGTCACTGCGCTGGTGGGAGCTATCCCCTGCCACATCCTCCATCTGAGCTTGGAGACCCCCTTCTGGGACACCGTCGACGTCGTCCTCGACGAGGCAGGATCGCCATGAGCGAGGGCCTGCTCTTTACCTCTGGCGCCCTTGCGGAAGACGCCGGGCTGCTGCTGACGGGCACCGCTGCAGAGCTGCGGCGCCTGGCATCCCAGAGGCCCGGGGAGATCCTTCACTGCGCGCTAGCAGGTACCAGCATGCTGCCAAGCCTGCGCCCGGAGGACTTGCTGACGATTGTCCCATACGGCTCGATGCCGATAGCGGTCGGCGACGTCGTTGTCTGCCTGCCAGCGGATCGAGAGCGGCCCGTCGTCCATCGCGTGGCATCCGTAACGCCTGCGGGCATCCGCACTCACGGAGACAGCAACTACGGCGAGGATCCGTGGCTCCTCCAGCAGGCCGACATCGTGGGCCGCGTGGTCGCCGCCTGGCGCGGACAGAAGCGATATGCTATTCCCGGCGGCTGGCGCGGTCGAATGCGCGCCAGCCTGGTACGACTCAGCGCCAAAGTGCTGCGCCTCGCCAGCCGGCTAGCCCACGTTCCCTACAGGGCGCTCGCCCGCTCTGGTGTGGTGCAGGCCACGCTACCGGCACGCCTCAAACCCCGCCTTGTCGCGTTCAAAAGGGCGGATGGTCATCATCTGCGACTCCTCATCGGTCGGCGCGTCGTGGGAGAGTATGATGGTAGGACGCGCCGATGGCAGATCCGCCGTCCCTATCGTCTATTCGTCGACCAGCAGCTCCTATCGCAAGCGCCGCTGACGACGCCCAGACCCTCAGGCAGCCGCAGCGGAGATCCTGGACGCTGCCCGCGAGCCCAGCTCTGATGGCTTCCGCCGCCACAGGGCGCGGCCTTCGTACCCAACGAACCGACCAACCTGTGACTGAACCGCAGCCACCGGAGCAGGCCGTGCTCCAATTCGTGCATCTTTGCCTTCAGGCGCGCTGGGATGCGTCAGGCCTGGCAGCGGCACGTGCCCTGGCAGCGGAGACCTCCCTCAACTGGGACGTCTTCTGCACTATCGTCGGAACCGAGGGGCTCGCACCACTTCTCTACCACATCCTGCGAGACGAGGGAGTCGTGCCCGACCACGTGGCGCACTGCTTGCGCCAGGCCTACGACGCTAACGCTCTTCACACCACATTCCTCTTTCACGAATTGGAGGCTGTGCTGCGTCGGTTTGCCGCCGACAGCATTGACGTGACCCTGCTGAAAGGCGCGGCGCTGTCAAAAACAGTCTACGGACGCGTCCCGGTCCGTCCCTTAAGGGATCTTGATCTCCTGGTCCGAGAGGCAGATACATCCCGCGCGATCGATGTGCTGCGGAACCTGGAGTATACGCCCGTGACCGCCGAGCCGCACGCGGGAGCGCATCTCGTCTACGAAAACGAGACGCTGCTGATCAAGCTGAGCACGGTGGATGTTCCCATCGAGCTTCACTGGAGCCTGTTCAACTCGCCATTCTATCAGAACACGCTGCCCATAGACTGGTTCTGGGGCGCCACGCTGCCCGTTCAGGTCGGCGAAACGCCAACGCGCGTGCTAGGGCCAGAGGCTCAAATCCTGCACTTGTGCGGTCATCTGCGATTGCACCACGGCGGTGAGGCGGCACCCCGCGTGCTGTGGCTCCACGACGTAGCCGAGGTGATCAGCTTCTACGGAGACACGCTCGACTGGGACCTGCTTCTGGAGCAGGCTGCGACGTGCGCGCTGGTGCTGCCTGTGCAGCAAGTGCTGAAGCGCGTCGCTGAGCTGTGGCGTGTCGCTATCCCTGAGGTCGCACTGGACCGCTTGCAGAAGCTACGACCATCCGCCGCCGAAGCCAGGGCTTTCGCGCGCTTGTCCTCTGGGCCGCGTCCGGTAGCGCAGCGCCTATGGGACGACGTGGAGGCTACGCCAGGTTGGCGCCAGAAGCTGCACTTCGCGGTGATCAATCTGTTCCCTTCACCGGCCTACATGGTGAACCGCTACAAGATCGCCCACCCTCTCCTGCTGCCCCTCTACTACCCGTACCGCTGGTATCTGGGTGTCCGCAGCATCTTTCGGTGACGCATTAGCGCGCAGCGGGCCTCGATAGCTACAGTCACGAGCAGGTCCGCGCTCGAGCTCGCCACACGACCCATCCCGTTTTTCCCGCGAGGGCGAGACGCTCGACAAACCATCGAGCTAGCGGGCTATGGCGCTGGACCGTAGTAGATGACCTCCAGGAACGGCCCAGCCGGTTCGCCGTCCACCTCGCTACCCGTCTGCGCGAAGCCCACGATCATCGCATCGGGATCATCGTCGCCGCTCGCCTCATAGCCGCGTAACATAAGGCCATGGTTCGATGAGCCTCCAAGCCAGACGTTGACCAGCTCCGTGATATCGATTTGGTGCCAGGGCTCCTCCAGATTGTCCCAATCGACAACCGTCGAGCCGTGTGCCTCGGCGAACGCCGGGGCCGCATCCCAGTTGACGGTGTCCTCCGACCACGGCCCCAGCAGCCGATGGGCCGTGACCGTCATATCAGAAGCGGTATCGTAGCCACAATACGCGACCTCTCGAAAGTGAAGGACCGCGCTGTGAACCGCGGCGACAGGGATGGATGAGACGTCAAAGCGGACCAAGGCCCGCGAGATTCGGTATGGGTCGAGCGGGTCCTGCTCACGGAGGAGAGCGCATTCAGCCGTCTCGTAGCCCACACCCATCAGCCGACTCGCGTCTGCACCCAGGCTGAGGCTCGGCTGGCCTTGCATCACCGGCGCGTCGTCGGTGGGGTACAGCGCCAGCCGAACAACGCCCCAGCGCCGCACCACCAGCGGCAGGAAGATCTCGTGCCCGTTCACGGTCACGGAGCTCGCGGAGTTCCCCGGCGTTGGGTCCTCTGGATGGTGGACGGCGGCGCCACTCTCGAGGGATTCACCCTCACTGATGGCCAACACCGATCCAGCGCAGCCCGAGACGACGGTCAGTTCACGGTCGCCCGAGAGCGGCTGTCCGGGGCCGGATGCCGTTGCTGCCACACGCCCCCCTCCACCTGCCATCGCGACCATGAGAGCCACCAGCAGCACGCACAATACCCAATGGGAGCGACATCGTCGGTGTTCGAGCCACGGAATCAAACGTTTTGCCAATATCATATAACTCCTTGCCAGCATCATAGAACAACGCAAGATAGTGCCGCGGTGAGCTAGCTTGACGCTCACAAGTGTAAGCACGGCGGGGAATCCCGCAAGTTGGTCCTGCGCCACGTCCCCTTGGGTCCAGCGCGTGCTTGGTCGTGTGCTTGGCTGTACGCTTGACACCGGCAATAGTGAACCCTGTCACTTGACGCGGAAGGAGGTAGCCCTAGAATCGTAGGTGTGACGAGTACCATTGCCGTGCGAAGCGAATCGCATCGAACGCGTCTAAGCTCCGCATTCAGCCCTCGGACCGCTCAAACTAGGAGGTGTCCATGACCGAGTCTCCGGAGACCGCAGCCGTTGAAACACCAGAAAGCTCTGTCCGCTGGGAGCGTTTTCTGGCCCATCGAACCCAGGGTATGAGAAGCTCTGCCATCCGCGAGCTTCTCAAGATCACCCAGCTTCCCGATGTGATCTCCTTCGCTGGGGGTCTTCCCGCGCCGGAGCTCTTTCCGGTCCGTGAGATCGAGGAGGCGTGCAGCTACCTGCTAAGGCACGAGCCCAAACGGGCGCTCCAGTACAGCACGACCGAGGGGCACCCGCCGCTGCGTGAGTACCTGGCTGAGTCGATGGCCAGCTACGGCATCCATCACGGTCCTGATAACGTCCTGATTACGACCGGCTCTCAGCAGGCTCTCGATCTTATTGGCAAAGTCTTCATCGATCCCGGCGCGTCGGTGGTAACAGGCGGGCCCACCTACCTTGGCGCTATCCAGGCCTGGCGGGCCTACGAAGCGGAGTTCGTGACGATCCCGCTCGACGAGGACGGAATGCGGGTCGACCTGATCGAAGACGCGATCAACGACACACCAATCCGCTACATCTACGTGCTCCCGAATTTTCACAACCCCGCCGGCACCACGCTGCCCGAGTCGCGACGCCGTCACCTCGTCGAGATCGCCCGCAAACACGACCTGCTCATCGTCGAGGACGATCCTTACGGGGCGTTGCGGTACGAAGGCGAGGACATCATTCCTATCGCAGCATTGGCGCCCGAGCGCACGATCTATCTAGGCACCTTCTCAAAGACCCTGACGCCGGGTCTGCGCATCGGATGGCTGGTGGCCCCGAGAGCAATCCGTCAGCGCCTCGTGCAAGCCAAGCAGGGCGCGGACCTGCACACCAGCACCTTCGATCAGATGATCGCCAACGACATCGCCCAACGAGGCATCCTCAAAGCCCACGTGAGAAAGCTTCGCCAGATCTATGGCGAGCGCCGGAACACGATGATCGACGCGTTGACCGAGTTCTGGCCTGATGGGTGCAGCTGGACCGAGCCTGCAGGTGGGCTCTTTCTCTGGGCCTGCACACCCGACCCGCTGGATACCCTCAACCTCCTCGATGTCGCCTTGAAGGAGAAGGTCGCTTACGTGCCGGGCGTCAACTTCTACCCCTATGAGGAGGGCGGCTACAACTCGATGCGCCTCAATTTCTCCAACGCGAGACCCGATATGATCGTTGAGGGAGTCCGGCGTCTCGGCGTTGCCGTTCGGGAGGCGCTGCGCACCTAGCCGCAACGTCACCGTGCGGAGCCGCAACGTCACCGTGCGGAGCCGCAGCGTAGACGTGCGGCAAGATAGATGGCCTCGCCGGGGCAGGATGTCCCGGCGAGGCCAAATCTCGTCTACCCCTTCACAACCGCCACCGGGTGGACCCGCGCCACTTTGTCGGCAATACCCGCACCGGCGACAGAGTCGACGACGAGGCTCACATCCTTGTAGGCGTAGGGCGCCTCCTCGGCCAGGCCCTTCATGCTCTGAGCCCGGATGATGACGCCCTGCTCCTGCAAGCGAGACCGCACCTCTGCCCCGTGCATGCGGCGCGTCGCGGCTCGCCGGCTCATAGTCCGGCCTGCGCCATGGCAGCTCGAGCCAAACGTGAGATCCATCGCCGCCGCCGTGCCCACCAGGACGTAGGATGCCGTCCCCATGGAACCGGGCACCAGCACGGGCTGCCCCGTCTCCTGATAGACCTCGGAGAGCGCCGGGTGACCGGGCGGGAAAGAGCGCGTCGCGCCCTTCCGGTGAACGATCAGCTTTCGCCTCCGTCCGTCGACCTTATGCTCCTCCACCTTCGCGATGTTATGGGTGACATCGTAAACCTGCTTCAGATCCCAAGAATCGACCTTGCCCGCCAGCACTTCCTCAAACGAGAGACGCGCGAAGTGCGCGAGCACCTGCCGGTTGGTGAAGGCATAGTTCGCCGCCGCCGACATCGCTGCCGTATATGCCTGGCCCTCCTCCGAGTCAAAGGGGGCCGCAACGAGCTCCCGGTCAGGGATCGGAATCCCATACCGCCGGGGCGCATCCTGCAGCCGTCGCAGGTACTGCGAGCAGACCTCATGGCCCAATCCCCGCGAGCCGCAGTGGATCTGGACAACGACCTGGCCCAGCCGGAGCCCGAACGCATCGGCGACCGCGGCGTCGTAGATCTCATCCACGACGTCGATCTCCAGAAAGTGGTTCCCAGAGCCCAGCGACCCCATCTGCGGGATGCCCCGCTCCTTCGCGCGGTCAGGAACCGCATCCGCGCTGGCCAACGGCAAGCATCCTCCATCCTCGGTACGCAGCAGATCATCCTCCGTTGCATAGCCGTTCTTCTTGGCCCAGCGGGCGCCCTCCTCTAGCACCTGGTCGATGTCCTCCCAGGAGAGCTTCACGGCACCTTCGCCGCCAAGGCCGCTCGGGCAGTTGCGATAGATCGTTGTAGCAAGCTCATCCAGGTGCGGCTCGATCTCCTCAAGATCGAGCGTCGAGGAGAGCATACGGACGCCGCAGTTGATATCGTAGCCGACACCGCCGGGCGAGATGATGCCGTCCTCGTAGTCGAAGGCAGCGACGCCCCCGATCGGAAAGCCGTACCCTTGATGCATGTCCGGCATTGCCATCGCGTACTTCACGATACCCGGTAGCATCGCGACGTTCACCAGCTGCTCGATCGAGCGATCGCCAAAAGCGTTGTCGAAAATCTCCCTATTCCCGTAGATCCGCGCCGGCACCTCCATCCGCTCGTCGTAGTCCTTTGGCAGCTCCCAGACGTACGCATCAAGCTGCCGAAAATCCTGCTTGTTAGCCATATGACCCTCCCGCTACTCTCCACCAATAACCCAGCCGCCACAAACCACGTGCGTGCTCATCTCGAGCGTCGTGCGGCATCCCTAGATATCGAACACGATCTCCGTCTCGTAGCCATCGGCCCGCCGAACGATCTCCAGGTTGTGGAAGGTAGCAGCCTTGATGTGTGCCCAATACTCGTCTACTGGCTCTCCGACTACCGTAGCCGTCAGCTGCGTCTCCGACAAATGATCGAACTCGTAGGTCGAGAAGACCGCCCGCTCCCGCTCGTGCAGGTAAAGCAACTCATTCAGCCAATCGACTAACAGGATCTCGACATCCGGCGCAGCGAGATCTACCTTGCCGGTCACCGTCTCGCCTTCACCGGCGGTCGCCACCTGGCGGAACATCGCCTCAGCCGCCGTCGAGAACAGATCCTGCAAGTCCTCACCCCACACCCATAACGCCAGATCCGCCGTGTGCTCGACCTCATCCCAGCGTCCCATGCTCGTCACCGCCTCAAGAACCGCTGAACCAGAAAGGCCGCGATCCCCTCGACGTCGTCAAGCGCGAAGACCGGACCGCTGACGTCCAGCGCGTCGACATCGCTCACCCAAGCCGCACGGCCCACCAGCCCGGGAATGGGGCGGCGTTCACAGTCCCGCCGGACCACCTCGAGCTTCGGGAAGGGGCTCTGCTTGTACCCTTCCAGCAGGATCAGATCGACGCCCTGAACACCGGCCAGTGCCGTTGTCAGGTCAGGCTCGCTTGCGTACCGGTGCGTATGCACGATACGGTCCCGGGCAACTAGCGTGACGTGACGGGCACCGGCCTCCCATAGGCGGCGCGTGTCTGTCCCAACCACGTCAGTCTCAACCTCGTGCATCGGTGAGTGTTTGATCACGCCCACCTCGACGCCCAAGCGCGCTAGCGCGGGCACTAGCTTTACGAGCAGCGTCGTCTTCCCGCAACCAGACCGCCCGACCACCGCAACCACCGGCACACAACTCGGAGTCGCCTCGCCCGCCGCCCGGCCCGTGATCGTGCTATCCATGCTCCTCCAGGAAAGCCCGTGCACGCGCATAGACCTCACGCGGCCTCAGCCCCGTTGTGTCGATGTAGAGATCGCAATGCTGGCGCGCGTGCGCCAACCGGACCTCGCGCTCCGCTCTCCACCAGGACGATGGACGCTCGAGACCCTCGCGCTCCGCCGCCTCGGCGGGATCGACGTCCAGATAGATCAGGACGTCCGGGTCCGTGATGCGTTGCCACATATCCGGTGCCGCGGCGTGCTCCTGCATGATCTCTTTCACGGTGTAGTCTGCTTCACGCAACCTCTTCGCCAGCGTGGTCTTGCCCGACGAGCAGGGACCGACAATGCCAATGATCATAGGCCTCGTCTCCCCCACGGCTGCCGCCGATCAGCTCCCAGTGCCGGCTCCTGTCACGCGTCCGGCACGGGCATCTCAACACGCATCCGGCGCGGTCCCGTCGGCGGACCCGACTCCACATGCAGGGCCACAACGCTAGTATCATCAACGGGACGACCATCGTCCAACGCCATCGCCCGCTCGAAAAGGCCGTCCACCAGGGCCTCGACCGATGCCGTCTCCTGCCATAGATCCTCCACAGCGTCGGGGATACTCAGGCTCGCCCCGGTTCGACTCCCAGCGTGGGTCAGCCCATCGGTGCAGGCGATAGCCAGCAGACCCGGCTCCAGCGCGACGAGATCCACGGCCGGGCGCGTCGACCGGTAGAAGCCCAACGAGGGCGTATCGGCCTCGAGAGCCATCACGTCGCCGCCAGGCGCCCGGAGAAAGACCGGTGAGTTTCCGCATCGCGTGATCACCAGGGTGCGACTATCGAGTTCCACCGAGAGGATCACCAATGTCGCAGAGACCCTGCCGTGACGCTGGGCGTAGAGCATATCATTGGCAGCTCGCGCGGCCGCGCCGTCACGGACGCCTTCGGCAAGATCCGAGATGACCTTTCGAACCACCCGACTTCCGATAGCCTTCGCGCCACGACCGGAGCTCTGTCCGTCCACCAACACCAATGATAGTCCCCCGCGCGGCCGCTCGATCATCTCAAGGGTATCGCCGCTCTCACGCACTGCCCACTTGTGGATCTTGCTGGCCGCAACTGACAGACGCATGCCGACTCACCCCTCTGACACATCGCCGGGCGCCGCACCCCCCTCTGTCTCGGGCGTTGCTTGTCGTTTGCCGCTGATGGCGCCGGGCAGGATCTGCACCTCAATGCCCTCCCCAAGCTTGAGTCGCGCGAGGTTTGCCTCGAAATCCAGATAGGTCAGCTCGCCCAGCAATCCCCCGATGGTCATCACACTGTCCCCAACCGCCAGCTCCTCCTCTCGCTTTTTGCGCCGCCGTCGCGACATCACCTGTGGCAGGAAGACGAAGACACCCAGCGCTACAATCAGAATCAACCAAAAGCCCCACTGTTGGTCAGGCATAGTCCCTCCTCATCGCGAGATTATTGTAGACATCTACTTTGATTATACAGGCCGGGCGTCGACAAAACAAGCGCAGACGACAGACGGCACCATACGCCTCTATTGAGCAACCTGCGCGAAAGGCTCGGAAGCGTCGACTCTCCCCGGGAACAGGAGCTTGAAGCGATTACGACTCTGCCGGATTAAGCGTGCGCCCAGCAAAGAGCAGCGCCCCAGTCTCGATATCGCGAATAAAGAAGATGAAGGGTCGATCGATCCTTATCTGTGGTGGTTCTATGGGACTCGACCCGGCGACTATGACGGCTGTCGCTGCGGCAGCCTCGGTACCGGCCTCATCCACCGAGACGAAGGCCTCGTGGATCGCGTTGGAGATGAAGAGATCCTGTGTGCCGTCAATTCCCGAGAAGTCCGCCTCGCTGCTGAAGGCCTGCGACATCCCCAGCGCTGACAGGACGTCGACCAGGCTGACGCTGGTGCGGATCTCGAACCGTGGCAAGATCACGTCGACCTGCTCGTAGCTCAGGTCGCCGAAAATCGAGGCAAGCTGCGCCTGATCGAGGCTCTTTTCGAAGGCCTCGAACTCGCCGCTGTCCGGCAGGAGGATGACCATCGAGAGCTCTTCGCCACTGTAGGGAAGCTCGATAGCCTGATAGCCCGCGCCCGTCGTGTAGCGGAAGGCCCCGACCTGGCGCATCAGCGGGATCTTCACCGACCCGCCACTCAGCAGAAAGAAGTCACCATCACGCGTCGCTTCTTCCCTAAAGGGCTCGGCCCACGCCGCATTGAAGTAGATTGCGTTGGTAAGCACCAGAGAGGTCAAGCCATCCACCGCGCCCCGTGGCACCAGCTCCTCGATTCGACCCTCAGTCTGATCGCTGACCCAGGCGTTGATCGCCTGTCGCGCAGTCTCCGCGTCGCCCGCGTAGTCAACGAGGCGCAGGCCCGCACCGTAGTTCCGGGCCAGGAGCTCGAGGTAGGCGTCTAGGAAAGCGTGATCTTCCTGGCCCCAGAGGGCGTTCACGACGTGCAGACGAAAGCCCTCGGCGTCCTTGCCCTCAGCTCCCTCGCCGCGCTGGCTCAGTTCGAGATCCAGCTGGTTGAAGGCTGCGTGCAGCTCGTCCGGCGGCAGAGTGAAATGAAGCACCTCTGCCATCTCAGCCTCTGTCATGCCTCGGGCGCCGGCGTAAGGCATGGCCAGCGCCACCGAGATGCTGTGTGGCGAGAGGAAGAGGTTGCCATCGGCCTCACCAGCCAGGTGCCGGTAGAGATCGAGGGCAAAGGACTGGTTGCCCTCGGAAAGCTGCGCCTGATCGCCGGCGCGGACCGAGGGCGTGGTGTCCCTCGGCGTATCGGATCGTGCCAGGACGGTCTGGGCGCCGGGCCCCTGTGTGTCCGGCGGGCTTATCGTGCATCCCAGGGCAGCCAGGAGCGCGATCAAGAGGATCAGGGTGGTCGATCTAAGTCTACGTCGCTTGGGTCTCATCTCAGACTCTCCTTTGTAGAGAAATGCTAGTGAGTGATCTGCCTTCTAGACGTAAACCAAGCGTCGAGAGTTCCTTGCGGTGGCGCTGCGCGTCGGAGAGGCTAATCCACGTGAGGTACTGGCGCACGAGCGAAAAGGGCCGCCGCTCCGGGACGAGTCAGCAGTTCCTCCGTGACGTTCTGGATCAGCCGATGCGCAGACTTGGCCTCGACGGCGGCGTCGTGTAGAATACCCTCACTCACGCATCGGGCATCAGGGCACCACATCCGGTCCGTCACAACAGGAATGGGAGGGTGTAGGTCATTGGGCATAGAGAGGGACAATGGCGCGGAGGTCATCCGAGAGGCAGGTGCACAGCACCGGATCCGCGAGGGCGCCGCATTGCGTGCACCGCAGCTCGCGGTGCTGCATCGCGCAGGTCTGGCCTTCAATGCTACCCTTGAGCTCAGTGAGGTCCTGCGGCGGGTCCTAGACCAGGTCCGCGTTGCGGTCCCAGCGACCTGCTCGGCCATCTGGCTCCTCGATCCCAGGACCCAGGACCTCGTCTGCCAGGGGGCACTCGGGCGGCAGGGAACCGGTGCGGGCGCACCGTACGTTCCGAGCGATCCATGTCCCGCTGAGCAGAGGGCCGTCAGCCAAGCCCTCGAACAGGACCGGACGCTCTACATTTCGGACGCCACCGTCGGGCTCGACACCTACGGAGCCCCAGAAGCTGTCGGATCGCTGCTCTGCGCGCCGCTGAGACTGGGATCACCCAGGCTCCGTGGTTTGGCGACCAACGGCACCATCGGGGTGATCGTGGCCACGCATCCAGAGACCCACGCTTTCCAGCCCGACCACGCTACGTTGCTCGACGCGCTGGCCGCATCCGCCGCCATCGCCATCGAGAACGCCCGGCTCTACACACAGGCCCAGCGTGACCTGGGCGAGCAGGCGCAGGTCGAACGGGCGCTGCGTCACAGTCAGACCTACTACCGAACCCTGATCGAAACGTCGCCAGCCGGCATTGTCGTGGCCGACCTCGACGGCACCATCACGATGTGCAACCAACGGGTCCTTGAGCTCCACGGCTATACCTGCCCATCGGAGGTGTTAGGTGCCCATTTCCTGACCCTCATTGCGCCGGAGGACCGTGCTGATACACTGGCCGATCGCCAGCGCATCCTCACCGGCAAACCCGTCCGTGAGAAAGCACGTGCTATGCTACGTGCCGACGGCGCCATCTTCGCCGGGGAGATCGCCGCTTCGCTCATCCCCGACGAGCACGGCCAACCCGCCGGCACGGTCGCCTTTATCCAGGATGTAAGCGACCGCCTGGAGGCAGAGAACGCGATCCGGCGACACAACTATGAGCTCCGGGTCCTTAACAGGGTGGCCACGGACATCAGCCAAGCCCACGACCTGCGGCAGCTGCTCGGCATCGCGCTGGACCGGGCGCTCGAGGCAATGGATGCGACCGCGGGATGGGTGACCCTCTTTGCGGCGTCCGACACAGGCGACGGTGCCAAGTCGGAGATCCTGCTTCAGCGTGGCGGGCTCCATATCGAGGCGGCACACGGATCTGGCGCCGACCTGCGACGCTGGCTGGAGCGCACGGCCCTCAGCACACAGCGACCCGTTCACGTCACGGCTGCCGAGGTCGTGGAAGCCCTCAATGCCGCGCCCGGGCGCGAGGTTGCCGGGGTGCCTCTTATGACCAACGGCACGGTCGATGGGTTCCTTGCGGTGGTCGGCGAAATTGATCGCCAGCCCAAGCCGCTCCCCCCGGAGAGGATTCAGCTTCTTTCAGCCGTAGTGCACCAGATCAGCGTGGCCATTGAGAACGCTCGGTTGTCCGCCAAGGCTGCTGAGGCGACGCTGCTCCGCGAGCTCGACCAGATGCGCTCGCAGCTTGTGGCCAGCTTCTCGCACGATCTGCGGACACCGCTGGGATTGATCAAGATGGCGTGCTCGACGTTGCAGCGCTCCGACGTGAATTTGGACGAGTGCGCCCGGCGGGAGTTCCTGCTGGATATTGAGACCCAGGCAGATCGATTGTCGCGGCTTGTGGACGGCATACTCGATCTCGAGCAACTACAGAACGGACACCTGACCCTCCATCGCGTCGAGTTTGACGTTGCGGAGATGCTCGAGCGCGTGGCCCGGGAGACGGATCGGGCGCATGTCCGGCATCAGGTCAAGGCCAAGCTCGAGGCGCCGGTGCGAGTCTGGGCCGACCCCGTGCGTGTTGAGCAGGTCATTCACAATCTTCTCGACAATGCTATCAAGTACACACCTAACAGCGGTCGGATCGTCGTGCGCGCTCGGCTGGACGCGCAGGATGGCGAGCGCCAGCACAAGGCCCTGATCTGGATCGAGGATACGGGTATAGGCATTCCCAACGAGGAACTAGATCTCATCTTCGAGCGCTTCTACCGCGTCGACAATGAGACAACCGGAGAGATCAACGGTGCTGGCCTCGGACTTGCCACCTGCAAGGGCATCGTCGAGGCCCACGGAGGCACCATCTGGACCGAGAGCAACCTCGGGCGTGGAAGCACGTTCTACTTCACGTTGCCCACCCCTCCCCGGCTGCCGGGTCGCCGCGCTTGATCGCAACCCGGTGTCAGGATACGAGCACAAGCCTGAGGAGGTACGCGGACGACGAAACCGGGTGGTGACAAGGGTCGTGGCGACAAGCGTCGTGGCGACAGCTTCACCCCGACAAGGGTCGCTGATGCTCAGCTAAGTGGAGGGCGGCATGCACGGCAACCGGAAGCGCATTCTGGTCGTTGACGACGAAGCACGCTACGTGCGCCTCATTAGAGTCAATCTGGAGGCAAGCAGCTATGAGGTGATCACGGCGGAGGATGGCAGCGAAGCGGTGGAGCTGGCGGCGGAAAAGCAGCCCGACCTTATTCTCCTTGACATCATGCTCCCCCGCATGAACGGATACGCCGCCTGCGCGGAGATACGGCGCTTCTCGAACGTGCCGATCATTATGTTGACGGCCCTCGGCCAAACAGTGGACATTGTCAAGGGGCTGGATGCCGGCGCCGACGACTACATCTGCAAGCCTTTCAGCGCCCAGGAGCTGCTGGCGCGCATCCGGGCCCGATTGCGGAGATCGGGCCTCGAGCCCGACGACGTGGAGGCCGTCCGGGAGGTGGGCGACATAAGGCTCGATCTCGCAAGCCACCGTCTCTATGTCAGAGGCGAGGAGGTTCACCTGACGCCCACGGAGTTTCGGCTGCTCGCTGAGCTCGTCACCCACGCCGGTCGGGTCCTGGTGCCCTCGTATCTTCTCGAGCGCGTCTGGGACACTCAGCAGGATGAGCCCCATCTGCTCTGGCAGACAGTCCACCGGCTCCGTCAGAAGATCGAGCAGGATCCAACGAATCCCGAGCATATTCAGACACGCCCCGGGATCGGTTATATCTTCCTGGCAGGGGAAAAGTGAGAAAAGGAAAACGTGATGAATGAGCGATTGGCACCTACACTAACCGCTGAGACCGAGATCGATGTCAGCTTGGATCAGGCTCGTGCCTGGTTCCTCTCTCTGGCAGATCACCCAGAGCGCTATCAGTTCGCGACGCACGCCGGCTTCACCTTCACCCACGGTCGGTTCGGGGAGCCCGGCGCTCGCTTCGAGACAGAGGAGGGCTTCCACGGGCTTCAGCTGACGTTGAAGTTCGAGCTGACCCACGTTGAGGAGACCCGCTTCGTCTTCCGCGTCCTCGAACCCGTCACTGGCGTCTGGGGCTACTTCGATCTAGCGCCCGGCGATTCCGAGGCCACGCGCCTCCGCCTGGCTGTCGGAAGCGACGAGAAGGTGAAGCGCTCGTTGCTCCGCGCACCACTCGTGCAAGGGGCCGTGCAGAGCCAGATCGAGCGGGAGGTCAACCATATCAAGCAATCGATGGAATCACTCTACCAGGAGGAGACATGGGCTTCTTGAAGAGGATCGCTCGGGCGCTCTTCGGCTCATCCGAGGGCGAGTTCCGCGACCGGGAGGGCATCTACCTCTATGTCAAGTGCGGTCGATGCGGTGCACCGGTACAGGTGCGGGCCGACAAGCGACACGACTTGCAGAGAGACTACGACAGTGGCGGCTACGTCCTGCGCAAGGAGATTATGGACGGAACCTGCTTCAGTCTAATGCAGGCCACTGTTCGGTTTGATGCCGCTTATCGCATCATCGACCGCGAGATTGAGGGCGGTGAGTTCATCTCATACGAGGAGTACAAGGCACTCACCAAACCGACGCCCGAGCCGGAGGAGCCCGCCGACGACATCTGAATCCCCAACCACCCCTTGGCGATCAGCCCCATCGCCGCGGCCCTGCTGACCGCCCGCTGCGCTCTCCTCGGCGCATCCGCCACCTAGCGCCAGCGCCTACCTAATCGTAGACCGGGACCGGGCGTGACGGCCCAACCGGAGCGTGCTCAGTCGGAAAGGTCCGGCGCGTACCAGATCGCTGTCGCGCCTGTCTCCGCATACGCCTCGATCGCAGCACGCAGCCTCTCCAGCGTGAGATCGTCGCCCGCCAGATACTGTTCCCCTACCACGACCGCTGGCGCAGCGCCGATCAGATCGGGCGAAACCCCCAGGCGCTCGCCAAGGGCGCGCGCAAGATCACCGTTGGCGGTGATGTCGCGCTCCTCGAAGAATAGCTGGGGATAAACACCCTGCAGGTAGCGCAGGTCGTAGCGCGTGCGATCGCACGTATCCTCGCACTCGCTCTCGGTCAGGTAGAGCGCGAAGATGGGATCAGGAGACTCACAGACCGCGCTCTCCGCATCCGAGACGCATGATTCCACCTCGGCGGCACCTGGACCGAAAGAACTCCCGCCCTCGCCCGCGGGCGCGCCCTCGGGCGCCATAGCAGTTAGCGCGGGCACGTCCGGCCAGGCATTGCCGCCCGCACCGTAGACACAGTCCAGATACGGAAGCAGCTCCTGTCGGATCGCAGAGACGCCCGTGAGATATCTGTCAGCCACCACCACGGTGGGCACCTCCCACCGTCCGGCCTCACCAATCAGCGCCGCTTCTGTAGCCAGAAAAGCTTCATAACCTGCAGCGTCATCGATATCCACAAGCTTCAGCATCAGCGCCTCGCCACATCGTGACTGCAGCGGTTCGATGATCTCGGTGAGGATCTCCCCGCACTGCTCGCAGTCGTCGGCCTGAAAAACGACTATCCGCGCCACGGCGCCGTCAGGCACCTCGAGATCGGCCGGGGTCTGTATAGGATTGCAGCCGACCAGGGCCCACAGCATCAACGTCCCGCCCACCGCGAATCTGATACCAGCCGCCACCGTGCCCCTCCAATACCCCAAGATCGATCCGGATCCTCGCCCCTTGACGCTTCGCCTCATAGCCCTACACCTCACCTCTTGCCAATAGAAGGGCCCGCAAGCGCCGATGGAGCCCCCAACCTGCCCGCGAAATCGCCAACATCACTCATGGAAGCATGACCTTCCGAACCACCACCCAGTAGTTCGGGGAGTCCTTCACGATCTCCACCTCCGTCTCCACACCCTCAAACATCCCCCTCAGCGTCGCGGCACGCCGGAAGCGGCTGCGCATCAACACGACACGCTCGCCCAACGCGATCAGCTTCACCCAGACGTGATCGATGTCGGGTTCCTCGATAACCAGCCGACCACCGGGGGCGAGGACCCGCAACATCTCCTCCGCTGCAGCCTCCTGGTCGCCAAAGTGGTGGAAGGTGTCCACCGCCACGATCTTCTCAAAGCTACCATTCGCAAACGGCAGCGCCTCCACGGCGCCCTGGCACGGGATCAGCGCATGCTTCTCCGCAGCCTCCGCCAGCATGCCCCGAGAGACATCCAGCACCCACACCTCGCCAACCCACCTCCGCAACTGCGTCGCGACGCGACCTGTCCCGCCGCCCACGTCCAGCAGACGATCGGTCTGCTCTAAGCGGCCCAGCCGTCGCAGCCTCTCGGCATCCGGCGGTCGCATCACGCGATCGTAAATGGGCGCCAGCACGCAGAAGTGATCAATAGAACTAAGCCAGTGAAGCCGCACCCCAGCACCTCACCCAGGCGCCCGCAGCGCCGCTCCCTCATCGACCATCCAGCTCCAGCAAGCAAGTGGTGCATGTACCCTCCTGATCCCAGCGCCCGCCCCAGACTCGGCGCGTAAATCCCGATCCATTCTATCGACAGCCCACTGCCCGTCAAGGCGCCTTTGCACCCCCACTGAAGCACGGTAGAATGGTTCCCGCCGAGAAGCCGCGGGCTCTGTGACTGATAGGGCCTTAGCTAGGGGCTCGAACGAGGTGCTATGGAATTGAGAGACATCGTAAAGATACTCACACGCTGGTGGTATCTGGGCGCCATCCCGGTCCTGGTGGTGACCCTGGCGCTGGTGATCGCCTATCAGTCACCGGGCACCGCCTATCAGGTCGTGCTCAGATTCACCACGGGCGGTGAACCCGCCGACCACCTGTCCCCGGACTACGATCGCTACTACGCCTGGCTCTCCTCGGAATACGTCGCCAACGGCCTTGCGGATCTGGCTGTCACCAGCCGCTTCGCCGCTGCCGTCGCCGAGCGTCTGAGCCGCGATGGGATCGAGGTGACGTCGCAGGCTGTGCAAGGATCGATCGTGACCGACAACGCCCAGTCGGTGATGGTGCTCTATGTCACCTGGCACGAGCCGACAGAGGCCGTGGCCATCGCCCAAGCTGTGGGAACCGAGCTGATGGAGAAAGGGCCCGATTACTATCCACAGATGGACGGGCTTGGGTCCATAGCGCGGCTCGCTGATGAACCGGTCGCCGTTCCCCTCCCACCCTCCTTGCGGGCTCAGCTTCTGGGCCCTGCGCTGCGCATCGCCCTGGCCCTCGCCGTTGGCCTCGGCCTGACCCTCATCGCGCACTACACAGATCCCTGGATCCGCGACGCCGACGAGCTGGAGTCGATGGAGCTTCCAATCGTCGGCATCGTGCCGCGTGCCCGCAAGGCCCGCTTCACAAAGTGAGGCCCGCACAGAGTGAGGCCCGCACGCGCGACGCGTACACGCGCACCTGGGCCATGCCGAAGGCGGGACCCGTAGAGCGGCCCCGCCTTCCTGTTTGAATCGCTGACCCGTGCGT
>CAZPJP010000021.1:0-20814 GCA_964586915.1 uncultured Anaerolineales bacterium
GGGAGATAAGGAAGCACGTCCGGCTCCCAGTCCCGGTAGGGCCACACGACAAAAGCGACGCGTTGGCCCAGCCCGTCGTGGCGCTCCACGGGAAGGAAGTTGACGTCCTCCTCTGGAACGAGGAACGGAATCGAAGTCCATCCATCCCAGACTTGCCGGTCGATGAAGACCGCGCTGCTAGACACCGCCTGCCTGCGCATGCCGTCGCCGTCCCAGCCCTCCCCACGAAGCGCGTTGATCTCCGCTGCGAGCTCGACCGGTCCTCCTTCCAACCAGTGGTAGGTGAGCGGCGCTCGCTGATAGCGCACGAAGTAGTCGTACAGCGTGGTTCCATACCCTACGACGAGGAGGAGGACGGGTAACGCACCGAACAACCGGCGCCTCCAAGTGTTCACGCGGCCAGCATCTACCGTCGTCGGCGCCAGGGCGGTGGACCTAGCCAGGCGTGCGGACAACAAGCTCAGGCCTGCGGCGGGAAGCAGTGCTGCCGTGGGGAGCATGCCGACGCCCCGAAGGAAGTGTGGGGCGTCCTCGGCCAGCACGGTGGGGATCGCCATCACCAATGTCCATATCAGAACCAGTGCTGCACCGGCGTCTCGTCGGAAGCGAGCTAGGGCGACGCCCAATCCGAGCATAAAGGCCACCCCCAGCGCGGGCTCCCACACGGGGCGCCAGGCGAGATTGTGTCGCCAGATCCGGTCGCCACGAAAGGTGAACATACCTGCCGTTCGCAGGAGATGCTGGCCCAAAGCCCTCCAGAAGTGGCCCTTATGGATCTCCTCGCTGAAGATCGATACCTGTCCGCTGCGGCTGAGGACGACATCGGGATGCGCAAGCGTGTAGATTCCCAGCGGGAGGAGCACCACCAGAGCTGCCATCGCTGCCAGCGTGGCCGGTCGCCACACGGAGACAAGCTGACTTCGGTGGCAGCAGAGACCATAGATCGCCACGGCCGCGATGGCAACGGGCGAAAACCGTGCCGCCATATAGGTGTACCAGCTGACGCCGTAGAGCACGCCCGCCGCGATCCAATACCGGGGCCGTCGCGTACGTACCCCTTTGGCGGCTTGCGACAGCGTCAGGGCTGTGAACAACGGCAGCAGCCCCGCACGGAACCCAATTCGGCTCAGATGCACGTGCCAAAACGTGCCGGCGAGCACGGCCACGGTCCAGCGTCCCGCCTTAGGCCCCCAAAGCATCCGTCCCAGGTCATAGGCGGCTGCCAGGGTCAAGATGCCCACGAAGGCAGCGGGCAACCGCACGGCGATGGGATTGCGGCCAAGTACCCTCACACCGGCGGTGACCAGGTAGATATAGAGCGGCTCCCGTCCATTGTTTGCCTCGAAATAGAGGCGTGGACTGCCCTGCAAGACGTCGAGCGCGTCCAGTCCGTGCTGTGCTTCGTCGTGGTAGAGGCCCGGCGGGACGGTGCCGATGTGAATCAACCGCAGCCCGGCCCCCAGCAGGATCAGAGCCAGCACGATTAGCTGTCGGCGCCAGGCCGGTCGGAGGCGTCGTAGGTCGAGGCGTGACCGGATTCCCATAGCGACTGGCCTAAGGGCTCGGGATGGATGATCGGATCAGGGTGCCGTCGCGATAGGTCGTGGGCTCCAACAAGGCGCGCCGCAGATTCCCCGGCTGCGCGCCGGTCATAATCCGCACTTGCAGCTCGGGCTGTTCTTCCACAAGGTGGACCATCCGCTGCACTTTATCGGCCATCCCGCCGGTCACGTCCGTGTAGCCCGACCCTCGCAGGTGCACTGCCATCTCCGGCAGCGTCCTGGGCGTGATCTCCGGGATGATCTCGTGTCGGTTACTCAGAACACCCGGCGCGTTTCCCAGGAGCAGGATCCGCGAGGGCCTTAGCACCCGAGCAAGATAGACGAAGATATCCTCAGTGGAGACGATGGTCCCTCCGATGGCCTCGTCGAAGGCCACGTCTCCGAAAATCATCGGCATCAGCCTATGGGTGAGCGCCCGGCGAATCGGGCCGAGATCGAGCTGCACGAGGTCACCCCGTTGGGCCAGGGCTGAGGCCGATGGTTGGAGACTGAGCGCCGGAACACCCGCCTCGACGAATATCTCGACCACGATCCGGTCGAGCTGTAGCGCCGCAGCACTCACGCGGGCAAACCCCTGCCAGCCTTCCGGGGTGTCCACGCCCTCGTGTGTGTCGTATCGGTTCGCCTCCCAGTGACCGAAGGAACCGGAGCCGTGTCCCAGGACGACGTTCAGGTCCGGCTTGGACGATAGGGCTTCGTTCATCTCCTGGGCCAGCCGCTGGATGATGTCACGTCGTGCTGTCGCACGGTGACGCTTGTCCGTGATCAGCGATCCGCCCAGTTTGACGAAAACGAGTTCTTCCATAGCCTTGTCAGTTTTCCCGCGTCGCACTGGCCCAGCGCTACTGCTGGCGCGTCCCCACCTGAGTCTGCCATACTGCGACAGCGCCCGCGTCCACCAATGCGCGCCTGACCTCCGCAAGCCGGTCGCCTTCGACCAGAGCTATGATATTGCCGCCCTGTCCGGCTCCCGTCAACTTCGCACCCAGAGCGCCCGCCTCACGCGCTTTCTGCGTCAGGATGTCAAGTTCGGGCAGGGAGACGCCCATATTGGCCAATAGCTCCTGGTTCTCGTTGAGTAGGACCCCGAGAGCCTGTAACGTCCCCTCCTCGATCGCCGCACGCGCCGCGCGCGCAATCGCACCGATGCAGTTGAAGATGATGTCATAGTACCTGGGCGTCTTGGTCCATCGGTGGTGCACTTCCGCAACCGCTTCCCGTGTGGAGCCGGCGATCCCGCTGTTGGCGATCAGGAGGTGGAAAGGTGTGTGGATACGGAACGTCTCGGGCGCTTCTCCTTTCACGAAGTAGACCGGTCGCTCCCACGCGATGACCGTGTTGTCAATGCCGCTGGGCGTGCCGTGGTGGATCTTGTCGACCTCATAGGTCAGATCGCTGACCACGCCGGGGGATAGTTCGTGGCCGAGGGCTACCGCGAGCGCTCGCGCGGCAGCCGCAGTGACGGCAGCCCCGCTACCCATACCCGAGGCGATGGGCAGATCCGACGTGACTGTTAGGACAGCATCCGGCTCCGGCCTCTGGAGGTGGTTCAGGACCAGGCGAGCGATCTTGGCGAGGGGCTCCTCGGGGCCCGCTTTCCCCAGAAATACCTCTTGCTTGAGGTCCAGAGCGCGGATTCGCAGGCCTGAGCCGGACGGACCCGGTTCGACCTGTGCGTGCGCCCGCATATCGCTGACCGGGACTGCGATGGCCGGTCGTCCGTACACGACACTATGCTCACCGCAGAGGATGATCTTTCCGGGAGCGGAGCGTTCTGCGATAGCCACCTGGATCACGTCTACCTCAGGTACATGATTCCCACGACGGTCAGGCCCCACAAGACGATATTGGCCTGCGAAGCGCGGTCTGTCAGCAACACCTCATCGGGCGCTAGGGTGCACTGCTCTGCGTGTATGAGATACATATAGCGGAACAACCCGTAAATCACAAAAGGGATCGTCAACATCATCGCGTAGTTCGCGGGCAGATTGGGCGCGGCAAAGGTATAGAGAGCGTAGGCGAGGATCGTCGAGGCCGTGACCATCCCGATCAGCTGGTCGAGCAGCTCGATACTGTACTTTCGCAGGATGGGGCGATGGTTCCCCGCCCCCCCTTTCAAGTCCACGAGCTCACCCCGTCGCTTTGAGAGACCCAGGAACAGAGCCAGCAGCGTGGTGCAGATATAGAGCCAGGGTGAGAAGCGCTCAGCGTCTGCTAAAGGCACGCCGGCAGCAACCCGCAGCACGAAGCCCGCGGCGATGGCCATGACGTCGATCAGTACCACGTGTTTCAGTATGAAGGAATAGGCAAGCTGCAGGGCAAGATATCCGCCCAGGCGAAGCGCGAACGCGCCATCCAGAGCGACGGCGGCAGCGAGCGCGCCCACGCCCAGAATCAATGCAGCGGCGACGGCGACTCCGGGGCTGAGGTCTCCGGCAGGGAGCGGACGATAGCGCTTGCGCGGATGCTGACGGTCCTTCTCCAGGTCCACCAGGTCGTTGACAAGGTAGACGACGCCCGATACCACACAGAGAAGCAGGAATCCGAGCCCTGTTCTGAACACATATCGGAGCCTGAACAGCTTGACATCGAAGACGAGGGCCGCGAAGATGATCGCGTTCTTCGTCCACTGATGGGGGCGCATCGTCTTTAGAAGTGCGCGCAGCGTCTTGACGGAAAAGGTCTTCATAGACAGAGTCTTATCAGGTGTATTCACGGCTTTGTCTCGCTCACATTGAGGCGATCTTCGGGTCCAATGGCAATGATATCGTGTTCAGAGGGATTGACAACCGTTCCGGTGTTGTGTATACTTTGGATAGTGACCTGTATGCATCGCCGGGCATCATCATAGGGTGCGAGGCGCTCGCAGGAAAACATACTGATCCGCCTAGTCTGGCTGGGCTTCTGCGCGACAGTGCTGTGGCTAGAGAGGATCAGGAAAAAAACAGATTGAGACAGGCAGACACTTCGACAACCCGAAACGGGAATGCCAGTTCCCGGGGTTTTGTGCTGCCTGTCGATTGCTGTTGACTTTCGGCGAAGATCAGCTATACTATCGCAAACTATGCCACTGGCAAGGTGTGTGGGGAAAAGAGCACTGAGTACGATAGCTGCTCAGCTGCTCATTTTATTTGTTGGGGACCCTTTAGGACCAATCCGCTAGGGGAGGAAGAATGCACCGTGATGAACGGGTAACCGAAGCACGAACGTTTAAGGTTCTCCGTATTGGCCTAGCCTCACCTGAAGACATACTCTCTTGGACATATGGTGAGGTGACCAAGCCTGAAACGATCAACTATCGTCGTCTTCGCCCGGAGAAGGATGGGCTCTTTTGCGAAGCAATCTTTGGCCCATCACGTGACTATCAGTGTTACTGTGGGAAGTACAAGGGCATTCGATATCGTGGGATTATCTGTGACAAGTGCGGCGTTGAGGTAACCCGTTCTTCAGTTCGCCGTGAGCGGATGGGGCACATCACGTTGGCTGCCCCTGTTGCACACGTCTGGTACACCCGCAGAATCCCGAGCCATTTGAGTGTTCTGCTGGATCTGAGCAAGCGCAACCTGGACCGCGTGCTCTATTTTGCCCAGTACATTGTGGTGTCGGTGGATGAGGATGCGCGCCAGCGCGCTCTTAAACGGATTGACGAGGAGGAAAATGCCCGGGTCGTGCGGATGGAGGAAGCGGCAGAGGCCCGGATCGGCGAGCTTGAGGGCAGGATAGCGGACCGGCAGGAGAAGCTGGAAGCTGCGCAGGAAAAGCTGAAGTCTCAGCTTGAGGAAGAGCTCAACGAACGTACAGAGAATATATTGAGCGAGGCCCGGCGCCTGCAGGATCGTCTTGAGGGTATGATGGGTCGCGCTGTCACCGACCCGGTCACCTTCAGCCCAACGGACACCGTGATTGTCGATGCGGATGAGGAGGTCAGCCGGGATCATTACGCGGTGCTCAATACCGTCGCTCAGGATGCGCTCGACGCTTTGGAGAAGGAGATTCGCCAGCGCGAATCGGACGTACTGAGCCCGGTTGAGGAGGGCGTTGAGGCCCAAGCTGAGGACGTTCAGGCGGAAGTTGGACAGGTGCGCGAGGAGCTGGCTGAGAAGGTTGACATCATCCAAACGCACTATGGCGACCTGCGGGAAGAGCTGTTGAGCCTCCAGGTATTGCAGTTCTTCAATGAGCAGCGCTATCGCGAGCTTCGCCAGCGGTGGGGACAGGTCTTTAAGGCTGGGATGGGTGCTGAGGCGGTCTACGAACTGCTGCAGGGCCTCGACCTTGACCAGCTCTCCGAGGAGTTGTGGCACGAGGTCCGCTTTGGACGGTCGGCTCAACGCCGCAAGCGCGCGACCCGTCGTCTGCGTGTCGTCGAAGCGCTGCGCAAGAGCCGCAATGATCCCGAATGGATGATCCTGACGGTGTTGCCCGTCTTGCCGCCGGAGTTGCGCCCGATGGTGCAGCTGGATGGCGGTCGTTTTGCGACCTCTGATCTTAATGACCTCTACCGACGCGTCATCAACCGCAACAATCGGCTTAAGCGCCTGCTCGAGCTGGGCGCGCCTGAGGTCATTATCAACAATGAGAAGCGTATGCTGCAGGAGGCCGTTGACAGTCTGATTGACAACAGCCAGCGCGGCAAGGCGATGAGTCGACGCGGACGCCGCCAACTCAAGTCATTGAGCGATATGCTCAAGGGCAAGAAGGGTCGGTTCCGCCGGAATCTGCTGGGTAAGCGTGTCGACTACTCCGGCCGTTCCGTCATCGTCGTGGGGCCGCATCTGCAGATGCACCAATGTGGTCTGCCTAAGACGATGGCGTTGGAGCTCTATCGCCCCTTCATTATCCAGCGCTTGGTTGAGTACAACTATGCGACCAACGTCAAGGCGGCCAAGCGGCTCATCGAGCGTGCGCGCCCCGAGGTTTGGGAGGTTTTGGAGGAGGTCATCGCCGATCGACCGGTGATGCTCAACCGAGCCCCAACGCTTCACCGCCTTGGTATCCAGGCCTTTGAGCCGGTGCTGGTAGAGGGCAAGGCCATTCAGCTTCATCCTCTGGTCTGCGCGGCCTTCAACGCAGACTTCGACGGCGATCAGATGGCAGTGCACGTACCGCTGTCGCGCAAGGCCGTGGAGGAAGCGCGCAAGCTGATGCTAGCGACCCAGAATTTGCTCAAGCCCGCGGATGGTCAACCCATTGTGGGGCCCTCCAAGGATATGTGCATGGGCATTTACTATATGACGATGGACGTGGAAGAAGACAAAGGCGATGGCAAGGCTTTCGCCGACCTCGACGAGGTCGAGATGGCCCATGCCCTTGGCGTTGTTGGGCTTCACGCCAAGATCAAGGTCGCCCAGGTCTATGATGACGGACCCGCACCCGACGAGCTGGTGGAGACTACGGTGGGGCGCGCGCTCTTCAATCGCATTGTTCCAGACCCGCTGCGCTACATTAACCACCCTCTGGATAAGGGCGAATTGCAGGATCTCATCGCGCTTTGCTATCGCAAGATGGACCGGGAGACTACCGTAGAGTTCGCGGACGCGATCAAGACGATGGGTTTCGCGTACGCAACGCTCTCAGGTATCACGATCTCGGTCTATGACCTGACCGTGCCTGTTGAGAAGGCGCGCATCCTGGGCGAAGCGACACAGGAGGTCTCGGAGATCGAGCGCCAGTATCGGCGTGGCTTGTTGACTGAAGAGGAGCAATATAATCGCACGATCGAGATTTGGTCGCGGGCTCGAGATACGGTAACCAAGGCCGTGGAAAGCCGCTTGGACCCCTACGGGCCGATCGCTGTGATGGCCAAGTCCGGAGCCTCCAAGGGTGGGTTTGGGCCGATCTCACAGCTTTCCGGTATGCGTGGGCTGATGGCCGATCCATCGGGACGGATCATCCCGCTGCCCATTCGCTCGAGCCTTCGCGAGGGCCTGACGGCGCTGGAGTACTTCATCTCCACGCACGGCTCGCGGAAGGGCCTGGCTGATACCGCTCTGCGCACCGCTGACGCGGGCTATCTGACGCGCCGTCTCGTTGATACGGTTCAGGACATCATCATCAATGCTCAAGACTGTGGCACGCGCTCTGGCATCTGGATCCGCCGTAGTGATAACATCGGCGGCCAGCCGTTAGTTTCGCGGCTTCTCGGTCGGATTGCGGCCGCTCCGGTGGTTCATCCGGAGACCGGCGAGGTGCTGGTCGACCGCAACGGGGAGATCGATGAGGATCGCGCTGAGCTTATCGATCACCTCGGCATCGAGGATATCTTCGTACGATCGCCCATGACCTGTGAGCTGGAACACGGTATCTGTGGTCTCTGTTACGGACGTGACCTGGCGCGCGGCGGGATGGTCGAGATCGCCACAGCCGTTGGCATCATCGCTGCACAGTCGATCGGTGAGCCAGGCACGCAGCTGACGTTGCGGACCTTCCATACCGGCGGTACGGCATCGTCCAGCGGCGACATCACCAGCGGTCTACCTCGCGTCGAGGAGCTCCTAGAGGCTCGTAAATCACCGAAGGGTGAGGCGGAGATCGCCGATCTCGGCGGCGTTGTTCACATCACGCGCAGTGGTGACCTCGCCGAGGTGACCATCGTTGACAGCCAGACCAAGAAGGTCAGCTACGATATCCCCGAGGGCTGGGAGGTCTTCGTGGAGGATGGTGAGGAGGTCGACCAGGAGGATATCCTCGCCCGCGGCGAGACGGAAGAGGGTGAGGAAGAGTTGCGGGCCAAGGCCGATGGCCGGATCAGCCGGGATGGCCAGGATATCGTGCTCATCTACGAGATCCGGGAAGAGCAGTCCTACGACGTGCCTCCTTCAGCTCGCTTGTTGGTCGCGGAGGGACAGAAGGTACCCGCCGGCACCCAGCTCTATGAGGGTGTTCCAAATCCGCACCGTATTCTTCAGGTACAGGGACGGGAGGCGGTTCAGCTTCACCTGCTGAGCGAGGTTCAGCAGGTCTACCGAACCCAGGGCGTGAATATCGCCGACAAGCACTTTGAGGTCATCATCCGCCGGATGCTGAGCCGCGTGTTGGTCACGGAATCTGGAGACACGAATTTCCTGCCCGGTGATCTCGCGGACCGCGTGGTCTTTGAGCATACCAATCGGGACTTGGTAGCCGAAGGGAAGACACCCGCCCGAGCCCGGCAAGTGCTTCTGGGGCTGACGAAGGCCTCGTTGGCATCGGATTCGTTCCTGTCCGCCGCTTCCTTCCAGCACACGATCAAGATCCTGTCGAACGCTGCAGTGCGCTCGGCTGAGGACCATCTCTATGGTCTGAAGGAAAACGTGATCATCGGCAAGCTCATCCCTGCTGGCACGGGCTACCGCGGAGATATCGAAGGGTCAGATGGTCCTATCGATGAGTACGAGGGTGTACCGGTGGAGAAGGAGCTGCCAAAGGGCACGCTGCTGAGCGAGGTGGAGGAGCAGCCGGAATCGTTGTTGTTGTCCGATCTTCAGCAACCGTTCCGTCTCGAATCCGTCTAGCCGTATCCGAAGAGCTTTCTGGAGGGCGACCTGCGGGTCGCCCTCTTTTTCGTGCAACTGTTGTGGTTTGGGTTCGTATAGAGAATAGGGGCTTGGCTGCGCCCACGCCGTCGATGCGACTGGGTTGCGCTCAGACCCACGCTGGATCTCGGTCGAGAGCGGCGATCTGCGCGTCGGGCGGTCCACGCTGGTAGAGTCAGGTGGAGGAGAATGGCAGAGGAATTTCTGCGTTTGGCACAGATGGGTGACGAGTCTGCGATCACCGAGCTTGTGGAGACGTATCAGCAGAGTGTCTTCAACGTTTGCTACAGAATGCTAGGTGCGGTCACCGAGGCTGAGGACGCAACTCAAGAAGCGCTCGTTAAGGCTGTGACGAACCTTCACACTTACGATATCAACCGTCCCTTTAGGCCCTGGGTCCTGCGCATCGCGTCCAACGAGTGTATTGACCGCTTGCGCCGCCGAAAGAATCCCATCTCTTTGGATGATATGGGAGAGGATGGAGCTTGGGAGTGGAAGCCGGGAGATAGCCCCACACCCGAGCAGGTGTTTCTACGCAACGAGCGGCGTCTAGAGGTGCGCGAGCTTCTGGATCACCTCAGCCCGACCGATCGTGCTGTGGTGACACTCTTCTACTGGGAGGGTCTATCCTATGCTGAGATCGAGGCGGTCACGGACCTGACGATCTCTGCGATAAAATCGAGGCTGTTCCGTGCCCGCCGTACAATGGCGGAGCTTCTTGTTCAGGAGGAGAGCTATGCCTGAAGAGAAAACATCTCCCGTACGTGGAAAGCGTAAGAATGGATCGCATCCGATGCACACAGATCAATGGTGGGTCCGTCTGTCGGCTGACGACCTGACCCTGGAAGAACGTGCGGATTGGGAGGTGCATCTGGGTTCGTGTGGGCGATGCCGGGGGATGTGGCAGAGGCTGCACCGCGTGGACGATGTCCTGCGCCGCGCTTCTCCGCCACCTGAGCTGTCCGCCGACTTCACAGCCAGGACCGTGTACCGAATCACGCAGAGGCAGCGACTCCGTCGTCTACTAGGCTTTCTTGCGGGAATCTTGATCGTCGCTGTGGTGTCGCTCGTGATCATCAGCTATATCGGCGCCGCCTATACCTCGCTGGAGCGCGGTCTGGGTGCCGTCATCTCCGCGCGCCAGCTGTTGTTCCGGTCGCTTGTGCGTACCCTGGTCGGCCTCGCCCTGAGCTGGCAGGCAGCGGTGCCCTTTCTCGTGGCCACTGCGTTGCTGACCTATCTGCTGGTGATGCCCAACGGCGTGCTAGTGACCGTTGCGCTTCTGTGGTTGTCGAACTGCCATCGTGCGTCGACGACTGGATAGAGACCCCGTGCTGATCTGCGATCGCGCTGCTGAACGCGGGTATCAAACAAGTGTGCCGTTGGAGGTAATCTGATGAAGAGGGTATGGTTGGTTAGTGTCGTCTTAGCAGTGCTTCTGGCTTCAGCGGCCCTGCCGATCCTGGCAGCTCCCGAAGCGCAAGAGGGTGGCGGCGTCCGGTTCGGGTCCTACGTCCTCGATCGGGGCAATCGGGTCTCCGGCGATCTCGTGGTCTTTGGAGGTCCTGCGATCCTGCGCGAGAACTCGGAGTTCAGTGGTGACCTAACGGTCTTTGGGCCGTTCACGCTGGAACCAGGCGCCAGATTGAGCGGTCACCTCGTCGTCATGGGCGAAGCAGATATCGCCGGCGAGATTGAGGGCGATGTCTTCACGGCCGGTCGCGTTATGCTCAAGGACACCGCTTACGTTAACGGCGATGTCGCCAGTGCTGGCGTTGTGGACCGGGAGTCGGGTGCGATTGTAACGGGGAACCTGCTGCCGATGAGCGACGAGGGCTGGCAGCTGCCTTGGGAGATCTCGGTGCCACCACCCTTCTTCGGGCTTCGGAGGTGGGGCCCGTCCGTCGAGATCAGCCGTACCCCACGCTGGGTTGCCTTTCTGTGGAACGTCGTGCGCGGTGTGGCGAGTGTGACCGTAATGGCGCTCCTGGCCCTTGTACTCGCCAGTCTGTGGCCGGTCCAGATCGAGAGAGTCGGCCGAGCTATCGAGGAAGCTGCGCTTACATCGTTTGGAGTGGGTATGCTGTCTCTCCTCATTGCCGGGTTAGGGGCGTTGCTGCTGGCGATCACGATCTGCCTAAGCCCCTTCGCTGTGGTGGGTCTGATCATTGTGGGGATCGGCCTTCTCCTGGGTTGGGTCGCTCTCGGCCTGGCACTGGGGCGTCGCATTCTTCTAGGCCTCTTCGACCAGCCCTCTCCAAACGCGGTGACCTCTGCCATTGTCGGCACGACGTTGATCACGCTGATTCTCGCCATCTCGCGCGTCTACGGCCTGTTGCACACGCTGTTGATCTTCCTGCTGGTGCCACCGGCTGCTGGGGCTGTGGTGTTGACACGCTTCGGCACGCGGCCCTATGCGACGCGTGGGTCGACGGGCGTACGTCCCCAGACGCCCCGCCCACCTGAGCCGCCAAGGACAGGGGTCGGGGAGTAAGCGGCAAGGGGCAACGAGCGCCAGTCATCCTCCCTAGGCCCGGCTGCCTGGCGCTTGTCTACGGTGCATCGAACCCTATAATCGAGGGCACGCTGACCACTGGGATCGATGAGGTTCAGATGGAGAATCGATACGCTCGCCAAGTTGTGATGCCCCAGGTTGGGCAAGAGGGACAGGAACGTCTTCGCACCTCCAGTGTCTTGGTGGTAGGTGCCGGCGGTTTGGGCTCGCCTATTCTGCTGTATCTGGCGGCCGCGGGTGTCGGCGTGTTGGGTATCGCCGACGACGACAAAGTTGCGTGGTCCAACCTCAATCGCCAGATCCTCTATACGACCGAGGACGTAGGACGGAGCAAAGCGCTCACTGCGGTACAACGTGTCAGAGCGCTTAACCCTGCGGTGAAAGCCATTCCCCATGAAGTGCGTGTGCTTCGCGAGAACGGTCTACCGTTGGTTCAGCAGTACGATCTTGTCGTCGAGGCAAGCGACAATCTCGAGACGAAGAGCCTGATGAACGAACTCTGTGTGACCGCCGGCATTCCGCTGGTGTGGGGGGCGGTGGCCCGCCTCGAGGGTCAGATGGGCGTCTATCTTCCGGGCCAGGCCTGTCGTGCCTGTGTCTTCCCGGAAGTTCCGGACAAAGACACGTACCCATCACCTGCTGAGCTTGGCGTGCTCGGCGCTGCAGCCGGCGTCATGGGTGCGCTTGAGGCTGTGGAGGCGCTCAAAGTGCTCCTGGAGGCCGGGGAGCCTCTGGTGAACAGGCTGCTTCTCTGGGATGGGCTGCGCAGCTCGTTCGATGTGGTCACTTTTGAGAGAAACCGTAACTGCCCGGTGTGTGGGTGATCCTTGGAGCTGTCTGGTTGAATGAGAACCCAGATCAGGTGGGACCGGGCAGCGTTACGCTGCCCGGTCCCACCCTTTGACAAACGCTAGTAGGCCTTCCCAAAGATAGCGACCTCGGTAGTCGGCTTGCCCGTATAGACACAGGTGCCGCTGCCGCCTGGCTGTTCGAGCGGGATGCACCGCACCGTTGCCTTGATCACCTCCTTGATCCGAGCTTCATCCTCCTGGTTGCCTGCCCACCATGCGCGAGCGAAGCCGGTTTCGACCGCCTCTTCCAGCTCATCGTAGGTCTCCACGTCCTGAATGTTGCTGTCCCGGAAATCGACGGCGGTCTGGTAGATGGCCTGCTGTACCGTCTCCAGCATCTCAGGAATGCGCGCCTCGACCTCGGCCATGGGGATCAGGGTTTTGCCCTGCCGGCCGGGTATGTCGCGGCGGGCGAGCATAACGTTCTGTTTTTCGATGTCTCGCGGTCCGATCTCAATCCGCAGCGGAACGCCCCGCATTTCCCAGTCGTTGAACTTCCAGCCAGGCGAGTAGCCCTCACGACGGTCGATCTCGACGCGGACCAGGTCGCTGAGCCGTTGGTAGATCCCCTCGGCAGCGGTCAGCACCTCCTGGCGTTCCTCATCCTTACGCCAGATCGGCACGATGACCACCTGGATCGGCGCAAGCCGTGGGGGCAGCACGAGTCCCTGGTCGTCTCCGTGGGCCATCACGATGGCGCCGACCATGCGAGTGCTCACGCCCCAGGACGTGGTCCACGCGTGCTGGAGTTCGTTGTTCTCATCGAGATATTGGATATCAAAGGCCTTGGCGAAGTTCTGGCCAAGGAAATGGCTCGTGCCCGCCTGAAGCGCCTTTCCGTCTTTCATCATCGCTTCGATCGTGTAGCTGTCGACTGCCCCCGCGAACTTCTCGCTCTCGCTCTTGCGTCCCGGGATCACGGGGATCGCGGCCTCTTTCACGGCGAAGTCGGTGTACAAATCGAGGATGCGCAAGGTCTCATCCACGGCCTCCTCTTTCAGCGCGTGGGCCGTATGCCCCTCCTGCCAGAGAAACTCAGTGGTCCGGAGGAAGAGGCGCGTACGCATCTCCCAGCGCACCACATTTGCCCACTGGTTGATGAGCAGGGGGAGATCTCGGTAGGACTGAATCCAGTTCGAGTACATATGGCCGATGATCGTCTCCGACGTGGGGCGGACGACCAAAGGCTCCTCCAGCTCGCTACCCCCGCCGTGGGTCACCACGGCAAGCTCTGGAGAGAACCCCTCGACGTGGTCCGTCTCTCTTTCCAGGAAGCTCATCGGGATGAACAAGGGAAAGTACGCGTTGACGTGACCTGTTTCCTTGAAGCGCCGGTCCAGCTCGTCGCGGACGCGCTCCCACAGGGTGTAGCCGTAGGGTTTGATCACCATACAGCCGCGCACGGGGGAGTAGTCAGCCAGGTCGGCTTTCTGCACGATCTCCGTGTACCATTTTGAGAAGTCCTCACTCTGTGAAGTTAAGAAGTCTGCCATAATGTCCCTTTCTTGCTGCGTATATGATGACTCCCAGCGGCCTACCGGTAAGGAGTACGCTTGATATGGATGTCTTCGTCGTCTAGATCGATGATGCAGAAGGGATGAACGTTGATGATGTCGGTCGTCCCGTAGTGCGTGTGCCAGGTGTCGGGGCCATAGCGGTGCTGGTGCCCGTGCAGGAAGAGGCGGGGCTCAAAGACCTGGATCATACGCAGAAAAGCGGCGAAGCCTCTGTGTGCCCCGGTTGGGCTGTCGTGGATGCCCTCAGCTGGTGCGTGGGCAATCAGGATGTCAAGATGACGCCCATGTAGAACACGGTTCATGAGCAGGCGGGGCACCAAGTGCACGGCTCGCCAGACCATTTCCGGTTCTGTGTATTGGTAACGTTCACCTGGCACGTAACGGATCGAGCCCTCCAGTCCTGCGATGAGCAGATCCTGTTCGCGGGCGTAGACCACCCGGCGATCGACGTTTTGCCATCCTCCTGGCTCTTTGAGCGTCTGGCCGCTGCTCAAACGTTGTGGCCGGTCGTGATTGCCGTGCACATAGAAGGCATCTCGCACGCGGGTCTGGGTGACAATGTATTCCATGTAGTCGTATGGGAGGTCCCCACAGCCAAGGAGCATATCGACCGTCCCGGTCAGTTGCATCAGGTTCGGCGTGTATAGAACGGTCGCAACCTCGTCGCTCATCGCTAGGATGCGCATGCCTATCCGCTTTCCTGATCTGCCGCCACCATTTTGGCGCCGAAGTGCGCTTGCTGCAGCCGCATCTGGGACTCTGCCTGTCCACGAACGCTAGACATCCTCCTCCCCGCCGGCAGGTCCGAATCTCCGGTAGTTCGTGGCAAGCTTATCCATCACGGCCTCGCCGAGATCGATCTCCGTCAGGTAGGCCAATTGCAGCAGATAGAGGAGAACATCGGCCAATTCCTCTGACAGCGCCTTGGCCTCGGCCTCTTCTCCCCATTGATAGTGCTCGAGGACCTCTGCAGCCTCCAGAACCAGCGAGATCGCGATGTTGCGCGGGGATTGCTGGAACGCCGAATCAGGTCGATACCATCCCATGGCATCGACGAAAGCGTTCATCGCATCGGTCAGCTCTTGCACCGTCTTTGACTCACTCATAGGCGCTCGTGTCTCGGACCGGCACGGACGGTTTCACGCCTGCCAGTGCCGCAGTGCCTCAACCAGGAGCCTGACGCCGAAACCTGTGCCGCCTTCGGGAACGTAGACGTCAGCTTTCTCGGAGGTCTCCAACCCCGCGATGTCTATGTGAACCCACGGTGTATCGTCCGGAGTGAACTTGCTCAGGAAGAAGCCGGCTGTGATGCTGCTGGCCTCGCGGCCTCCGACATTCTTCACGTCGGCCACGGTGCTCTCGAGTTGCTTGCCGTATTCCTCAAAGAGGGGCAAAGGCCAGACGCGCTCGCCCGTGGCGTCGCCTGCCTGTCTCAGCCGCTCGATCACGTCCTCATCTCCCATAGCGGCGGCAGCGTGACGCCCTAGGGCGACGATGCGCCCCCCTGTCAACGTCGCGATGTCCAGGATAGCCTCGGGTTCGAACTCTCCGGCATAGGTCAAGGCGTCCGCCAGGATCAGACGTCCCTCAGCGTCCGTGTTGACGATCTCGACGGTCAAGCCTTTGAGTGAGCGTTTCACATCGCCCGGCTTGGTCGCGTTGGCGTCGGGCATGTTCTCAGTGACCGGGGCCAGACCGACGACGTGGAGGGGTAAGTCGAGAAGCGCGACCGCGCGCAGCGCGCCCAGGACGGCAGCGGCTCCGGCCATATCCCCTTTCATCCGCTCCATGCCCCGACTAGATTTCAGAGAGATGCCGCCGGTGTCAAAGGTGATGCCTTTACCAACGAGCACAATGGTGGGTAGGTCGGGCCGGGCCGCGTTATGCTCCAGGATGATCATCTGGGCTGGCTCCCTCCCGCCTTGGTTTACGCTGAGCAGCAGCTCCATCCCCAGGGTCTCAAGCGCGCGCTTGTCCAGTATACGACAGGTCAGCCCTGTTGAGGAGGCGATCTCCTGCCCGGTCTCCACCAGGTGAGCGGGCGACGCTATATTAGCGGGACGGTTGACCAGGTCGCGGGTCAGCATCGTGGACTCTGCCACGATACGACCCAGGCGCAGCCCCCGCTCAATCTCGGGTCGATGCTCAGACTCGGCTGTAACGATGACCAGCCGCTCGGGGTCGGGGCGTTCGTCCTCTTGCTGAGTCTTAAGTTCGGTGAAGCGGTAGAGGCCTAGCAGAGCGCCTTCGGCAATCGCCGTCGCGCAGGCCTGGCTGGATATATCTCCAACACCGGCGCCTAGCAGCGGCGTGTGGATCTCGGTCAGACCCAGGTCGCGCGCCTTCTTGGCGATTGTCGCTGCAGCCTGCCGGACCACGTCCACTTTGAAGGCGTCGCGCTTTCCCAAGCCCACGAGGATCAGACGCTTCGCGGGCAGCGTCTCATACGTGTAAAGGACCAGCGTCTCATTGCGCTTACCTCTGAAGTCCCCATCGGCCAAGATCGTCCTCACTCGTTCGTCCAGCGTAGCATCTAGCCCGGGTACCTCTGCTGGACGTGCTGCAGTCTCATCCTCGAATAAGCCGATTGCTATCGCCTCTGTCTTTCGCTCGCCAAGTGCGCCTGTAACGGTGCTGATCTCCATGCTCCAATCCTCCCTGGTGTTTGGGTTGTGACAGCCTGTCCGAAGGGGAAGTCTGTACCCTGCTACATCTGCTGAATAGCCACGTTCCGATTATACCATGCCACAGCGTTGTGCGATCTTGCCAGAGGCCGATGGCCTGGCGCATCTTGCGGACCATGCTATAGTCGGAGTATGCAAGGAGTCGCTTCTCCCCGCATCTGGATGATTGCACTGTGGAGCATCAAACACGGAAGAGACCCATGGAATCCCTAGAAGCGTTGCGTCAGTGCCGCCCTGAGATTGTGGACGCTTGGCTCAAGGCGCTGGCGCAGGTTAACCCCGTGCCCCAGTTGGATGCCCTTCGACCGCGCGTGGAGAGGATGGCAGATGAACTGATCGAGCTTCTGACCGCCGAGACCCTTGACGTGCGGCGGGCGCAGGCACTGGGCGAAAGACTAGAGGAGCTCGATAGCTGTCAGCCGGAGGATCTGGTGAGGATTCAGGAGGCTTTGGCTGAGACGCTTCAGGCCTGTCTCGCTTCCGAGGATGAGTGCAGCGATCCTCCTGCACAGCACCAGCTGAACCGGCTCCTCTTCGCTGTGGGTGCTGGCTTTTTCTCTGGCAAGGCCAAACGTGCAAGCCGCTTTGGTATGGCTTCTATGTCAAGAATGAGCCACGATCTCAAGACGCCCATCAACACCGTGACCGGCTTCTCTCGGGTGATGCTGAAGGGCATTGACGGCCCGGTCACTGATTTTCAGCGGGAGGATCTGACCTCTATCTACGAAGCTGGACGCAACCTTCTCCAGATGGTCGACGATCTTTTCACCGTGCGAAAACTCGATGAGGCCAGGACGCTGGTCTACGATAGACCGTTTGAGGTCTCAGAGTTGATGGCCGACATTGTGCGCACGGCTCAACCTATGGCTGCCGATCGCGATCACACGCTTGAATTGCGGTTGGTGGACGACCTGGGGACGCTGGACCTAGACGCGTCCACAGTGCGGTGGGTGCTTCTCGGCCTCCTGGCCTATGCGATGCGGACTACTCGCCGCGAGGTCATCAGTATGACCGCCAGCAGAGAGCCAGCCAGCCCGTCGACACTTGTCTTTGAGGTCGCCCGTCGCCAAGCCGGGGGGGCACAGGACTATGAGACGGAGTCCACCGCGGAGGGCGAGGACTGGCCTAACGACGTCACCCTGACCACCAGTCGACGCTTCTGCGAGCAACTCGGCGGCGCCATCAGCAGGTCAGTCTCCGATGTCGAGCTTATTACCGTGCGGCTTCCAAGTGCAGACCCCCGCGTGTAGCGCAACGACCACGCTTCGAGACCTATCCTCTGTCCGCCCTGTGTTCACCACAGGTTGTGTGCAACCCAACCCCCTCAGGATGCGTAGTAAGGATAGAGCGTTCAATGGAACAGAGGAGGGCTAGATGAAAACAAACATCAAGGTTCTTGGTTGGCTGTATATCGTTCTCGGCATCCTCGGGGTCCTGACAGGCGTGTTGGTGCTGGCGATTCTGCTGGGCACGGGTCTGCTGGCGGGGGAGCGTGAGGCGATGACGGTGCTCTTCATCGTTGGCGTTTTCGTCGCTGGTTTTATGACCTTGATTTCGGCGCCTGGTATAGTTGTGGGTATCGGACTCCTGCAGTTCAGGCCCTGGGCCCGAGTCCTTGGTCTTGTTCTTGGTTTTTTGAACCTGCCCGGTTTCCCGCTTGGCACGGCCCTCGGAATCTACACGTTTGTCTCGTTGCTCAACCCTGACGCGGAGGCACTTTTCTCGCGGGCATAACCTCGGTAGCACTGGGACTATACTCGGCCGGTGGCTGAAAACCGGCACGTAGCGCACCCTCCAGCTTGTTCTAGAGGGTGCGCTCTGTTCGGGGCGTTGATCGTCTGGAAGGCCATCCGGGCCCCCTCCCGTCCCGGACCTATCGTTGGTGAGCTTGCGGGTGGAGAGGTCCCAGCCGCAGTTCGCTCGTCCTCTCGTACGGTGCACCAGGTTCGTATGCGACGAGATCCAACACGCCCCCATCAGCGAAATAAGGGAAATCGAAATGGACCGGGTCGCCGGCGGCTTTGCCGGGCAGTGGCATCAGCCTTGCTGTGAGTGGCTTGTTGAGACGCACCGACAGTGCCGCCACGTCGAATAGCAGCGCCGCCAGGCTCTCCTCGGTGACATCCCCAGGAAGCGGTACTGTATCGAGCCCCGTGCCACAGACTGCTGACCACTGCAGCAGCTCGTTCACGAGGAGGCCACCTTCAGCGGCCCGGCCCGCAAGCACGATATCCTCCAGCACCGGCAACATAAGGCCACAGAACCCGGTCTGCAGGAAGTCCGCTCGCTGCACCGCGTCGGTCAGCAGCGCTGCGGCGGTCAGTGTCCCTGGTGATCCCAGCTTGCTTTGGGTCACGGCCTCCAGTGCCGCTCCGATGCTCGTTTCCGGATTTGGGTAGGGGGCCAGAGAGAAATCGATACCCAGGAAGTCCAGATCGTGCTTCGCGACCGCTTGGAAACCGATCTCCTGCAGGCGACGTCCGTGCGACTCGACCAGGCCCGTGAGTCGTGCGTGTGTCAACGCTGCGTCGGTGCTTCCCTCGCTCGCCAGCACGGCGATATCGGCAGACTCCGTGGCTATGGCAAACGCCGGAGGCCCTTTGTGCCAGTACGCGGCCGGAAAGAAAGGGGTTCCCGGTTGTACGTTCGCGAGGGCGGCGAAGCGGAGGTTGCCGAATCCCTCCTCAATGTGTGAAGCTTCGCGGATGATCTGAGAGGCGGCCCGAATGGCTGTGCTGTCAATCACGCCGGTGTTCGGCTTCGCGATATGGCAGGTCACAAACACAGACTCGGTGGAGGCAAGAAGCTCTAGCACCCACGGTTGCACCTCGGGACCCGCCGGTCCGATCGCGATGTACTCGAATCCCGCCTCACGGCATCGCGCCTCAAGTTCCCTGACGGTGTCCACGGCTTGATCCTTCGACCGTTGGTCAACCAGATCAGCGCAGAAATCCGTGGCCAGGCGGAGTGTCTGCACCTCATAGTCGGCCTCCTGATAGCTCAGGGAGAGAGCGCGCGCCGTCTCGCCCAGGCGCGTGAGATAGGCATCATCGAAAGGGACCGCGATTTCAGCAAAGAGCGTGATTGAACGAATCTTCATGCGTGTGAACCTCTCTTATGTACAAGGCCCGCCCTGTGCGGGAGCGTTCGGCGGATTCATGTTCCTGCTGATGCTGCAGCGCTTCGCTGATTATAGAAGGTCTTCTCAGTCTGGCGAATGACCCTACACGCTGCGTTGTGAAGCCAGGCTACACGTCGGCGCAGGCGTGACCTGGGACCGGCGTTGCGCAGTTCTGTGCTAGTGATATAGTATCCCTATACTACTTCATCGAGACCGGTTGGCGGGCTGAGTTGCGCTGGCGCCAACGCGAGCTCTTTACTCTACAAGGGGGTAGCGATGCCAGTCATCACGATTTCGCGCCAGTATGGCAGTGGAGGTGTAGAGATCGCAGAGCGCCTCTGCGATGTTCTAGGATACAGCTACTTTGACAAAAACATGATGGCTCAGGTAGCCTCCGAGATGGGCATATCCGAGGAGGAGGTTGTGGATCTCTCCGAGGACACCTATCGCATGCGCAACTTCCTGGAGCGCTTATTCCGTCGTCGCCGTATTCGTTCTGACGTCAGTCAGCCCGCTACCTCCCCTGAATCGGTCCCGGTCGCGACGCTGTCCGAGGCAGAGGGCATCAACTTGGTCAAGGATACCATTCTGGGCGCCTATGATCTCGACAATGTCGTCATCGTGGGGCGTGGCGGGCAGGCGATCCTGCGCGAAAAACCCAGTGTGCTCCACGTCCGGCTCAATGCGCCTCTCGGAGCGCGTGCGTTGCGGGTGAAGGCCCGCGAGGATATTTCATTGGCCGAGGCCACCGATCTGACCCGGTCCAAGGATCAGGCCGCGATGGCGTATCTCGAGCGCTTCTTCGAGATTGATTGGGACAATCCGATGCTCTACCATCTCACTCTGAATACGGGGAGGTGGGAGGTCACGGATGCTACAGATGTCATCATCGCAGCGCTGACCCACCTGAAGGTCGTCTCGAACAGGTGAGATAACGCCGCTCGCCACGTCGGCGATTGGACTGAGTTTCTCTTGTGAGCGTATTAGGATGTTGGGCGGCAGATGTCTCAATCATCTGCCGCTCGGTGTATAGAGCTGGTGTTGCAGGTT
>CAZPJP010000021.1:20914-38512 GCA_964586915.1 uncultured Anaerolineales bacterium
AAATCGGCGACGATGTCATTAGCATCCTCTAGGCCGACGGCGAAGCGCACCAGTCCATCTGTGATCCCCGCTTGTAGACGCCTTTCGCGCGGGACGCTGCGATGTGTCGTGCTCGCCGGGTGGGTGATCAGGCTGCGCACGTCCCCCAGACTGACCGTGCGGGCGCAAAGCTCCACGTGGTTGAGCAGGCGGGCGCCGGCGTCCAGACCTTCCTTCAGCTCGAAGACCACCACGCCGCCACCACCCCTCATCTGCCGCTGCGCTAGCTCATATTGGGGGTGCGATGGGTGCCAAGGATAGCGGATCCAGGCCACGGCGGGATGTTCATACAACCATTCGGAGATCCGCAGCGCGTTCGCGTTGTGTCGAGCGACCCGCAGGGGCAGCGTCGTGATCCCTCGAGCGATCAGCCAGGCGTTGAAGGGGCTGATACATGCGCCTTGCCGGCGGATGGGCCCCTTGAGCACCCGGCCGACGAACGCCTCCGAACCGACCACGACGCCGCCCAAGGCGTCCCCGTGTCCGCCCAGGAACTTCGTTGCGGAGTGGATGACGACGTCGACGCCGAGCTCGATGGGACGCTGATTCACCGGCGTGGCAAAGGTGTTGTCGAATAGCGTGAGGATCCCGTGCTCTTTAGCGATGCGCGCAATCGCAGCGATGTCGTTCATAAGCAGGGCTGGGTTGCCCGGTGACTCGAGATAAATGACCCGTGTGTTTGGCTGAATCGCCGCCTCGAAAGACTCCGAACGCGTGGCTTCCACAAGGGTTGTCTCGATGCCATAGCGGGGAAGGTCCTCAACGACGAAATGGTAGGTGCCGCTGTAGAGTCCGGTGGTGGCGATGAGATGGTCGCCGCCCTGCACGGCTGCGAAAATCGCCGCGCTTACGGCGGCCATGCCCGAGGCGGTGCCCACCGCCGCTTCGCCTTGTTCCAGAGCCGCGATCTTGCGCTCCATAACCGCTGTCGTGGGATTGCCCCAGCGGGTGTAGATGGGCCGGTCCTCTTGCTCGAAGGCCTGAGCGGCCTCCTCGGCGCTCGCGAAGATATAGGTGTTCGCCATATGCAGAGGCGGGGAGATATCCTGTGGTTCGAGTTCAGTCCCTGCATGGATGGCCGTCGTCTCGATGCGCCACTCAGACTTTGACATACGTACCTCGCTCTTCTACGCTCTTCATCCGTCACGGGTCATCGATTGGCCCCCGTTGACGATCCAGTCGGATAGGCTGCCGCCTGGCTGCTCCCGGGGTGACTTGCACGGGCCTAAGGATATACTTATCGAAACTCTTTGCAAAAGGGAGGTTATCGTATGCAACGTTGGGTCTTGCTCATATTGGCTGCGCTTCTGTCTGCAGGATGTGCATCTCGGTCAGGGGCGCGTGGGGTCGCTGTCAATCCGGAGCGTGCGGAGGCGATCACGGAGGTTCGCGAGGGCTCCGAGGGTAGACTGGAGATCCGTTTCGGTGTCAGGAACGTGTCGAGTCAGTCGCTCGCAGAGCTCGACAGCTTCTCCGGGCGGTGGCAACTGTTGACCGCAGACCGTGAGGTGCGCGCCGCCGGGCGCGTCTATCATCTCGGTGCTCTTGAGCCCGGCGAGTCCTCCTATTTCCTGACCTGGGAGGCCGAGTTGGCGTCGGGTGATTACGTTCTGCTCTGGGGTGCCCCATCGATTGGTTCGGTGGTGATGTTGTTCGGCGTGGAGTCTGCAGGGCCAGGCCAGGCCGTCAACGTCCTGCGCGCTTCGGAGGTTCGCTCCCACGTCTATCCGCCGGCGGAGGGCTACGTCGACTGAACCTCACGGAGATTACTATCCACCCGTACGTCCTACTTGAGTCCAGGGCCATCGGGACAGGCTCTGGACTCTCTTGTGTCGAAGATGAGGGGAAGCTCAAGCCTTGAACCCACTCAGTTGCTAGAAGTCTCATCGAAGGTAGAATCCAGGTCTACAGACGCGCTTGCTTGAGGCACTGGCACGCGCCAGCGCTGCAGCCGTCTGCACGATGGTGAGAGTCCACGATACGACGGAGCGAGGATGAGTGAAGCAGCCCTGACCACGTCGGGCCGGCGCCGGCTCGACGTCTGGAAGATAGCCTACGTTGTGATCCTGTTGCTGGCCCTGGTGACCCGCCTCTATGCGTTAGGTGATCGGGCTGTCAGCCACGACGAGACCACCCATGCTAAGTACTCTTGGAACCTCTATTCGGGGCGTGGATTTCGTCACGATCCCTTGATGCATGGACCTCTGCTTTTCGAGGCTACAGCGTTCCTCTACGGTCTCTTTGGCGTCAGCGATTTTACAGCCCGGCTTTACACAGCCCTGACCGGCGTCGCCCTGGTGATGGCGCCCTGGCTCTTCCGGCGATGGCTCGGAAGACTGGCGGCGATCCTGGCCTCGGTGATGCTCTTGATCTCCCCATCGATCACGTATTACTCGCGCTACACGCGACACGACGTCCCCACGTTGCTCACGGCAATGCTGCTACTTTGGGCCGTACTGCGATACGTTGACGATGGGCAGGCCCGTTGGCTGCGATGGGCGGGCGCCTTCTTTGCGTTGATGTACGCGTCTAAGGAAGTTGCCTACATCTACACGGCCATTTTCATGGCGCTGATGGTGTTGCCGCTCCTCTGGCAGATTCTGAGTGTGCGCTGGCGCCGACCACGACTCATCCCTGCGCTCGTCGCCCTCTTGATCCTGGCCCTCGTCGCCGGCGTTGTCTTTGCGCTGTCCTTGCCGGAGGCTACGGTGGTGGAGGAGGGCGAGGGCAATACGGCGATTGGCGATACGGTGATACCGACATACGGCCGCATCGCGGTGGGTCTCGCTGCGCTGGCGTTGCTCGCGCTGCTGATTCTGTTGGAGCGTGGAGTTGGCCGAGACCAGATCCGTGCGCTTCGAGTGTTCGACGTCCTCATGGTGCTGGGGACGTTGACCCTGCCCCTCGGTTCTGCACTGCTGATGCGCTTTGTCGCGGGCGTGGACATGAGCGCCTTCTATCCCGCGCTGATGGCTATGAACTTCAGCACCCTTCCCCTTCCGATGCTACTTGGGGCATTTGCTGTCCTCGGTATCTCCCTGGTGCTCAGTGTCGGGCTCGGGCTTTGGTGGGATGCCAAGCGCTGGCCGTTCATCGCCCTCGTCACCTACGCTGTGTTTATCGTGTTCTACAGCACGATCTTCACGTATGGGTGGGGAATGATAACGGGATTTGTGGGCGGGCTGGCCTATTGGATGGCGCAGCAGAGGGTCGAGCGCGGGACCCAGCCGTGGTATTACTACGGATTGATCGGCCCGCTCTATGAGTATTTGCCGATCCTGATATCTACCCTTGCCGGGGCAGGGATGATCGCGCAAGCGCTGGGGCGAGGTGTTGCGCGGCTGCGGTCGGCTGATGGAGCGGAGGAGGGACCGGATGCTGCGCCGCCGAATCTTGGCGACCTTCTGCCGCGCCTCTTGCCCTTCTTCTTGATGGGATGGGCGGGGCTGTCCTGGATCGCCTACGCCATCGCCGGTGAGAAGATGCCGTGGCTTTTCGTCCACATCGCGCTTCCTCACATCCTTCTCGCTGCCTGGGCTCTGGGACGGGCCTTCGAGGGCCTGTCCTGGCGTCGTCTGTTCGCGGATCGAGGGTGGTTGGTGCCCGTCTCTTTGCTCTTCCTTGCCCTCGCTTGGGGCGCATTCCGCCAGTCATCGGGAGCGATCCAGCAGGTATTGCAGCAAAGTGGCGCAGCTCCGCAGCTTGCACTGACGGTCGCGCAGCTGCAGCCCCTGGGCCGGCTCACCGGGGGCTTCCTAGGCATCCTGATCTTCGGTGGATTGCTCTTCTTCGCCTTAAGTGGCATAGGTTGGCAGCGGGGACTCCGCCTAGTGGCTGCCAGCGCCGTGGCGTTCCTCGGCGCTCTTTCCGTGCGCACGATGATCATGCTGAACTACATTAACGATGAGCTAGCCACCGAGTACATGGTCTACGCGCACAGCACACCGGACGTCAATCACGTTCTCTCCCAGATCGAGCAGCTTTCCTGGCGCTTGACGGGCACCCCCGATGAGATCAAAGTTGCTTACAGTCAAGAGGTCGCTTGGCCTTTCTATTGGTACATGGACGTCCAGTATCCGAACAACTACTACTTCACCACACCGGATCCCGAAAGGCTCTTGGAATGTCCCGTGATCCTGGCGGAGCGAGCGGAGTGGCCGGCCATTGAGGAAATCGTGGCGGGGCAGTATGACAGCTTTGATTACCAGCATATCTGGTGGCCCGTCGAGGACTACAAGGGCCTCTCCTGGGAGCGTATCAGGGCTGTGTTCACCGAGCCAGAGCGGCGCCGGGCGATTTGGGACATTATCTGGGACCGCGACTACCGTCGATATGCCCGTCTGCGGAATCCCGAGAATCCCTTCACACTCGCCGCGTGGCCACATCGTCGGGAGTTCCGCTTCTACGTGCGAAAGGATGTGGCGGATCTGGTGTGGGACTATCGGCTTGAGGAGGGGCGGGCCGCTCCGGGCGCAGCGGTCGATGGCGTGACTCCCGGTGAGGCTCAGGATCCCTATGCGGATGCTCGTCTCGTCGTCTCTTCGGCGCGCGTGGCTGATCTGCCCAACGCCGAGCCGCGCGGCATTGCCGTGGCCCCCGACGGATCGCTCTATGCGGCGGATGCCGCAACCCACCGGATCTGGCATATCTCCGCCGACGGAGCGGTCATTGACACGTGGGGGGGCTATGGTGTCGGGTCGGGGCAGTTCCATGCTCCCTGGGCCGTGGCCGTCGATGCTGAGGGCCACGTCTACGTCGCCGATACCTGGAACCATCGGATTCAGAAGTTTGATGCTGACGGAAACCACTTGCTGAGCTGGGGCCGCCTGGCGGAGGTCGACGTATTTGATGTCACGGGGCAGGGCGGGTTCTTCGGTCCTCGTGGGATCGCGGTCGCCTCGGGAGCTGGGGAGCCGGGGATGGAGTCTTCGGGTGAGGTCTACGTCGCTGATACCGGTAACAATCGCATTCAGGTCTTCGACACAGAAGGCGGGTTCCTGCGGGAGTTTGGCGGGGCCGGGGACGGGCCTGGGATGCTGCGCGAGCCCGTCGGGTTAGCGGTGAGCGCAACCGGAGACGTCTATGTAGCCGACACGTGGCATCGACGCATTCAGGTCTTCTCTGGTGAGGGGCTCTTTCTCAGGGGCTGGGAGGTGCCGGTCTGGGCCGGCGGGGTGGATGACCGCCCTCAGCTTGCAGCAGCTCCCGGCGCGGTGATTGCCACCGATGCTGCCTACCAGAGTGTCGTTGTCTTCGATCTGGAGGGGACGCTGCTCCAGGCCCTGACCGACACGCCATCCCCTGTGACGCCCGGAGGCGTCGCGTGGGCCGACGATCGGCTCTACGTCACCGATCGCGAGGGCTCGCGGATCGTCTCCTATCCCTGGGTGGCCAGTCCCTGATTTAGCGAGATGTTATGCGCCGGCCAACTGTGGTCGGCCGGCGCATACGAGGCGGACTCGGGGAGGAGGGTCGCGACTACAGATGGTTGGGGTCTGTGATCCGCTGGTCTTCCACGTCCTTATCCCTCGAACTGGCTTTCTTCTCCTCGATAAATGCGTCATACTCAGCGCGATCGACGGGGAGCCCGACGGGCTTGTCCTTGTGACCAGAGAGCAGGATGGCATTGGCCAGCTCCAGGCTGTAGATCGCCTCAGGGCCGGGTGAGATGAGCGGCTCGTCTTCGAGGATGGCGAGCGCCACATTGTGGACGATGGCGGCGTGACCGGTTGCTCGCGCCTCCAGTTCGATGGGGATCTCCACGGCGTCCGGGCGGCCCCACATCTGGTCGGTGGTGTCCGAGGCGGTTCGGACGCCGGGCTTCACTTCCCAGAAGCGTAGCTCACCCTTGGCGATCTCCAGTTTGCCAAGCTCGCCGCAGAGCTCGATCCGCATGCCCGTGGGATACTCGTTGACGCTCTCCAGAAAGTAACCGATGGCGCCATTTTCGTACTCGAGCAGGGCCGTCGCTTCATCCTCGACCTCGATGTCGTGCTGGCGCGTGTTGACCCGGGCGATCACCCGCGACGGCATTCCGGCGAGCCAGGTGAAGAGGTCCATGCCGTGCGGGGCCTGGTTGAGCAGCACGCCGCCGCCCTCGCCCTTCCAGGTGGCGCGCCAACCGGCCGAGTCATAGTAGGCCTGACTGCGGAAGTGACTGTCGATCAGGAGCGTGCGGTAGAGCTCGCCGAGGCGGCCCTCCTCGACCAGGCGCTTGGCGGCCTGATAGACGGGCAGCGTCCGCTGCTGGAACATGACGGCGAAGACCACCTCGGTTCGTTCTGCGGCCTTAATCATCGCTTCTGCGCCCGAGACGGTGACTGCCATAGGCTTCTCGCTGATGACGTGCACGCCGCGTGCCATCGCATCGATCGCGATGGGCGGGTGGAAATAGTGAGGGGTCGCAATCAGCACAGCATCGACTAGACCGCTGTCCAGCAGGTCGGTGTGCTGCTCAAAACCGGGCACGTCATAGGCGTCCGTAGCGGTCTCTAGGGCCTCAGGCGCGATATCGCAGACGGCGGTGAGCTCGGCTTCTGGAATGTGTGGCATGTTGCGGGCATGACCGTTGCCCATCCCACCCATCCCGACGATGCCAAAACGAACGGTAGCCATAGATGGCCTCCTTGTGGAATACGGATTTGCCTGGATTCTTGCGTGAGTATATACCTCAAGTATGGTGTTGGAAAAGGAGAACTGTGGCGGATGGGTCATCCCAGCACCGGTTGGATGCCTGCGTCGACTGGCTGGAGTTCTCATAGAGGAGACTAGGAGGATCGGGTTATGCGTGACATGGACAAGGTGACACGGCGTGTGAAGGACCTCGCGTTGCAGCAGGGCGCGGCGCTGGTGGGCGTGGCCTCCGTCGATCGATGGGATCCACAGCCTCCATACGATGATGCGCCCCCCAAAGGGCACCATCCGCGGGACTTTCTGCCCGGCGCGAAGACGGTGATCTCCATCGCCCAGCCAATTCTCAACCCGGTGATGAATGCGCCGGCTGCGCTGGCGGATGCGGAGATGGAGATGATCCCCGACCACGTGAAGTATCCCTATCTGGAGACGCTTTATAACAGGGTGGGGCACGTCGTCCACGACTATATGCTGGAGTTCATCAGCCAGGTGATCGGTCAACACCTGATGGGTCACGGCTGGGAGGCGATGATCTTCCCGACGACGGGCCTCCATCCCAAGGTCGATGATCTCAGTGATATCGAGATCTGGGAAGGTCCGCCGCGCGGCGCCGCGCGAGATTTCTCTCCCTTCCGGTACACGTTTGGTCCGTTCTCGCATCGCCACGCGGCGACCCGGGCGGGACTGGGCGAGTTCGGCTACAACAACGTCGTGCTCACGCCGGAGTTCGGGCCGCGACAGCGCTTTAACTCGATTGTCACCAGCGCCGATCTGGTCCCTGACCCTCTGCTGTCTGAGCCGGTCTGCCTGAGGGACGCGTGTAAGCTGTGCCAGCAGGCCTGCATTATGTCCTGCATCACACTGCGGGACGACTCTGACGTGATCGACTATCGTTCGGTAGAGGCCGTCGATCGCGATCGTATTTTCATCGATACACCGGCGAAGACCGATCCCACGCTCTGCCGCCGGCGCCGTGAGGGCCGACCCCACTCGCCGATCCGTGGGGACTGCATCCGCATCTGCCCCGTCCCCAAGGCGCCCACTCACGTTCCCCAGCGGCTTGAGGGGATGTTGGAGGCCTGGTTGTCTGAGCAATACCCATCCGCCTGAGGTGATGCCGGTCGGTTGCTGGGGATTTCGTGCTAGGCAACCCTACGGTGTGAGGCGCTGTTCTGGGCGACGAAGGTGACTTGATGCTCGTCTACGCTGTCACGATCTTTGTGAGCGCGGTTCTGCTCTTCCTGGTCCAGCCCCTCATCGGAAAGGTGATCCTGCCCTGGTTTGGGGGCTCCTCCGCGGTCTGGTCGGCGACACTGCTCTTCTTTCAGGTGCTTCTGTTGCTTGGCTATGTGTATGGCCACCTGATCGTGCGCAAGCTGGACAGGCGCCGGCAGGTCTGGGTCCATCTTGGCGTTCTGGCAGCATCCTTGGCTGCTCTGGGGCTCAATCTGGTGCGCTGGCGCACGCCGATCACGCCGGAGGGGCCCTGGACGTTGGCGGTCAGGATGCCCGCGATCGCGCAGGTGCTCCTCACCCTTACGGTGACGGTGGGCCTCCCCTACTTCGTCCTCTCGACGACGAGCCCCTTGGTGCAGGCATGGTTCGCGGCACGCTTTCGCGAGACGAGCCCCTACCGCCTCTACGCTCTCTCCAATCTAGGGTCGATCCTAGCCCTCGCCGCCTACCCCTTCTTGTTGGAGCCGGCCTTCTCGACGTATGGACAGGCCAGCGTATGGTTTGCTGGCTATTTGGCGTTTGCGGTGGGGCTGGGGTGGGCCGCGTCTTCCTCCTTTCGTCATGCGAACGCGCGCCGGCGGGCAGAGACTGTCAGGCCCCCGACCGTCGAGCCCGAGGCAAGCTTTACGCACGCGCGAGGGCCGTCCGTACGGTGGTGGCATCCTCTGCTCTGGCTGGTCTTCTCGGCCATTGGATCGGTCCTCTTGTTGGGTACCACCAATCAGATCACCCAGAATGTGACAGCGGTCCCGCTCCTGTGGGTGGGCCCTCTCGTTCTCTACCTGCTCACCTTTGTCATCGTCTTTGGTGGCACCGGCAACGGCGACACCGCTCGCGGCGGCACCGCTCGCAGCGGCACCGCTCGTAGCGGCACGGGCTACTCGCGCTGGACGCTGCTGCTTTTCTTCGGCGCAACTCAGATCTTCGGCTACGTCTTCCCGAGGGGTAACGTCTTCCCTATGGTGGTGCAACTGAGTGTCTATGGCTTGGTGCTCTTCTCCGCCTGTCTGGTCAGCCACGGTGAGATGGCCCGGCTGCGCCCGCAACCACAGGATCTGACCGCGTTTTACCTGATGATGGGTGTGGGAGGCGCTCGGGGTGGCGTCTTCGTGAATCTCGTAGCGCCGGCCGTCTTTGCGGGGACCTGGGAGTTTCCCATCGCGTTGCTGGCGTGTTGGGTCTTCATTGGCCTGGCGCTGGCGCTCGGCCCGGGCTCTGCGTTGGTCCGGCGGCGGTGGGCGCAGGTAGGGGCCCTCATCGTCGTCAGCCTTGGGCTGCTCTCATCGGTGATCGCGCTTCGCAGCGCCGTTCGCGCTTTCTACTTCGGCACGTTGTCTGCAGAGCGCAACTTCTATGGCGTCCTGCGCATCCAGTCTGCCACGCTGGGCGATCCGCCTGGTGACGCGTATCGCATGGTCCACGGGACGACGATCCACGGCGTCCAGTACGCGTCTCCGGACCTGCGCGACACGCCCACCAGCTACTTTGGCCCCACCAGTGGCGTGGGGCTGGCGGTGCGTCAGCTCCAAGGGAGTGCGGAACCGCTGCGCATCGGCGTGCTGGGCCTGGGCGTGGGCACGCTGGCAGCCTACGGGCGCGAGGGGGACCTCATGCGCTTCTACGAGATCGATCCGGAGGTCATCCGCTACGCTCACGGGCTGGGGGGCTACTTCAGTTACCTTCAGGATTCTGCGGCGGAGATCGCGGTGGCTGACGGCGACGCGCGTCTCTCATTGGCGCAGGAGCTCGAGCGGGGGGATGCGCAGGCGTTCGACCTCCTGGCTGTGGACGTCTTCAGCGGTGATGCGCCGCCCGTGCACCTGCTAACCCGCGAGGCCTTCGACCTCTACCTGGCGCATCTTGCAGAAGACGGTCTGCTCGCGGTGAACATCAGCACGACCCATCTCGACCTTGCGCCGCTGTTAGCAGCGCTGGCACGAGAGCGGGGACTGGACGGTGTGATCGTCGCCGACCCCGGGGACGACGAGGCCATCTTCCGTTCGCGCTGGGTGGTCATCGGTCGATCGCCACAGGCCACGCGGGGTTCGCGCTGGGATGCGCATCCAGATCTCCAGGAAGTCTACGATCCGGGCCTGCGCGTGTGGACCGATAGCTACAGTAACGTGCTCCAGGTGCTCCGGTAAAGTCTGTGAATGCGTCAGCGGTTGCTCGAAAAGCTCGTCCTCGGCGCGTGCTCGAGTAGCGTCTTGCGCCGCTCTCCGTCCCGCACTAGAATGAGGCGACGGCCATACCTAAAGGAGGTAACCCGATGACGGTAACATTTCGAGGTCCGGGCAAAGTCCCGGTTGCGCTGACGGTCAATGGCGAGAATGTCCAGGTGTTTGTGGAGCCCCGGCGGACGCTGCTGTCCGTTCTGCGGGAGGAGCTGGGATTGACAGGGTCCAAGCGCGGCTGTGGTCGGGGCCAGTGCGGCGCCTGCACGGTTATCATCGATGATGAGACCGCGTATGCCTGTCTGACACTGGCGATTGACTGTGAGGGCCGTGCCATCCGTACCATCGAGGGTGCAAGCCGCGGCGATCAGCTTCATCCGGTGCAGGAGGCCTTCATCCAACACGATGGCTACCAATGTGGATTCTGTACCCCAGGACAGGTGATGGCCGCGGTCTCACTGCTCGAACACAACGCGCATCCCTCGGAGAGTGAGGTCCGCGAGGCGATGTCGGGCAACATCTGTCGCTGCGGCGCCTATCCGAACATCATCGATTCGGTCCTGGCTGCTGCCGATACAATGGCCGACGAAAGGGAGGCGTAAGGCGATGCCGACGATAAAGAAGACTAGGGTCGAGTTTGAGGGTCGGATCGAGGAGCGCGAGGTCATCGTCGAGGAGGAGCACGTCCAGACCTGGGAGCGGGATGCCGAGATGCGTTTGGTGGGCAAGCCCACGCCGCGGGTCGACGGGGTCGCGCGGGTCACTGGCAAGGCGGTCTATACTTACGACGTGCAGCCGCCGCGGATGTTGATCGGCCGTTTCCTGCGATCGCCGCATCCCCACGCGCGGATCACGCGCATCGACAGTAGCAAGGCCGAAGCTATGGAGGGCGTCGTACTGGTGTGGCACCGCTTCCGACCTCCTCCCATCGCCCATCTGGAAGGCCGGGAGATCTTTCCGCAGGAGCTGGCCTATGAGGGGGCGGAGGTCGCGTTCGTGGTGGCCCGTGACGAGCGGACCGTCGAGGATGCGCTGGCGGTGATTGACGTCGACTACGAGCCGCTGCCCTTTGCCCACGATTTCGCCTCGGCTGCCGACGAGGAAGGACCTGTCGTCCTTCTCGGTGAGGACAACTGGATCTCAGCGCCCGATGGCGAGGTCTACGAGCGTGGCAATGTGGGCGCGGGACTGGAGAAGGCCGATATCGTCGTCGAGCTCTACTTCACGACCCCCGTCGCGGCACATTGTTGTCTCGAGACGCACGGCAGCGCGGCAAGCTGGGAGGGCGACCTGGTGACAGTCTGGCACTCGACACAGAGCGTCTTCGGAACACGCAGCAGCGTGGCCGACGCGCTCGATCTGTCGATGGATAAGGTGCGCGCGATCTCTAACTATATGGGCGGTGGTTTTGGCAGCAAGTGGGGCGCCGAGGCCTTCACCCTGATGGCGGTCCTCGCCGCGCGTGAGACCGATCGTCCCGTCAAGGCGCTGCTCGATCGCGAGGAGGAACATCTCGTCGCCGGCTATCGCCCGGCTAGCCAACAGCGCGTCCGCCTGGGTGCCAAGAAGAATGGCACGCTGACGTTGATCGAGCAGGAAGCCAACGTCGCGACCGGCGCCTTCGGGGGCGGCGGTCCGGTGGTCGGCGGGCCGGCGAAGGATCTCTACCTCTGCCCGAATGTGCGCACGGTGGTGCGCGCCGCGCGGGCTAACACCGACCACGCCCGGGCCTTCCGTGCGCCCGGCTATGTCGAGGGCACCTTTGCACTCGAGAGCGCGATGGACGCCCTGGCTGACAAGCTGGGGATGGATCCCCTCGATCTGCGACTGAAGAACTATGCCGAGGACAGCCCTTCCCGTGAGGAGCCCTACAGCTACAAGGGGTTGCGCCGTGCCTATGAGATCGGCGCGGAGCGTTTTGGGTGGTCGATGCGTCAGCCGGACCAGGATGAGAGTGACGATCCCTGGCGCCGTGGCTACGGGATGGCGAGTCAGATCTGGGGCGGCGGGGGCGGCCCCCCAGCCAACGCGATCTGTAAGCTCCTCCCCGACGGGACAGCCGAGATTCTGGTGGGCGTGCAGGACATCGGCACGGGCACCAAGACGGCGTTGACGCAGGTGGCAGCGGAGGAGTTAGGCCTTCCGCTCGACGCCATTCTCTGCGTTGTAGGCGACAGCTTGCCGGCGCCCTATGGCCCTGGCAGCGGCGGCAGCGTCACGCTGGCCTCTAGCACCCCAGCGGTGCGCTCGGCGTGTCGCGAGGCTCTGCGCCAACTGATTGCGCTGGCCGCGATCATGCTTGAGCTACCCGATGCCGATCCCGATGACTTCGTCGTCGAGGATGGCGACCTTGTCTACTCAGCAGCGCCGGCGAAGCGCCTGCCCTTCACGCAGGTCGCCGCCAAGATGGGCAACTATACGATCGTGGCGAAGGGCGCTCGCGGGCCCAATCCGGAGGATAAGGCGGTGAACACCTTCGGCGCTCACTTCGCTCAGGTTGCCGTCAACGTGGAGACCGGTCAGGTGCGCGTGGAGCGCGTCGTCGCCGTCCACGACATCGGCCGGGTGATCAATCCCCTGACGGCCACGAGCCAGGTCTATGGGGGCGTGACGATGGGGATGGGGTTCGCGCTCACCGAGGAACGCGTGATCGACCCCGACACGGGTCTGCAGCTCACGGCCAACCTCGAGGAGTACAAGGTCCCGGTGATGATGGACATCCCCGAGATCGACGTGGCCTTCGTCGACGTCGCCGATACCGATGCCAACAGCGTGGGAAGCAAGGGCCTGGGAGAGCCGCCGATCATCCCGATCGCGGCCGCGATCGCGAACGCGATCTTCGACGCCGTGGGCGTGCGCGTGACCGATCTGCCTGTCACGCCCGATCGGCTTCTGGCCCTGTTGCCCAAAGACTAGGCGTGCCCCAGGGAGAGACTCCGATGACAATGAACCGGTTTCAACATGCGAATGCCACCTCGATTGAGGAAGTCGTCGAGGTGTTGGGTGAGTCGTGCCTTCCGCTGGCTGGAGGGACCGATCTGATCGCCATGATGAAAGAGGGACTGGTCAGCCCTGAACGGCTGGTCAATCTCAAGACCATTCCTGGCCTGGATGCTGTGGCCGCTCGGGACGATGGATGGCACCTCGGCGCGCTGATGTCGCTATCGGCCCTCGCTGCCGACCCGCAGGTCGCCGGGCAGCCTGGGCTGGCGGCGTTGGTGCACGCCACGCGGGAGGCGGCGTCGCCTCAGCTTCGCCATATGGCCACCCTTGGCGGCAACCTGCTGCAACGGCCACGGTGCTGGTACTTCCGCAACCGTCAGGTGCCGTGCTGGCGCAAAGGCGGACGGCGATGCTTCGCCTTCCAAGGCGAGAACAAATACCACACGATCCTCGGCCCCGGTCCCTGCTATGCCGTGCATCCTTCCGACCCGGCTGTGGCGCTGCTCGCGCTGGACGCCTCGGTGCTGCTGATCGGGCCACGGGATCGACGGACACTGCCGCTGGAGGCCTTCTACACGGCGCCGCAGCGCGATCTGCAGCGCGCCGATGGCTACCACCCGGTGACCGTCCTCGAGCCCGACGAGCTGCTGGCGGAGGTGATCGTACCACGACCCGCCGACGGCGCCGAATCCACCTACGTCAAGGTGACGGAGCGCGGCGCTTGGGACTTCGCGCTGGTGAGCGTGGCCGTCAGTCTGGTGCGGTCGGGCGGGACCGTAGAGTCCGCGCGCATCGCCTTGGGCGGCGTCGCCACCGTGCCGTGGCGCGCGCGGGATGCCGAGCAGCGCCTTGTAGGCCGCGCTCTGTCCGAGGATGCGCTCGATGAGGCGGCTGAGGCCGCGGCGGAGGCCGCTTTGGCGGGCGCGCGGCCCCTGGAGCATAACGGCTATAAGCTGGACCTGGTGAAGAACACGCTGCGCCGCGCGGTGCACACTCTAGCCTGATCGAGGAGTTCCCTATGGATCGAGCGCAATCACGCCCAGCGACGATCGAAGCGCGCGGGCGCGCGCATCCACCTGACTGGGCCGTCAAGCAACGCTACCTGATCGACCTGATGGACGATGCCGCGATCGATTTCGTCCAACGCTACACGCGCCCCGACGGCACGCTCATCTGGCGCGACGAATGGCCCGGGATGGACGGCTCGGATGATGGCTACGAGAGCTTCGTGACCTTCCCCCTGTTCTATATCATCGGCGGTGGGGAGCACGTGCACGCCCTGGCCCGCAGCGAATGGAACGCCGTGACCTGGCAGTTCACCGAGTATGGCCAGGTCTGGCGCGAGTTCGACGCCTACTACGACTGGATGCACCACGGCGAGAGCTCGACGTACATCTACTACTTCGGCCTGGCCGATCCCTACCACCACGTCGACCGCACGCGCGCGCTCCGCTTTGCCGCGATGTACACCGGCGACGACCCCCGGGCCCCCAACTGGGACCCCGAGCTGAAGATGATCCGCTCGCCCATCAACGGGAGCCGAGGTCCGCAGTTCGAGATGTCAGCAGAGGACTGGGTGACCCACCGGCCCGTCCTGGCGAACTATCTGACGCCCTATGAGGACGTGCCGGGCTTCGACATCTCCGATCCCTTCACCAAGCTGGATTGGACCGACGACGAGACCTTTGCCAAGATCCTCTCTCTGATGAACGAGCGCATGGTGCCGGGCGACGTGCCCCTCAACCTCAACGCCACGAGCCTGGTGACCAGCGCGTACCTCTACACCGGCGATGAGACCTACAAGCGCTGGGTGCTCGAGTACCTGAGCGCGTGGCGCGAGCGCACCGAGCGCAACGGCGGGATCATGCCCGACAACGTCGGCCCTTCCGGCGAGATCGGCGAGCGGATGGACGGCAACTGGTGGGGCGGTTACTACGGATGGCGGTGGCCCCACGGCGCGTGGATCCTGCTGGAGTCGACGCTGATCGCCGGTCAGAACGCGATGCTCTTGACCGGGGACCCGTCCTGGCTGGATCTCCACCGCTCCCAGGCCGACCTGCTCTGGTCGCTCCGTGAGGAGCGGGACGGCGTCACCACCGTGCCCTTCCGCCACGGCGCCACCGGATGGTTCGACTATCGCGAGCCGCAGCCGCGTCACTACGTGCATCTCCACTTCATGAGCCAGGACGACGCCGACTGGCAGCGAATCCAGGCGCGCTTCCCCGAGCGTGAGGCCTGGTACGGCGCGCCGCCGCGCTTCGGCAAGGCGGGTCACTTCTGGCCCGAGCGGTGGTTCGGCTATATGGCCGGCGAGAACCCGAGCTTCCCCGATCAGGTGCTGGACCATACCTACGCCTGCATGCAACAGCGCCTCGACAAGATTGCGCGCTATAGAATCGCGCGCGACAATCTCGCCAACGCCGCCGAGTGGGACGTGCACCACTGGCAGGACCTGAACCCCGTGGTGCCCGAGGGCCTGGTGCAGATGACGATGGGCACGCCCGCCGCCGTCTATCACGGCGGGCTGCTCCACGCCACCGTCCGGCACTTCGATCCCGTGCGCCGCCGTCCGGGGCTGCCTCAGGACGTCGCCGCCCTGGTCGAGGCGGTCACGCCGGAGGGCGTCACCCTCTCCCTCGTCAATACCGATCCCTTCTCCGGGCGCGAGGTGTGGGTCCAGGCCGGGGGCTTTGGCGAGCACCGCTTCACCGAGGTCCGCGACGCTGACTCACGGGACAAGACCGTCCCCGTCCCCGTCAACGACCGGATCGTGCGCGTCGTTCTCGGCCCCTGGTCGCAAGCGCGCCTGCAAATAGGCATGGAGCGCTACGTCAACGCCCCGACCTACGACGTCCCCTGGCGCTGACCGTCAACGACGGCGCCCCAGCGTGCCCAGAAAACAGACCAGGCCGGCGAAGGGATTCCCTTCGCCGGCCTGGTCGCTTGGTGCCCCAGAGAGGACTTGAACCTCCACGCCCAAAAGGGCACAGGTCCTCAACCTGCCGCGTATGCCTATTCCGCCACTGGGGCACGAGCGCCTAGAATTATACGTGAAATCCCCGCCTTGTCAACCAATTTTCGCGCCTTCGCATAGGGCCAAGTGCAACGCACCTGCGCTCCGGTAACCACGACCCGATGCCATAAGCATCGCTCACTCTCGAGCCTAGGTGCGTTGCACTTGGCCTTCTGCCGCCAGATATACGTCGGAGCGCCCGCTGCACTAGCAGCGGGCGCTCAGCTGGAGGAGGAGGTGAAGAGTGCTGTAAAAACGGTCGATGGTGAGCTCCTGGAGGACTCTGTTAGCGGATGGCCTTCTCCGTCTGCTTGTCGAAGATGTGGACCCGGCTCATGTCGAACGCTGCCTCTTTGGTCATCCCCACCGAGACCTTCGTCCGGGGGTCGAAGCGGCCCATGAACTCGTTGTTGTCCGTAGTAAAGAAGACGTTGACCTCGTTGCCCATCAGCTCTGTGATCTCCACGGTGGCCTCGACGTGCGACGGCTTGATGTCGGGGGACGGGTACTCGGGATCGTGGATGTGCTCCGGGCGCAGTCCCATAACCACTTCCTTGCCCAGATGCGGCTTGTAGATCTCCGCCTTCTCGTCCGGCATCTCGACCCGGAAGTCCTTGCAGTCGGCGTAGATCGCGCCGTCTTCCTGGATCAATGTGGCGTCGAAGAAGTTCATCGCCGGGCTGCCCATAAAGCCGGCGACGAAGACGTTGTTGGGGCTGTCGTAGAGGTGCTGCGGTGTGTCTACCTGTTGGAGCACACCGTCACGCAGCACCGCGATCCGCGTCCCCATCGTCATCGCCTCGACCTGGTCGTGGGTCACGTAGATGAAGGTGGTGCCCAGGCGCTGATGGAGCTTGGAGATCTCGGCGCGCGCCTGCACGCGCAGCTTCGCGTCGAGGTTCGAGAGCGGCTCGTCCATCAGGAAGACCTTGGGACGACGCACGATCGCCCGGCCCATCGCCACACGCTGCCGTTCACCGCCGGACAGCTGTCCGGGCTTGCGGTCCAGCAGGTGCTCGATACCCAGCAGGCTCGCGGCCTCCTTCACGCGCCGGTCGATCTCCTGCTTTGGCACCTTCCGCAGCTTCAGGCCGAAGGCCATATTGTCGTAGACCGTCATGTGCGGATAGAGCGCGTAGGACTGGAAGACCATCGCGATATCCCGGTCCTTGGGCGGCACGTCGTTGACCAGGCGGTCGCCGATGTAAATATCGCCCTCGTCGATCTCCTCGAGCCCGGCCAGCATCCGCAGGCTCGTGCTCTTGCCGCAGCCCGACGGGCCGACGAAGACCAGGAATTCCTTATCGTCGATCTCGATGCTCAGGTCCGAAACGGCGATGATGTCGCCAAAACGCTTGGTAACATGCTCATAGGTAACACTTGCCATGTCAGGCTCCCTTCAAGTTGTGATGATCCTGCGCTTGCCTATACCGCTGACGTGAGCGGACGACCCTCGTCCTCTCTCAAAGACTACAACTGCGCTCAACCATCTCCTAGTGCTCAGCTAAGCTGATGTTTGAGGTTCGTAGTAACGACTTCAGTCGTTCCGGTGCCTCAGAA
>CAZPJP010000022.1:0-21759 GCA_964586915.1 uncultured Anaerolineales bacterium
GACGCCCGAGCCTGGACTGGACGCTGCCCTCCTGCACCAGGCACGCGAGCAATTCCATCAGGAAGCCTCCGTCCTCTCCCGTCTGAAGCACCCCAATCTCGTGCGGGTCTCGGACTTCTTCGACGAGGGTGGCAGCACCTATCTGGTCATGGAGTTCGTCGAAGGCGAGAGCCTGGCGGACTATATCGAGAGAGCCGGCACGGTCTCCGAAGATCTTGCCCTCTCCTGGGCCGACCAACTCCTCGACGCTCTCGAGTACTGCCACGGCGAGGGCGTCATCCATCGCGACATCAAGCCCCAGAACGTCATCTTGACCACCGGCGGGCAGCTGGTGTTGGTCGATTTTGGCCTGGTCAAGGTTTGGGATCCCGAGAATCCCTCGACCCGAACGGTGATCCGCTCGATGGGGACGCCGCAGTACGCCCCGCCGGAGCAGTACGCGCCTGAGATGGGCCACACGGATCTGCGCAGCGACCTCTACAGCCTGGGAGCGACGCTTTACCACGCGCTGACGGGCCAGCTCCCGCCGCCTGCCACGACGCGCATCGCCAGCCCCGGCACCTTGGTGCCCATCAAGGAGTTCGCGCCGCAGGTCAGCGCCGCTGTGGCCCAGGCGATCGAGCGGGCGATGGCGCTGCAGCCCGACGCCCGCTTCGCGAACGCAGCGGAGATGCGATCTGCGCTTCGGCGGACGCGCCGCGGACCAGCAAGAACTGCACCCACGGCGGTCCTGCCGGGGACGGAGGCAACGACGGCGCAGCGGAGGTCGAAATGGGGCTACGTCGCCGCTGCCGTTGGCATGCTCCTGATCTGTGCCGCCGCTGGGGCAGCCGTTTTCGCCGGCTACCGGTGGCTCTCCAACGGGGTTGGCCCGACGCTCTCCCTGCCGTTGCCAACGGCTACAGGGGCCGCCGCGATCCATACCTCATTGACGCCCACGGCGACCTCCTTCACCCAGATTGCCGACGTGGAGGGCACGACGCCGTCGCCATCGCCCAGTCCGACGCCCACTCGCGAGGCCACGCCTACCCTACGACCGTCCAGCACCACGGCTCCGACGCTCACGGACACGCCGACCCCCTCGCCCAGCCCAACGCCCACCTGTCCCCCGGTCACGGGGCCATTTGCGGGCGTGTGGCAGGCCCATCAGGATGAGCTGGGATGCGCTCGTGCGGCAGCCGCGTCGACCTGGATAGCGCAAGAGCACTTCGAGCGCGGGATGATGACGTGGCGCGAGGACACCGACCGCATCTACGTTCACTATCAGAACGGCGCGTGGGCCTCGTACGAGGACATCTGGCACGAAGGCGATCCCGAGTTCACCTGCGGTACGCCGCCGAGCCCGCCGACCCCTGTGCGCGGCTTCGGTAAGATCTGGTGCACCTATGACGCGGTCCGCAGCGGTCTTGGCGCCGCGACAGACGCCGAGGTCGGGCAGACCGGCAGGGTCCAGGCTTTCGACGACGGATTCGTTCTCCAGTCCCAATTTGGCGACAACTACGTCTTCCTCAACTCCGGCCGCTGGTGGGTGGAGTGAGGGTTCCGAGCTAGAGAAACCTATGTCATGCTGATCACCGATGAGACACTCCAGAACCGTTATCGCATCGTCGCGTTGCTGGGCCACGGCGGCATGGGCGCGGTCTATCGCGCCGAGGATCTGCGGCTCAGCTCTGCGTACGGACACCGGCGGTGTCTATCTGCTCTATGACAGCGGTCGATGGAGGCGACAGTAGAGGACAGGTCAGCCAACCCAGGCTAGCTGCACCGCGACGCCGCCCGGAGATCGCGCTAGCCGACGATGCGCTCGAAGACGAAGATATTCGCCGAAAAGGTGTTGGGGTCGAAGGGATCGCCGCTGTAACTGCCGGTGTGCGCTATAAGCCGGAATCCGCGCCCTGCGTGAAGGGCAGCGATCGCCGCTGAGCGCAGCGGATAAAGTGGCGTCGTCTCCTCGAAGATCGTCTCGCCCTCAACCTCCAACCGGGTCACGAAGGTCACGTAGCGGTCGGAGATCTCGCGGTATTCGCGGTGGAAGACCGCCGCGCCCTCTCCCGCGAGCGTGGGGAAGGCAACGCGCTCCTGTTCCAGGACGTAGTCCCAGTTCATCACCTGCAGGATCCAGATGCCGCGGAGGACCAAAATCTCGCGAACCTGATCGAGAAACCGGGCGAACTCGGCTTGCGTCAGATGGGCGGCGGTGTTGCCGATGCAGACGGCACCGTCGAACTCACGGCGTAGCGTCGCGATCTCAAGCATATTCATCACACGGAATTCGGCGCGCTCGTAATGCTGGTCCGCATAGGCGATCATCGCCGGGTCGAGGTCGATGCCCACGGCATCGAAGCCATCCTGCGCGAGGCGCTCAGTGTAGTGTCCTGTTCCACAGCCTACGTCCAGCACCGCTGCCGGCGGCGGGGACAGGTAATGGGTCAGGAAATCATAGACCGCCGGGCTAAAGGGAAAGATCGCCTCGTAGTGGTCCGCGAAATCAGAGTAGAAAGCCATCAGCGTTCCCCCTCGTCGTGAGAGCGTCGGACTTCGTCATACCCTCGATTATAGACGACGCTGATGATGGAGCAAAGACGCCTTTCGCACAGACACGGGCGCGGCTCAACCCGCCAGGGTATGCGCATTGCCGTTATCCCGAGCGAGCCCCACTACGCGGGGGCGCGAAGGATATCGCGCCCCCACGAGCAACTATGTGCGCAGGACGAGATCCCGCACTGTGATGATCGGCTGATCCGGATCGATCCGGCGCCAGGCTGGCACGGCGATCGAAATGCCGGTAGAATAGATTGAAGCGAACAGATGGAGAGGAAGGAGCAACCGATGAATCGCCGTCTTCTTGCAGCCTCTGCCGTGGTCATCTTGCTGCTTCTCACGGCATCCAGTTGCGTCTCGGGATCGAGAGCGATCCCAGGACCGCCCCAGAACGATATCTCACAGACCGGCTCTCCCTTACGCGCCGTGGCAGAGTGGGTGGTGGTGCTCCTGGAGGCCGTGGGCGTTGTGATCATCGTGTTGGGTCTAGCCGGAGCAAGCCTGGCCTTTGCCTATCGGATGATACGTCTCGGGCCCAGCAAGGCCGGATACGAAGCGTACCGGGAGCATCTGGGCGAGGCAATCCTGGTGGGGCTCGAGTTCCTGGTCGCGGCTGATATCGTGAACACGGTCACGGTGGACCCCAGCTTGAGCAACATCGGGGGGCTGGCGTTGATCATCGTCATACGGACCTTCCTGAGCTTCGCGCTGGAGGTGGAGACGACGGGATATTGGCCGTGGCAGCGGTGCTTTGTGCAAGCCACACAGCCCGATGAGTGTCGCCTCGACTAGGAGGGCTCTCGTGAAGTCGACCCCCGACAGCCAGCACTCCCCTTGCTGGCGCGTCATACGCGTGCTTGGTCTGATGGCCCTTCTGGCGGGCGGGATCTGGGCCGTCGCGGAGCTCATCGATCTCATCCATCCGGGTGCGATACGGACGTTCGACGCGCAGGTGCTCTTAGCCATGCGGAGTCCTGGGGATCCGTCGGATCCCATTGGCGCCCCGTGGCTGGAGTCCCTGGCGCGCGACATCACGGCACTGGGCAGCGTCGGCATCCTGAGCCTGCTGATGGGAGCTATCAGCGGCTATCTGCTGCTCTCCAGGCGATCGCGGATCGCCACTTACCTGCTGGTCGCTGTGGCCAGCGGCGCGCTGTTGAGTTTCGGGTTGAAGGCCGTCTTCCAGCGATCGCGACCCGACGTCGTGCCGCATATCGCCTACGCAAGCACAGCCAGCTTTCCCAGTGGACACACGATGATGTCCGCCGTGACGTATCTGACACTGGCGGTTTTCCTGGCGAGGGTGGAGGATCGACACAGAGTCAGGACCTATCTGCTGCTCCTCGCGGCCGTCCTCACCCTTCTCGTCGGCGTCAGCCGGGTCTATCTCGGCGTCCATTGGCCCACCGACGTGGTTGCGGGATGGGCCTTTGGTGCCGCGTGGGCCCTGCTCTGGTGGTGGGCAGCGCGCTCACTCCAGCCAGAGATGGTTGACCGAGCGGCTGACTGAAGGCGGGCACCGTGACGTCGGCGGGCCCCGGTCGAGCACCGAGATCGTCCCGCTGGCTGCGGGCCCTCCCCGGCTGGATCGCAGCTGGCGCGATGATCGGCCTCACGACCCTCTGGACGTTCTGGTCCATCGCCGAGATGTACCACGAGGGCTGGTGGGGCGCGTGGACCAACCGGCTACCTTACCTCGTCCCGATTTTGGTCTGCCTGCTCCCCACGCTGGTTGCGTTCCGCTGGCCCTTCGTCGGCGGCGGGATCATCGGACTCGTCGGCATTGCAGCGGCGCTCTTCTTCGGCAACGTCGCGGTCACCCTGCTGAGCCTGGCAATGGTCGTAGTGGGCGTCCTCTTCATCACCGACGGCATCCTGAGACGACGCGAGGCGCTGACGATGCCGGAGGACCGGCCCTGGTGGCGCCGGCGCCTGAAAGCGCTTCTGGTCGTCGGTCTTCCGCGCCTGAAGGGGACGCGAACACGTTCAGTCCGATGTGATGTAGGCCTCCGGCGCTTCGGAATCCCGTGGGTTGGGCTCGCGCCAAACTTTACCCTCGAAATTCCGCAAGTAGACAGCGTCATCGTCCCGATCCACGATGTAGTTCGGCGCCATCGGCACCTTGCCGTAGGGCGTGTCGAGCACGTAGGTGGGGACGGCAAAGCCCGTCGTCCAGCCACGCAGATGCTGGATGAGATTGATCCCTGCCTCGATGGGCGTTCTGAAATGCGCCGTGCCGGAGAGGATCTGACACTGGTAGATGTAATAGGGACGCACCCGCATCCTGACCAAGCCCTGTACCAGTTCTTTCATCGTCTCCGGATCGTCGTTGATCCCGCGCATCAGCACGGACTGGTTGCCCAGCGGGATCCCTGCGTCGGCCAGGCGCGCGCAGGCGTCAGCCGCCTCCGGCGTCAGCTCCTTCGGATGGTTGAACTGCGTGTTGAACCAGAGAGGATGGTAGCGCTTCAGCATCGCGCACAGATCGTCGGTGATGCGCTGGGGCAGGGTGCACGGCGTCCGGCTGCCGATCCGTACGATCTCCACGTGATCGATCTCCCGCAGCCCCGCCAGGATGCCCTCGACGACCCGGTCGGGGTAGAGAAGCGGGTCCCCGCCGGTGATCAGGACATCACGGATCTCTGGCGTCGCAGCGATATACTCCAGCGCCGCGTCCCGCGCCTCCTCAGAGAAATCAAATTCCTCCCGCCCGACCATCCGTTTGCGCAGACAATGACGGCAGAGCATCGCACATTGGTTCGAAACACACCAGGCGATACGATCAGGATAGACCTTGATCACGTTGGGAGCCGGTTCGTGCTTCCCTTCCTCCAGCGGGTCGATCACGCCAAGCGGATCGTTCAGCTCCGCGATGCGGGGAATCGCCTGTTGCCGAATAGGACACGTGGGGTCATCTCGGTCCATCAGACTGGCGTAGTAGGGAGAGATACGCCAGCTGAACTCCTCCGCCACCTCGGCGATATTGGCCTCCTCCTCCGGGGTGAGGTCCACATACGCCTTGAGCTCCTCGACGGTCGTGATACTGTTTCGAACCTGCCATCGCCAGTCGTTCCAATCGGTATTCGATACCACGATCAGGGCCTCCTCTATTGCTCGCGCTTCTTAGACATCAGCACATCGGGTGAGTTCAGCGGCGCCCGCTTACGAGCCCCGCGCCAACGCGTTTCGGACCAACAGATGGACGAGCGCCCGGGGTGAGAGGCCGCTTACCTCCGCCTGCGCCGGGAAGGAACTGTAATAGGGGGACAATCCGGGCAGCGGGTTGATCTCGAGAAAGTAAGGGACGCCGTCCAGGCCGAGTCGGAAATCGACCCGGGCCATATCACGGCAGCCCAACACGTCGAACACCCGGCGGGCATCGTCGACCATACGTGAACCGCTGTCACCAGGGGGCGTGACGGGACAGACCAATTCTTCCTTGTCGGGGACGTTCTTCTCCTCGAAGGAGAAGAAGGTGTCGGGGCTGCCATCGTCGAGGTGGATCTCCGCGATGGGCAGCGCCCTGACGGAAGGAACCGGCCCCGAAGTCACGCTCGCGCCCCTGCCGACCACAGCCGCATCGGCCCATCCGGCCTCGTTCAGGGCGTCCTCCGATACCGCCAGCAGCCCGACGGTGAACTCCCGACCGGAGACGAACTCCTCAACGAGCACCTCATCGGCGAAATGGTCCAGCAGCCACGCCACGACCTCCCGGAGGGCCTCCAGCGACCCGGTCCGGGACCGACCACGGATGCCCATACTCGACCCGCCGTGGTTGGGCTTCGCGATCACGGGAAAGCGCAGTCCCTCAAGGCGAGGGAGGAGCGCGTCCCAGTGGTCCATTGAATTCAGCTTCACATATCCGGGCGTGGGCACGCCGACGTGCTCAGCCAACACCTTAGTGAGATACTTGTCCAGGGAGATGCCGAGGCTCACGGCGTCGGATCCCGCATAGGGAATCCCGCTAGCCTCGGCTAGCGCCGGAATCAGCGATTCCCGGTTGCGCCCGCCCACCGCTTCGGTGATATTGAAGATGACGTCCATCTCACGCCTAGCGATCTGCGCGACGATATCAGGCCCCCACGGCAAATCGACGACCTCACCCAGCTCCTGCAGCGTCGCACGCAGCCAGTCCAGCGTCTGCACGTCCTCGTATTCGGCTGCGACCGTCTCGATCTCGCCCAGCGCGATGGGTTCGTCGTAAGCAAATCCAATGCGTATCTCGCCTGCGTCCAAAGTCCCTCCCCTCTCCTCGCTAACCTCTATGGTAGCAGCTTACGCACGGAAGGACAAAGGGCCGCGCGTGGTCGCACACATCTACCCCCACAGGCTCGGGAATTCACTCGGCCTGTGGGGGCCGTCCACGCTAGGAACCCTCCAGGGCCTCGAGAAAGGCGAGCACGTTCGCGCCCAGGTCCGGCAGGTGGTAGCCACCCTCCTGAACCACCAGCGTGGGCCGCTGGAGGCCGCGAATCCGACGCCCCGCCTCACGGAAGCCCTCCGTCGTGACCGCAAACGTGCTAACCGGATCGTGAACGTAGGCATCGAAGCCCGCGGAGACCACCACCCACCGGGGATCGAACGCCTCGACGAGCGCAAGCAGTGACCCGAGCGCGCGGAGGTACTCGGCGTCGTCGGTGCCTCGGGGCAGCGGGAGGTTACGGTTGGTGCCCTCCCCGCGCCCGGCCCCCACCTCGTCGGCGTAACCGGCAAAGAAGGGATACGTGGTGCGAGGATCGGCGTGCAACGACCCATACCAGACATCGGGGTCGGTGTAGAAGATCGCTTGGGTCCCGTTACCGTGATGAGTGTCGATGTCCACGATGGCGATCCGAGCCCCCTCCTTACTCAGCGCCCGGGCGGCGACTGCCGCGTTGTTGAGATAGCAGTAGCCACCCATGAAGTCGGATCCAGCGTGGTGTCCCGGCGGACGGCAGAGCGCATAGACGTAACGCTCGCCCTCGAGCAGACGCTGTGCGCCGGTCCAGGCGCAGGCAGCGGACGCCCGCGCTGCCTCCCACGTGTGCGGCCCGATGGGGACCTCCATATCGACGCAGTAGAAGCCCTTCTGCGCCTCGAAGGTATCGGGCCGCCGCCGTTGGCCCGGCGGCGGGAAGAAAGAGGGGAAGACCGGCTCGAACGAGGCGTCACCAGCCGCGTGCCGGGCATAGGCCGTCGCCAGAAACGCCACCATTCCCTCGTCATGCACGGCATGGATCGGGGCGAGATCCATCTCATCGGGAGGCACAATCGGTCCCAGCGCCGCCGCGTCAAGCGCAGAGAGAATAGCATCGAGTCTTTCCGGCGCCTCGTAGGAGTCCGTCATCTGACCCTGATAGAGCACAGCCCTATGCCGATGCTGTCGCTGAGTCTCTGAGAAGATGATGTCCACCTGTCCCTCCGATCCCACACACTCCCATCCGGGCCCACACATCCTATTACCCAAACTTTAGTCCCTCTTGGCCCATAGCGCAATCGGAGGCCCGATACGTGCCTACCGGGTCGCGCACGTTTGTGCGCCGGCTAAACCGCTCTATACTCAGCCTCGTCGAGCGGCATCGGTCCGAGTCCGTCTAGACCGTCTGAAGATGATTCACCACGGAGAACACAGAGAGCCCAAGTCGATCCACTCGGCTGATTCATATGGCCTCCGCGCGCTCCGTGTCTTGGATATTAGATAGTGAACCTTAACAACGCGAATAGCCAGAAAACGGCATCAGAAGGACACTTGCTCCTGGAGGCCCGCAGCGGCGACTGTAAGTGAAAGAGGAGCCTCCGTGGTGTGGTCGAGTTACACTGATCGAGGAGGAAACATCAATGGCACGACGAGATTGGTATTGCGAGGACGTTCTGTCAGGCAAGCTCGACGTCGACGTGCTCTGGGAGGACGAGCTTGTTCTGGCCTTTCATCACCCCACACCCAAAGCCGAGATCCACGTCGTCGTCATCCCTAAGGCCCACGTCGGCTCGATCCTAGATCCGCTGGCCCTGGACGGTGATCTGCTCACCTCAGTGGTACGCGCCGTCCAGGAGACCGCGAGGCAACTCGGCCTCGACGAGGCGGGATTCTTCGTGCGGACCAACGCGGCGGCCCCTGGGGTGACGCCTCACATGCACTGGCACGTGGTTGGCCCCGGCATCCCGGCGATGGTATAACACACGTGTGACACGTGTGTTATACACGCGGCCCATCTGAACAGCAACCATAAGGAGACACCAACCTATGACATCGTACCCTTCGGACATCAAGCCCCTGATCGACGAGCTGGCCCCGCTCTGCCGCGCCCTGGGCGAGGGCAGATACGCGATCTCGATCGGCGGTTCCTACGGCAAGGGCACCTTCGACCGCGACTCGGACCTCGATCTCCGCCTCTTCTGCGAGCGCCGGCTGGGCCCGCCGGAGGCCTTTGAGGCGGCCTACGCTGAGCTTCAGCAGGCCATTGATCGCTGGGCCGCGGAGGGCCTGGTCGTCGATGGGTGTTGGGTGCGCACGATCGACGAGATCGAAACCCAGATCAGCCAGTACGAACAGGGAAATGGAGAGCCTGAGGACATCGTCTGGACCATCTGGGGTTATCACGTGCTGACCGACGTCTTCAACCAAATGGTCATTGAGGACCCGCACGATGTGTTGAAGGGGTGGCAGCGACGCTTGAGCACCTTCCCTCCGAAGCACAAAGCAGCGCTGCTGGAGAAGCACCTGACCTCGCTACGGTATTGGCGAAACGATTATCATTACCAGCACAAAGTTGACCAGGGTGACGTCGTTTTCCTGGCCGGGATCACGTCAAAGCTCGTCCACGACATACTGCGCGTCCTCTTCGCCCTGAACGAGACCTACTATCCCGGCGATGGCAAGAACCTCGCCTACGCAGAGCGCTTCGAGCGCCTTCCCGAGGACTTCACAGCCCGCGTGACCGACATCCTATATTCTGGACAGGCGCCTGAAGCCCTCGGACATCAATACCAGGCGTTGATGTCGCTGATCGACGACTTGGAGGCGATCGTGTCGGACACCTCAGAAGAGAGCGCGGGCGCATGACTATCGCGATCCGGGAGATCGGCCCGGAGAGCCTGGATCGATATGCAACGGTGCCCATCGCCTTTGAGGTGACACAGACCCTGGCCCCCACACTCATCCGTGACGGCCTGGGGGGGATCACGCTCCACCAGGAGCCCGTGGCCGAACCGTACATCAAGGACTACGACGCGCACGGTGAGGAACGTCCCCAGGACTGGCCGACGGAGTTCGACGTGAGCCAGTGGGGCTTTCTCCTAGCCGTGGACACCGACCAACAAGAGAGCGCCGTCGGCGCTGCCGCGATCGCCTTCGACACACCGGGCGTCCGCATGCTGGCGGGACGGGATGACCTCGGCGTCCTCTGGGATATCCGTGTCCACCCGAGCTACCGCGGGCAGGGCATCGGAAGCGTCCTTTTCGCGCGCGCCGCTGAGTGGTGCCGCCAGCGGGGATGCAGCCAGATGAAGATTGAGACCCAGAACGTCAATATCCCCGCGTGCCGTTTCTACCGAAGCCAGGGCGCCAAGCTGGGCGAGATCAACCGGTACGCCTACGCCGGTCACCCTCACGTCAGCCAAGAGGTGATGCTGGTGTGGTATCTGGATCTGAGGTAGGAGTAGAAGGGACCGTGAATCCCGTATGGACTGCGGTCCATCCAGCTACGCGGTCGCTCAATCAGCGTAACTCGGATCAGTTGAGAGACTCTCCCTACTCGGCGCAGAGCTTGCGTTGGCTAGGGGATTGCACGAACCTCAGCTGGAGGTCATCGAACGCACCTCTGTAGGCCTCATCGTAGGCCCTCTGCCAGGCGACGGAGCGCCCCTGCTCGCGCACATCGACTGCGGCAGCGAGCTCGCCGTGCCTACGACCCTGGCTTGAACCAGACGATGCCCGTAGGAGCTTGCCGCCAAGCACAGACTGGAAAGCTACAACTTCTCAAGAACAAACCGCCGCACCTCCTCAATCCTCCGGAGATCCCGAGCCTGCATCGTCTCAAGCGCGGTCAGGCACGCACGCTCATCGACGGGGGTGACGACGTCGCTGGCTGCCTCGCGTGCGAAGACGCCCTTGCGCGAGGCCGTCCAGATCAGCGTCTCACCGCTGCTGTTTGACTCGTGCACATAGCTGATCCAGCGGCGCATACGAAAGTCTGGGCCCCGCGCCGTCCGCATAAAGATCTTCAGAGTCACGGCTCGCAGATCCGCCGGATCCACGCGGTTCTCGCCCACAAGTTGCGCCTCGGCCTCGGACAACGTATCGGCGTGGAGATTGGAGGCGATGATGTGGCCTCGGCCGGCCAACCGGAAGAAATCCCGCGCCTCCTCACCCCAGATGTAAGCGTAGTAGAAGCCATCGCCGATCTCGTGGGCGAGATAGCAGGTCTCGCCATAGACCTCGTCCGACAGCCCCTGGCGCAGTACCACCGGCCCTTCGATAGGCTGAATCGCGGTCTCATCGGGCAGGAAGTTGAGAAGCGCGGCCATCACCGTCGTCTTTCCCGCCCCGCCGGGCCGGGCGCCCACGAGCAGCGAGCCACCGGCACGCATGACGGCCACCAGGTAGGCCGCCAGCGGGAGATCAACCGTCCCGGCCTCGATCAGGTCGATCAGCGAGAGCATCCGCCCGCCGCGCTGATTGCAGTCGCGGATCGCCTGGACGTGAGCACGGAGCGACGCTTGCTGGCTTGAGTCAGGCATAGGACAAGGGAAGGCAGCGCGAAACGAGTGGCGCTGCGCTAGCTGGCATTCTCCTCCGAGACAGTTTGCACTGCCTCGAGGTCGAACTTGATGTCGCCCTTCTTGGATCGCACCTCAACTTCGCCATCCTCGGTCCACGCGCCTCCCGTCACGTCGCCCTTCGCCTTGATGCGCAGCTTGCCCTCTTTGGTCCGCACGTTGCCCTTGAGGTCCCCACCAATATGCATCGTCACGCCGCGCTTGGCTTTGACGGACACGCGATCGGTCTGCGCCACGAGGATTGGGGCGTGCTCGCCGGTATGCACGTGGACGGTCCCCCCTTCGATCACCACTTGATCCGTCCGAACGCTCTCCAGGGCCGCCAGTCGCTCCTCTATCTGCGCAAGCTTCGCCAGAATTGCCTCTTCATTGACCATCGTCTCATCCTCCGGGTGGACCCTCTAGGTAACTATATTGCCACAGGTCTTCGCTGCACGTATGATAGCTCAGGCGAATCGCCGCGCAAGCCCGCGCCCGATCCGGACCCGCCACCAGCGACGACGCGGCTGCGATGCAAGGTGTGAGATCCTTCACTTCGCTCAGAACGATCGGTGATCGAGGGATAGTGGATCCAAATCTCAGAGGTCCAACAGGGTTCGCTGCAGCTCATACGTGCCCCCAAAGAAAAACTTAGGTCTCAACGGCATCTGCAGTCGCCGGCCTCATGTCGTCAGCGCGCGGTATCCGGGTTGTGCCTGGACCGTCTCGATCATCGCGACCATATTCTCCACCGGGACATCGCCCTCCACGGCATGGGCCGGGGCGAAGATATAGTTGCCCTCGGCGCCGGCTGCCAACAGCCGCTCCGTCTCCGCCACGACCTCATCGACGGTTCCATAGGGCAACGTCCGCTGGGTCGACATACCGCCGTGAAACGTCAGGCGATTTCGATAGGTCTTCAGGAGCGCCAAGACATCCATCACTTCGGGCTGGAAGGGGTTGAAGCAATCGAGACCTATAGCAATCAGATCGTCGAAAAGCTCGTCCACGTCGCCACAGGAGTGGATGAACACGCGCTTGCCGGCCTCTTTGACGGCACCGTACATACGTTTGAGCGGCGGATAGATGAACTCATGCCACAGCTTGGGGCCCATCTGGAGCCCGCGTTGCTGGCCCCAGTCATCGCCAAAGTAGACCGCGTCGATGTCATAGGTCACAGCCTCGTGCACCTGGGCGATGTTCCAATCGGCGATGGCGCCGAGGAGCGCGTGCACGAAACCGGGATGGTCGTAGAAGTCCATCATCAAGTTCGTCATGCCGCGCAGCGTCCAGGCGCGCTCGTAGAGGCTGAACCCGATGTTGAAGACACGATAGCGATCGGCCTGTGCGGCGAGCTGTTCCTCAATGCCCGCGAAGAAGATCTCGCTCAAGGGATCGGGGAACTCATAGCCCTCTAGGGTCGGCGTCTCCAGCACCTGGTTGGCGACCACGCCGATGTCCTTGTCCACGCTGCGGTCCCATACCACGCCAAAGACGTCGCGGACGTGGTCATCGCCTAGATCAGTGAAGAACCCCACCCCGCTGCCCGCGCCCCCCAAGTGGTTGTCAAGTACCGCATCGAGATGCCGGTCGCCATAGTACGCCTGCAGCTTCGCCGCCGCCTCCACCGTAAAGCCCATCGACCAGGGTACGTACGGCGGGCGACGGCCAGCAAGCACAGTTTGGATGATGTCGTGTTGGTCCATGTGGGCTCCTGGGAAAGAGTGGTGAGCTGTCAGCTGTCAGCAAAGAAGGGAAGTAGGAAGTATCGGAGTAGGAAGTAGGAAACAGACGGTGATGCGGCAAGGATGCCGACAAGACCTTACTCCCTACTCCCTTACTTCCTACTCCCGCTCTCAGCAGAGACTGAAGGCTGAAGGCTGAGGGCTGACAGCTAGCCCCTACCACCGCTGATGCACATACTCCCGAACATACTCGTCGTAGATCTCGCGCACCATCTCCATCGTCTCGTCGGAGAGAGGCGGGAGATCGGCGGTGGCGAAGTTCTCCTTAGCCTGGGAGGGTCGCTTGACGCCCGGGATCGCGCAAGAGACGGCGTCGAACATCAGGATCCAGCGGAGCGCGAACTGCACCATCGACATATCGTCGGGGCAAATGGCCTCGAGCTCCTCCACAGCGTCAAGACCGACCTCGAAGGGTACTCCAGCGAAGGTCTCGCCACGATCGAAGGCCTGGCCCTCGCGATTGTAGTTCCGATGGTCGCTCTCGGGAAAGGTCGTCTCCCGCGTCATCTTCCCGGTCAGCAATCCCGACGCCAAGGGCACTCGGGTCAGGATCCCAATCTGTTTCTTTTTCGCCTGCTCGAAGAAGAGCCCGGCGGGGCGTTGTCGGAACATATTGAAGATGATCTGCACGGTCTTCACATTCGGATACTCGATGGCTTTCAGGCCTTCCTCGACCTTCTCGACGCTGACGCCGTAGTGAAGGACTTTGCCCTGCTCGACCAGATCGTCAAGGATGCCGAAGACCTCGGGCATATAGTAGACCTCGGTCGGCGGACAGTGGAGCTGGACAATGTCCAAGGCCTCGGTGTCGAGGTTTCTCAAGCATCGGTCGACATAGGCGGTGAGATTCTCGCGATTGTAGCTCTCGGCCGTGTGCGGGCTAGAACGCCGACCCACCTTCGTCGCGATGTGAATCTCCTCGCTGCGCTCGTTGCGCAGCCGCGCCAGCAGCCGCTCGCTCCGTCCATTGCCATAGCCATCGGCGGTGTCGAAGAAGTTCACGCCCATATCGACGGCGGTGTGCAGGGCGCCCATCGCCTCCTCCTCGGTCACCTGCCCCCACGATCCGCCGATCGCCCAGCCGCCAAAGCTGACGGCAGAGACCTTCCATCCAGTACGGCCCAACTTGCGGTACTTCATGTCAGACTCCTTTCGTTCGATTCACTGCGTGTACCTAACGAGCGGCTTACGCCTGGCTGGACGCTTCCGCAGGTTGAGAGCGAGGCTGGGCCCTCAATCTGGCGCGCACCACGATCCACGCGCTCAGAACAAGCATGGCGCTCGCGACGTAAAACGACACAGCGGGTACCTCCCCAAAGAGGAAATAAGCCAAGATCCCCGCGAAGACAAACTGGCACATGTTGATGATACTGACCAGTTGGCCACGGAAGTGCTTCATCGCGTAGTTGATGAGGGAATGGCCCACGACCGTGGGAACGATGCCCAACCCAAGAATCAGCGCAACCTCACGGGCAGGATAGGGTTGGATCGGGTTGACGAAGAAGAGTGCAACGCCCATGCTCACCAGTGCCGCCACGGCGTAGAGCGGCACGAGATAGAGCCAGACCGATGGGAAGGTGCGATTTCGCCGCCCGAGCGCCATATAGAAGGCGTAGAAGAGCATCGACCCAAAGCAGAGGAGGTCACCGAGGAAATAGGTCGGGCTAAGGTTCAAGTCCGACGCGGTCAGCACGACCACGCCCGCCAACGCCACCGCCGTCGCGATGATCTCGTCGCGCGTGAGGGGCTCATCGGCCAACCACAGCAGGAAGAAGGGCATAGCCAAAGGGACCAGATTGACGATCAGGCTGGCGTTGGCTGTGGGCGTCATACGCGCGCCTATGATCCAGGAGATGAAATGCACTGCGAGGATCACGCCGGGCCAGATCGACGCCCGCAGATGACGCCACGTGTATGCGCTGCGGTACCTGCGCAGATCGCGGACAAAGACGGGCGTCAGGGCTAGGGCCGCCACGACGAGGCGCAATGAGGCCAGCACCATCGGCTGCACCGTGCTCGCCTTGATCATAATGACGGCAGTGGACGCGGACAAGACGCTAAGGAGCAAGAGCAAGGCGTTAAGCAGCAACGATGAGTCCTCCCCGAAAGCTAACGATATCCGACGCCCATTATACCGGGCATAGTGAGAGCGCCAAGCCGTGAAGGGCATCAGGGGCTGGACTGCTGGCATCTCGTCCCCACGCGCCAGCAGCCGAGTCTCATCATTCCACGCCGAGCCAGACAGAAAAGGAACGGCCCTTCAGCGTCGCAACGCACGGTGCCGTTGGGGCAGGCGCCACCAGGGTGTGTTGGGGTGCAGATGGTGCTCAAGATGATAGCCGAAGTGATACGACGTCACGAAGGAGAGCCAGACGGGGTAGTCATTGCTGGTGGCGTGATGCCGGTTGGTGTAGCCGCCCGGCGGCTCTCGATGAGGCAGGTAGGTGCCGAAGTAAAAGAGCTGCACGGTGCTGAGCAGCGCCGGCGCCACCCAAAAGCTCAAGATCTTCGGCAACGGGATCTTCAGGATGTGCTGTAGAAGGTTGAAGACGATGGCCATGCCGACGAGCTGCCCGATCGTCAGATAGTGCCGCATGAAGTGCAGATACCAGCGCGCGAAGCCGGTGTGCTCCCCGTCGTGATAGTCCGGGTCCTTGGGGCGTCCCGGGAACCGATGGTGCAGGAAGTGCTTCTCGCGCACCTTCTCGTAAGGAAAGAGCGCGTACACAAAGAGGATCACACGCCCGACCCACGCGTTGACGTCGCGCTGCCCGCGCCAGATACTCCCGTGGATGGCGTCGTGGGCCGTGATGAAGATACCGGTGTAGAGGAACGTCAGCCACACAGTACCGACTGGCCACAGGACCAGGGGGAGCATGTTCGATGCGCCGGACAGGAACAGAGCCAGCGACGCCGCCCAAATAAAGACGACGACCCCCGCAATGACAACTCCGGGGCCGGGCTTTCGCAAGGTTGGCATCGGTCTCCCCTCCTGATTTTCACCGGCTAAGGCGGCGCCCTGATCGAGGCGGCACCCTCACTGGGGCGCTCTGACTTTAGCAGAAAAGCGGCAATCCGCCAGCTCTCACGACAATCGGTGACACGACGCGGCAGCGCTGCCAGTGAGGGCTTGGCTGCGGCCTAGGTCTCCTCGTCAAGGAAGAGGACGTAGCGCACGAGCTGACGGCTATCCACCCGACCACCGAGGGAGCCGGTAAGGATGCCGACCGCGGCCAGGAACATGCTGAGCTTGACGTGATCGATGACGCGCACGGCGGGGTCGACGGTCGGCCAGGTTTCCATAAGGCGCCGCGGGAAGATGAAGATCGCGCCGAGGTAGCCGATCAGAAGGAAGAGGGCGTAGAGTAGCAGCATCGTGACGAAGAGGCTAAGGAGCGTGGCCGCCGTGGTCACGACGATGGACTCGACCAGCTGTTTGCGGCGTGTCAGCACCGCGCCAAAGGCGAAGGCCCGATAGAGCACCATCGTGGCTGCGACTAAGGCGATGATGGAGAAGATGATCAGCTGGCTCAGCTCGACGGTGCTGCCGACATCCCAAATCTCGGCGCTGAAGAAGAGCACGATGATCACAGAGAACGCGGTCGTCAGCATCGTCGGCAGCTCGGTCAGCAAGTGAAAAGGGTTGGCGCGGACGACGGCCTGCACAATGGCCGACCAATCGCCCAGAATCTGCCGAAGCACGAAGCCCATGCGAGGGCCCTCCTGAACGGTATCGCGCGCCTCCAAGGGGAGCGCCCGCCGGATATCCGCGCGCTGTTCGGGCGTGAGCTCCGCCATCCGCTCAAGGTCGGTCACCGATTCAAAGTCATACATCGCGTTCGTGGGCGCATCATGATGCTTCAGGTTGAGCAGGTGCCCCAGGCTGTGAAGCATCAGGCCGGCCAGACGGCGGCTAGTCTGCTCGGGCACCGCTTGCTCACCCCAGAACTGAGGGGAGAGGCGGTTGGTGGAGACGATCGCGATGTTCATTACACGGCTCGGGAAGGCGAAGGCGTAAGAGACCCGGGTGGCGGAGATCGCTGCTTCGGAGACGACCAGGAGAAACGGGATGCGGCGCTCCAGCTTCTCCGCAAGGCCCAAACGGAGGAAATCGAAGGGCGAGTAGGCTGCAGCCGCCGGCGCCAAATGCGGCCCGACGAACTCAAAGACCTGAACCTCCACGTCCAGCTCCGCGCCGAGGTACTGCGCGAGCCTATCCGCTGCCGTGTCAACCATATCCCGGAAGGCGGTGGACGAGCGGCCCTCGACGGACGTCTTCATGACGCCGACGGTGTAGCGAGAGCCCGGTGCGCGGGGATCGCGGGCTTCAGCCTCGGACCCGTTCATTGGGCCGTCCCATCGTCCTCGGGCTCTGCGCGAGACTGGCGACGGATAGCGGGAACGAGGACCTCGATCGCTAAGACGCGGAAGGCTGCGTAGAGCGGGATACTCACCAACGCACCCACCACACCGCCCACCGACCAGCCGGCAAAGACGACGACGAGGGTGGCGAGGCGGGAGATGTTCGCCTGAGGGTGCATAACATTTGGCGAAATGATGTGGTTTTCTATCTGTTGCACAACCAGCGCAAACGGAATCGCGATGAGCGCCTTAGCCGGCGACTGCAGGAGCGAGACCAGAACGATGAGCACGCCGGAGATCAGGGGACCGATCATCGGGATGAACTCCATGATGCCGGCAATGAGGCCCAGCATAAGCGCAAATTGGATGCCGATCACCAGCAGGCCGACGTAGGTGATGGACCCGACGATGGCACCCGTGATGGCGACACCTCGGAAGTAGCCCCCCATCGCGTGCGCCATGTTGCGCATAACGTCCTCCGCCTTCTGACGCCGCTTCGGCGGAAGGAGTGAAGGGAAAAAGCCCCGCGCCTTCGGCGCCGCAACCAGCGCATAGAGCGACATCACGATGACCAGGAGTATGTCAATGAAAGACGACGAAAGCTGAACCGGCAACGTGACCAAGGTTGAGCCAAGGGTGGTGACCTGCCCCAGGAGCTGATCGAACAACCCGTCGCGTACGTCCATGCGGCGCCGCGCCCAGCTCCGCGCCTGGTCGATCGAGTCAGGTGCGAGGTCAATAAAGCGCGCCGCTTGATCGACGAGTTGAGGGATGACCAGCCACCCCAGCCCGATGAGTAGGAGAAGCAGGACTAGATAGACGACAAGGATCGCCACGCCGCGCGGCATCCACTGCGTCAGCCACGCGACGGCAGGGCCCAGTGCGGCTGCGAGCGTCAGCGCGATGAAGAAGAGGGCCAGTGGTACGCGCAGAAACCAGAAGAACGCGATCAGGACGGCACCCAGGAACAGGATGGTCGTCCCGGCACTCACAATCCAAGCCCAGGATGCATAGGGCGCGGGCTGCGGACCTCCCGGGGGGTCGCGCGAATAGAGGCGAGTCTTGGGGTCCTTCAAGCTTTCCTTTGTCATCTTGCGTCTTCCCTCCAAACGTCACACCGACGCCTCGTCGGCCCTTGCTGCTGACGCCCGCACGATGCGGCAAACCTGAGGATCGGGCCTGATCCTCAGGCTTGTATCTCGATGCGGATGGTCTTGACGCCATCCTCAACAGAACATTCCAGGACCCGAACCTCGTCTTGTGCCGGGATCACGCTGATCTCGCCACTCCGCTCCAGCCGCGCGACCGCCACCTGATCGGCGCTCTCCACCTGACCTTCGAGTCGCAGTCAGGGCAATCGCCGCCTTGGAAGCGGGTTACCACGCGAACTACGAAGGCTTCGCTTTCTCCTCAGCCTCCTGGTACTGCTGGAAGAGCTGATCCATCTTCTCCTTCGAAGCCATGTCCGCCAGCGTGGGAAAGTGCGTCTGCTCTTCCTCGTCCATATGATGCCGATTCAGCTCATCCAGGACGTACGCCTTGGCGTTTACGCTTGAGCACGTCCTCGCCGTTATGGATGACGAAAAGATACTCATCGCCTAAGCCAGGGTCTGAGACATCGGTCGACCAGGATCCACCCTCCTCATCCTCACGTGCGAGCGGATTTGCTTCCTCGTATCAATCATTGAACTCGCCCATCACAGAAACACGATCGGCAAAAGGCGCCCACACGTGGAAAGTGGCCCCTCTGTCGCAGGGAAGACTCCCCCTGCGTATCTGTGTGCCCTTCTCGGGCGACTCATCATTGTCAGCCACTATCTGCCCCTTCGACTTGTCAGGTTTGCCTAGCCCTGGAGGAGGGACTCGGCACCGTCGATCCAGATCGGGCTGCCGGTGATTAGATCAGACTCATCAGATGCCAGGAAGAGAACGAGGCGGGCGATCTGCTCGGGGGTGCCCGGCTCACCGCCGCGAAGGGGCACGCGGCCCTTGGGATACTCAGCAGGCCAGCCGGTGCCCTGCAGATCCTCGCGCTCTGTGCTTTCCTCGATCTCCGTCGAGACGGCGCCGGGACAGATGACGTTGACGCGGATCTTGTACTCCGCAAGCTCCAGCGCGAGCATCTTCGTCAGCGCGACCTGTCCGGCTTTGGACGTCGCGTAAGCTGAGGCGCCGGAGTTGCTGAACATACGAGTCCCGTTCACCGAGGACGTGACGATGATCGAACCACCCTGCTTCTTGAGGTGCGGCACGCTGTACTTGAGCGTATAGAAGGTGCCGTTGAGATTGATGTCGATAGTCTTCTGCCATTCCTCGGGCGAGAGCTCGTCGATAGGCGCCCAGGTCCCGTTGATACCGGCGTTGGCAAAGACAATGTCCAGCCGCCCCCACTTGTCCACAAGGTTCTGGATCGCGGTCTCGATCTCTTCGGGCTTTGAGATATCGGCTGTGAGTGCGATGGCTTCGCCCCCGTCCCCCGTCATCTTGGCGACAGCCTGCTCGAGCTCATCGCGAGTGCGCGCGACCGCGCCGACCCGTACGCCCTCGGAGACCAACAGCCTTGCCGCTGCCGCACCAATGCCCGAACTCCCGCCCGTCACTAAAGCTACCTTCCCCTCAAGACCCCTGCCCATACCGCCTCCTCGCTCAGTCAGTTTCTGCCATCAGCCCTCCACACAGCGGGGGGCTCCCACTCCTGCCACACATGCTCTCCGTTAAGGACGTGGCACCGGAGCGAGCGCGCCGCACGGGAGCGGGCGCCTCCCCTTACAGGCTAGCTATCGCGACGGGCGCCGGCGCTCGTGTCCGTGTGCCGTCGCGACTGGCGTTTATCTCCAGTACGGCTCGCGGTCGTAGTACTCGTAGACCGTGACGAGCCAAGTGTCGCCCTCGGAGGTCGTCTCGGGCCGGTTATCCTTGTCGAAGCCCGGCGCCTCCTCCAGGCGGTCCTTGTCGACGTCGAGGATGGACACCTCGTCGTGCGTATCCAGGGACAGCGCGCCCCACGGTACGGCGAAGAGCTTATCGCCGATGCCCAGGAATCCGCCAAAGGAAAGAACCGCACTGCCCCTGAGTTGAGCCCTTCAGCTGCTTCCAACTGCCTTCGAGAAAATCTGAAGCCACTGAATCGCCTCCCTTCGATGGGCGCCTACCGAGGCTCACTGTGGCAGGCAGGTTTTTACTGATTACCTATCTCAGTATAGCGTGAGAGAGACGGTGCAGATTCCGGGGTAGGTTGCCAAATGGACGGGGTAAGGTTGGCGGAGTTAGCTTTGGGTTGACGGCGCCTAACAATCTCCCGACGCATGGTGGGACAAGCGTAGGACGTACGTCTGCGCGATGCGCCAGGCGTTTGACAGCGCTGCGGGCGCGGCTATGATGAGCCTACGATGATGAACCTCGAGGGGATCGGCCTGCAGGCGGACGCCGCACGGCGGGTGACCGAGACCGCGCAGCGCTACGTCGAACGCGGCAAAGTCGCCGGTCTGGTCACCGCGTTAGCCTATAGCGAGGGTGAGCCCTACATCGAAGCCTACGGACTCCGTGACCTGGCGTCACGGGAGCCGATGCGCCCCGACACGCTGGTCCGTATCGCCTCGCTCACCAAACCGATCACGGTAGCAGCGGCCCTGAAGCTTATCGAGGACGGACGCCTGGGCCTGGATGACGCCGTCGCAGACTACGTCCCCGCCCTCGGCGACCTGGAGGTGCTGACCGAGGACGGCGGCGAGGAGCGGACCGTTCCGATGGCGCGACCGATCACGATCCGCCACCTACTGACGCATACCAGCGGTCTCGCTTATGGCCTCTTCGCCGATTCACCGGTCGAGTCGCTCTACCGGCGCGCCGGCGTGCTCGACGCCGACCTGGAGACGCTGATCGAGACCCTAGCTGACCTGCCCCTGGTGTCACAGCCGGGTGAGGCGTGGCGGTACAGCATCAGCTACGACGTCCTCGGGTATCTGATCCAGACGATCGCAGACATGCCCTTCGACGCATACCTGCGGACGCGCCTCTTCCAGCCGCTAGAGATGCCCGACACGGGCTTCATCGTGCCGGAGATGCTCAGTCACCGCCTGGCCGGCTACTACAGCGCGCCCGACGACGATAAGCTCACGCTGCTGGATCCCCCTGGCGAGAGCGAGTACCTCGATCCGGACCGAGCCCGGTCGGGCGGCCACGGCCTGGTCTCAACAGCCCCCGACTATCTGCGCTTCCTGCGGATGCTGCTCAACGACGGCGAGCCGGACGGCACGCATCTTCTGCGCCCGAGCACAGTCCGGCAGATGACCACGAATCAGCTCGACGAGGACCAACTGCCAATCCGTCTGGGTCCACGGGTGCTCGAGGGAATGGGGTACGGGTTCGGCTTCGG
>CAZPJP010000022.1:21859-38362 GCA_964586915.1 uncultured Anaerolineales bacterium
CATCAGCACCCGTCTCGTTTGCGAATCGAAAGGAGTTGATCAGATGAACGAAGGAGTTACACGGCTCTTTCCCCTCCCAACGGAGGAAAGGCCTCTGGAGGGTCTCTATCTCGCCCACGACGTGCGGCAGTACGCCACGGGCCTAGATCGCGCCTACGTCTACACGAATTTCGTCGCCAGCCTCGACGGTCGCATCGCGATTCACAGTGAGGACACCGAGCGCGAGATGACCGTGCCCAAAGCCATCGCCAACCCGCGTGATTGGCGCCTATTCCAAGAGCTGGGTGCGCAGTCCGATATTATGATCACCTCGGGGCGTTACCTGCGCGACCGAGCCGCCGGTCACGCGCAGGAGATCCTGCAGGTCGACGACCCTCGGTTCAGCGATCTGCGAGCCTGGCGGAAGGGGCACGGGCTGAGCCCGCATCCAGATCTCGCCATCGTCAGTCGGAGCCTCAGGTTCCCGATCCCCGAGGTGTTGACCGCCGGAGGACGGAAGGTGCTCATCTACACGACCGCCGACTCCGATCCAGCGCGCCGCAAAGAGCTCAAGGCCGAGGCGGGCGAGGTGGTCATTGCCGGTGAGGAGGGCGTGCAGGGCGATCAGATGGTCGCGCATATGAGCGAAGCGGGCTATAGGATGGTCTACTCCACCGCCGGGCCACTGATCTTTCATCTGTTGATGACCGGCGGTGTGCTCGACCGGCTGTATCTGACGATGGCCAACCGGTTGCTCGCGGGGGATGACTACGTGACGATCGCCGAGGGCGCGCTGTTTCAGCCGCCCGGCGGGGTGAAGCTCAACGCCCTGTACCACGACCCTTATGGGCTCGACGGGCTCGGACAGCTCTTCGCTTCCTACGACACCGCGATCGTCCCACAGGGGTGAGCTGGGAGGGAACCCGCGCGTCGGCGACGAGCGCCTGTCTCTCCCCGGGACCGTGGTACACTATGGGGCATAGGAGGCCACGATGATTAGAGGCTACGGCAGAACACTCGATATCGCCCTGTTATTGATTCTCTTGGTTCTGGCAGCCGTGGTTCTGGTGCTGTCCACGCTTCCCGAGCCGCCTCCTGCACCGACGCCGACCGCCACCTCAGTCCCCACGGCCACGGCAACGCCGACCCCCGTGCCGACCGCCCGGGCGCTCCCGACCTTACGACCAGGCCTGTTGACTTCAGAGGCGATCACCCCCTCTGCAACGCCTACCGAGGTCGCCACCGTCACGCCGACTGCAGCGCCGACGACCCCGGCGGCGACATCCACGCCCGCTCCCACGGCGCCGCCGGGCTCGACGGCGACGCCGTTGCCCCTGGTCGCGCGGGACGCGCCCCTGCCCCACAGTGCGCTCTTCGTCCGGCGCCACAATGACTTCGCCGCGCCGTCGACCACCGGAATCGAGAATCTGATTGAGAGCGGCGTCACCGTCGATGGGACGCCGGTAGTCCTCGACGACGTGGTCCCCCTCAGCGGCATCCGTGTGCCGGGGCCAGAGCAAGGCGCCGAGGCCGACGATGGCCATACCCTCGCGCTTCGCTACGGCATCACCGAGATCCCGCTGAGTGAGAAGCGGGACCCCAGAGCGACGCACTACCTGGAGGTCGCGCTCAAGGCCCTCTCCGACCAAACCGCCCTCGACACAGAAGCGCCACCGGCCAACTACATCTTCGTCGTGGACACGAGTGGCTCAATGGAGGGGCGCAAGCTCAACGGGGTGAGGGTGGGCATTCGCGCGCTCTTTGAGGAGATGCGACCACAAGACACACTCGGTATCGTCGACTTCGACGTCCGGACTCGGACGGTGCTGCCAGCGACGACGATCGACGACCTGACACTCAACGCGCTCAATCAGGCCCTCAACCGCCTCAATGCAGCCGGCGGCACAGACATCAATCTGGGCCTGCAGGCAGGCATTGAGGAACTGGCGAGCACGGCCGAGCCGGGGACCATCAACCACGTCTTTCTCTTCTCCGATGGCAACCCCACCGACGGCGTGATCGAATGGTTGGCGATCCGCGAGAACGTCGTGACGGCGATGCAGGAGATCACCGCCGACAATGCCAGCTTTCGCGTCTCGACCTTCGCCTTCGGAGACGACGCCAACAACCGGGAGCTCGACGCCCTGGCAGGCATCACCGGCGGGACCTTCACACCGGTCGCCGATCCGGAGGACCTCGGGCTGATTCTCAACACTGAGCTGGCCCGCAGGGAGCATCTGGCTGCCAAGGACATCCGCTTGGCGCTGGAAATCGATCCCAATATCACGATACTCCACCTCTTCGGCCACGACCAGGTGGCCCAACCCATCGCGCGGGCCGCGCTGAGTCAGCCCGGTGAGACCGACGAAGCCGGGGAGCTAGCCCCGTCGGGAGACGCCGAGGAAGCGGGTATCCGTATTTTCGTGCCGGACCTCGCGGTCGGTGAGACCTATTGGGTCATCCTGGAGCTAGCCATACCCGAGGAACAAGACGATCTCCTCGGACAGGCCACAGCAACCTACGTCGACACGGCGGCGTCACAGGCGCGTACTCTCGAGCGCGAGCTCTCTCAGGGCGCGGCGCGGCTGAAGCTGCCCGAGGATCTCGTCCTCCGCCACGCGCTAGGCCTCTGGACCAGTGAAGTTGCCTTCTACGCCCTGGACGACGTGAGACAAGACGACCTTGATACAGCGGAGGCGAGGCTCGGGACGCATCTAGCGTACCTAGAGGCAGCTTACGAGGACATGCTCGCGGTCTGGCTGACGGACGATATCGAGATGCTCGAGAAGCTGCGGACGCTCGCCGCGGCGGAGGGCCAGCGCTCCAACGCCGGCACTCGCAACCTCCTGCTCTACGGTCTCGACACGCTTGGTCGCGCACGCAGTGGGTTCACCCGCGTCCGCTGAGCCCTTAGAACTCAAGATAGAGGCATCCCGCTCGCTCCACGACATCGAACTCGAATGTCACCTCTCCATAGCCCTCAGCACCCCAGGAGAGGCTGTAGACGCCCGGTGCAAGCTCGCCGTGCCACGATAGCGGCCAGACAGTCTCGCCGGCCTGCAGAGGCGGGAGCTCAAACACATCGGCGCTGGCTCGCAGCTCCCCGCTCTCTGCGTATCGCAGCGTCATCTGGCCGGCGAAGCGCTTGTCACCGGCGAAGGCCTCCTGACCACGATTGCGGACACCAAGGTTCACGCGAAACTCCCGGTCGCCGTCGACGGCTATGTCCATGCACTTCATAGACGCGATCGCGAAGACCAGGTCCGCCCCGACCGAAGAGGCACGGTCGCGGCCCAACGCGCCGTTGAGGGGCGCGCAGCCTGCCACCATCGCCGCCACAATCAAGACCCCAGTGTAAAACCAACAACGGCGGTCCATGCTGCCGTCCTTGTGCTTGAGATACCAGGACGAACACCCGCATCCTAAGGCCTTGGCAGCCTGGGATGGCGCCCGTCAGAGACCCGAAATTCGAGCTCAGTATAGGGGCGGCACCTGGAATTCGCATCAGGCGACCGAGGGAGACCCGGCTCCAACCATGGGGGGAACTGGCGACGGGTCATATGGGCAGGTAGTCACGGGGGATAGGAACACATGTCTCACGGATCCGGTGCAAGCACAACGCCATATGCTCGTCGACAGTGAGCGTCCTACGTGCAAAAGGTCAGGGAGAGCGCTGCCCAGGCCCGGGGGCTCAAGGTGCGACCGACACCCCAGTGATCTTCCAGGCGCCATCGATCAGCCTGAGGGCGACCTCGCGGCCCGCGGGCGTGTCGTTCCCGCTCCAGTAGAAGTCCACCCTCACCGTCGCTACATCGCCCGTGATCTGCGCTTCATCGACGATGAAGCGCTCCGGCACATCCTGTGCCAGCAATAGAGGGTCAGCCCCACCGGCTGCCATCGACGCGACGGTCTCATCGATCTCCGAGATGAAGGACTCTGCGAGATACGGACTGTTGCGATACTCGCGATCCACGGTGGGGTTGCCGGGATAGCCGACGCACCAGCGATAGAACCGCGTCGTGATCTCAGCCGGTCCCAGGTCTGGCTGCTTCGTCGGGACCCAGCCACACCCCGCGACGATTAAGGTGAGCGCAAACGGCAAGAGCAGGAGAATCCCTATGACGCTGCCGAGAGGACCCCCTCGCCCATCGTCGCGCCAACAGCGCCTGCCATCGATCCTCACTGCCCGCGTCGACGCCATCCGGCTCATCGCGTCCCTCCTCGGTCCACCAGGCCGGTCCGCAACGCTAACGAGACAGCCTCGGTTCGCGTGCTCACCTGGAGCTTCGAGAGAATGTTACTCACGTGAGACTTGACCGTCGACAGAGCAATCACCAGCCGCTCGGCGATCTCAGGATTCGTGAGGCCCTCGACCATCAGCGCCAACACCTCGCGCTCGCGCTCGGTCAGGTCATCGCCCATCGCTTCGCCGTGGCGGCTCGCCTGGAAGACCGCCCACGCGGCCTCAGGCGCCAGGGCGGGGCTGCCCTGGTGGGCGGCGCGGATGGCGTCGGCGAGCCTGTCGGCGTTGATGTCCTTGAGCAGGTAGCCGCGGGCGCCAGCCCGAAGCGCCTCGGTCACCAGATCCTCGTCCTTGAAGCTTGTCAGCGCGATGATGCAGAGGCCGGGATCGCGGGCTATCAGCGCCCGGGTCGCCTCCACCCCATCCATCCGGGGCATCTTCAGATCCATAAGGATCACGTCAGGGTCGGCGCGCTCGAACAGGACCAGCGCTTCCTGCCCATCCGCGGCTTCAGCGACGAGCTCCAGATCGTCGTGGATGAGTAAAAAGGTTCGCAGACCGTTCCTTACCATCTTGTGATCATCGACCAACATCACGCGAATGGGTTTCCTTTCGGACATCTTGCCTCCTTCTCCGATTCAATGATCAGGCGCTCGCCGTGTCACACGCGGGCTCGCCGGTCCAGACAACGGATACACAGGTTCCCTGCCCCAAACCACTCTCGACTGTCAGCCTCGCACCGATCGCCTCGGCTCGCTCCCGCATAGTCATCAAGCCGAAGTGATCTGGCGGCACGTCGGCAGGATCAAATCCACGCCCATCATCACAGATGTGAATCTCCAAAGCCGGCGCGGCACCGCAATGAGCGGCACCGCGGCGAGCGGCATGCTCGTGCAAACTCACCGTGATCCGCTCGGCCCGGGCGTGCTTCACCACGTTGTTGAGCGCTTCCTGCGCAATGCGGTAGAGCGCTACCTTGATCTCCGGTGGCGGTGGTGCGACCTCCGCGAGCATAAGGTCAACCTCAAGATCCGCACGCCCGGCAACGGCCCGACTCAGGTGATCGAGAAGCGTGCTCAGGTCGGTCTCGAGAAGCGCCGCCGGTCGCAGCTCGAGAAGCAGGGTACGCATCTCCGCCATCGCACCTCGCGTGAGACGGCCCAGCGTGTCCAACTGGGCGCGGGCGGCCTTCGGATCGCGCTCCCAAAGCTGAGGAAGCACGTCGGCGATCAAGCTCGCCGTGAAAAGCGTCTGGCTCACGGCGTCGTGCAGCTCGCGGGCCAAGCGATTGCGCTCCGTCGCTGCCGCAGTGCGCTCCGCCTCCTCGTAGAGCCGGGCGTTCTCGAGCGCCAGCCCCGTCTGCTGACCGATCGAGGCCAGCAGAGACTGCTCCTCCTGCGTCAACGTCCGCTCCGTGCGGGAGACAAGGTTGAGGACGCCCAGTAACTCATCCCTCGCCAGCAACGGCACGCTGATCACCGAGGTGATCCCCTCCAGTTCGAGCAGACGCCTGAGTGGGCCGGGAGGATACGCCCGCACAGGCCGGATAACAGGAAGACCGGACTCGCGTGCCTGTGCCGCCAGGCTCGCGCGAATCGGCAGGGACTCCACTTCGGCGATGAAGGTCTCCGGAAAGCCGTGGTGTGCCATCAGGCGCAGCGTCTCCCCGGACTCATCCAGCCGGAACGCCGCCCCGGCTTCAAGATCCATGGCCGATAGGGTCTGCCCGAGCGCGGCTTCCATAACCTCGTCGATCTCAAGCGAGCGGCTGACGACCGACGCGACGGCGTTGAGCGTCGCAAGCTCTCTAGTCCGGTCGGCCACGCGCTGCTCCAGGTTGGCATAGGAGGCTTGGAGCTCCAACGCCATCGTGTTGAACTGCTCCGCAAGCATCTCCAGCTCATCGCCGGTGTGAATAGCGATGGACTGGCTGAAATCGCCCCCGGCTACAGCCTCGGCGGCCTCCGTCAGGCGCTCAAGCGGGCGCGTAATTCGACGGACGCCCAGCGCAACGGCGATCACCGGGATCGCCGCGCCGAGCACCAGCAGGCCCAACATGAATCGAATGTAGGGGCGGCTGGCTAGGGTGATCGCGGACCACGCCTCCTCGGTCACCAAGACCCAAGGGGTTCGCGCCACCGGTGAATAACCCGCGATGACATCGTTCCCCTCATGATCCTCCGCGCGCACAGCCCCAACCTCACCTCGCAGCGCCAGGCGCACCGCCTGATGGCCCGAGAAATCCTCGCCGATGAGAAAGGTGTCAGGATGAAAAACGATGTGGCCGTTGCCATCCACGACGAACGCGATCTCGCTCGTCTCGGCCGAGAGCCGCCGCCCGATATAGAGCTCCCAGATACGGCGGTAGAAGGTGCTGCCACGGGTCGCGGTTCGCTCCGCCTGAAACAGCCCCACCACAAAGCCGCGCGGCTCGTTGTCCAGATTTCTGAACGCCTGGACAAGCGCGATCACGTCCATTCCCGGCACCGCATCGAAGAGGATGTTGGTGAGACCCAGGTGCTCCGCTACCCCAGGCACGGTCTCCAGCGCGAGGTTCGCGCCAGCGCCCGGCCCGGGGAATCGCCGACCCACCATCTCCGTCAATCCCGCCGTGGCACCCACGACGGCGCCATCGGGATCGAGCACCAACACACCCGCATCGAAGACCTGCAGGTCGCCCACCGGCCAGCGACTGCCGACCGCATCCCCGAGCGCCGCGAGCGGGTGATCGTAGAGCTCGGAGACTACCGCGCCAAGCCGCTGCTCGTAGATGGAGAGATCCGCTGAAAGCTGACCGGCGAGCAGTTGAGCGCGGTCCTGAGTGCGCGTAGCGGCCAGCTCCGCGGTCACCTGGCGCGACGCGGTAAAGGTCAGGGCCGCGACGGCGCCCAGGATAATGGCTGTGGGGACGAGAAACCAGCCGATGATCTTGCCGCGCAGCCCGCTCCACAGTGGCACAGAGCGTTGTCTGATCTTCAAATCGGTGATCTCCGATCCGGGAAACCCAGCGGGTCGATGCAGGCCATCGTGTCCGCGGCCCCTGATCAAGGTTCGGCCAGATTATACTCCAGCCAGCGATTTACGCAGAAGCCGCCGACGTGACGCCTTCCGGGAAGCTATGGCCCGCGGGCGAGACGGCCGCGCCCTAGTTGGAGGTTTGAGAGCGTCAGTGTATGCCCAAACTCGGAAATAGGGTACACTTACCCTGATGGTTCAGGCTGATGGTTCAGGCTGATGGTTCAGGACGCCGAATCGGGCGGAAAGCCAGGCACACAGCGCCACCGCCTGAGACACACGGGGAAACGGCCACGATGGCACAGGCTATTCCGCATCTGCGCGTTCACTCGTATTACACGTTGCTGGGGGCCACGGCCTCGCCGGAGGCCCTGGCGCAGCGTGCAGCGACCGAGGGGATGACCCACTTGGCCCTCACGGACACAAACGTGCTCTACGGCGCCGTGGCCTTCAGCCGGGCGTGCCAACAGCAGGGGATCCAGCCCATCACCGGTATGACCGTGACCGTCGCATGGCCCGCCGACCTCCCCGCGCTTACCAATACAGACCCAGGCACCCTGGTGCTCTTGGCGCGGGATGCCGTGGGCTACCGCTCGCTCTGTCAGATCTCGGCGCTCGTCCAGGCCCACGACGACCGTGAGGCGCGTGCGCTGCACGGGCTCATGCTGGACGACCTTGCAGACCACGCCGACGGCCTGATCTGCCTGACGGGAGGGCGTCGTGGGTTCGTCTATCGCTGTCTTCAGCCGGGGGCAGCGGCCCACTACGATCGCGCCGCCCATCGCTTCCTCGGCAGGCTCTGCGCCATCTATGACCCGGAGCAGATCTACGCCAGTCTGGAGCTCAATACACACGAAGACTATCGCGCCGCCGCGCAGCTAGCCGCCAAGGCGCAGATCCTGGGTCTGCGCACCGTCGCTGTGCAACCCGTACACACGCTCCGCCGGCAAGATAAACCTCGTCTTCAGTTGCTCACCGCTATCGACCGCAACTGTGGCTTGGGCGATGTACCGCCCGATGCGCTGCCGGACGGCGGTCATCGAGGGATCGATCTGCACTGGCTGGATCCCGAGGAGATGACTCGGCGCTTCTCCGATTATCCGGAGGCATTGGTGCACGCACAGGAGATCGCCGAGCGCTGCAGTCCGGCCCTGCCCGACGGGCGGCTCCATTGGCCGGCCCTCGACCTTGAACCAGGTGAAACACCGGAATCCGCGCTACAGAGGCAGGCAGAATCTGGCGTTGTGCGTCGCTACGGCGCACCCTTGTCGACGGCGGTCCGCAAGCGTCTGGACCGTGAGCTGGCGACAATCGCGAACAGCGGCTACAGTCCGCTCTTTCTGGTCGTTGCCGACATCGTCCGCCACGCGCGCGACCACGACATCCCGGTCAGCACCCGCGGCAGCGTAGCGAACTCGCTGATCGCCTACGCGCTGGGCATCACGACCGTCGATCCCATCGCCCACGGATTGCTCTTCGAGCGCTTCCTCAGCCCGGGACGCGCCGATCCCCCGGACATCGATCTGGACTTCTGCAGCCGCCGCCGCGACGAGGTGCTGGCCTACATCCGGGACACCTATGGCGCCGACCGCGTCGCCCTGGTCGGGGCGATGAGCACCCTCCGGCTCCGATCCGCCGCCCGCGAGACAGCCAAAGCCTACGGGCTCGACGATCGACAGACGCGGAAGCTGCTGGCAGAGCTCCCCCGCCGCACCCACCCCGCGCAGAAGCAGCGGGACCTTGCGGATCTCCTGACCACGCTCTCCGATCCCTGGCTTCAGGAGGTGGCCCGCGCAGCCTACGGCATCTCGGGCTTCCCACACCATCTGAGCATCCACGCCGGGGGGCTGGTGATCACCCCTGGCCCCCTCACCGACCTGGTACCAGTTCAGATGGCGCCCAAGGGCTACCTGACGACGCAGTTCGACCACGGCGATTGCGAGGCCATTGGATTGCCCAAGCTCGACCTACTGGGCATTCGCGCGCTGACGGTGCTGGCGGACGCGGCCGAACAGGTTCGAGCCGCGCAGACGCGGGAGCGGGAGGGGAACACGACCGGGCAGAGTCCGAAGGCAACGGAGGCGCGCCTCTTCCGCCTCGACGACATCCCGACCGATGACGCTCTGACGGCGGAGCTCCTGATGCGCGGCGACACCGTCGGCGTCTTCCAGTGTGACTCCATCGGGGCGCGCCGCACGCTGCGCAAGCTCCAGGCGCGCTCCGTTCAGGATCTCGCGGTCGCCAACGCCTTCTTCAAACCGGGCCCGGCAACCGGCGGTCAAGCCGACGTCTTCGTGCGACGCTACCGTGGGAAGGCGCCGACGCAGTACCAGCATCCGTCGCTGGAGCCAATCCTGGCGCCGACCAAGGGTGTCCTGATCTTCCAGGAGCAGGTGCTGCGCGTTGCGACCGAGACCGCCGGCCTCTCGTGGGCGCAGGCCGACCACATCCGACGCGGGATGAGCAAGATGGCGCCGGACGAGATGCGCAGCCTGGCGTCCGCCTTTATCGAGGGCTGCCAGCGTCCCGGGGGACCCAACATGAGCCAGGAGCAGGCCGAGCAGCTCTGGCAGCAAGTGTCGGCCTTCTCCGGGTACGGGTTCAACCAGGGCCACGCCACGGCCTACGCCGACGTCAGCTACCGCTCCGCCTATATGAAGGCGCACTATCCGGCGGCCTTCTTCTGGGCGCGGTTACGGAACTACGGTGGCTACCATCATCCCGCCATTTACATGGCCGAGGCGATCCGGCTCGGTATTGAGATTCGCCTTCCCCACGTGAACCACAGCCATGCTAACGTGATGTTGACCTGGGAGGGCGAGACTGCGGATCTCCCGAGACCCAACGGGAGCAAGCCTATGCTCTGGCTCGGGCTGGGGCTGATCCGCGACCTTCGCCGTCAGGCGGTTGCAGACCTGGTCCGCGCGCGTAGGGGAGGAGCATTCGCCTATCTGCAGGACGTGCTGATGCGGGTCGGTCTCCAGCCGAAGGAGGTCACGCACCTCATCCAGGCCGGCGCGCTGGACGGCTTGGGCGCCAACCGACCAGCGATGTTGGCCGAGGCCGCGACGCTGGCGCGCGCCGGGAGCGCGCGTCAGATGGCGTTCGACTTCGCCACGGGCTATGCGGCCCCCGCGTCGCAAGCGCAGCGTCTGGCGTGGGAGCGACACCTGGTCGGCTATCCCCTCGGCGTGCTACAGGCGTGGTTGCCCGAGCTCGCCACAGCAGGCCCGATCAACACATCCGTGAGAGATCTCGCCGCCTCGAGAGGACTCACAACGACGGTCGGCGTGCGCTTGCCCGGCTGGCACCGGGGCGGCTATGCCATCTGGGACGGCAAAGATTGGGCGTGGACGGAGGTAGCCGATGGCACCAAGCCACCGCCCGTCTGGGAGCCGGTGCGGTTCGAGGGCCACTGGCGCTCCGACCGATGGGGGATGGGATGGTTTGTGGTGCACGGATGGACGACTTTGAAGGCTGTGTAGAACCAGCTGAATGTGCCACAGCGCGCTATCCCGACTGCCAAGATCGACCTCCTCAGGATACCTATGCCCTACAGGCTCGTCAGGGACACAGGCATCAGCCATAGGCGATGCCCGTCAACTGCAGTTCATCCACACGGTGGCACGCAACCCAGTGATCTGTCACCGCTTCCCGCCAGGCAGGCTCCGCAGCGCTGCAAACGTCACGGGCATAGCGACAGCGAGGGTGGAACTTGCACCCAGAAGGAGGGTTCGACGGATCTGGAACATCACCGGGCAGCACAATGCGCTCCGAAACATGGTCCGGATCGGTCCGTGGTACGGCGGAGAGCAGCGCTTCCGTGTAGGGATGAAGGGGGCTCTCATAGAGATCGTCGGCCGAGGCCAACTCTACCAGGCTGCCAAGGTACATCACGGCAACTCGGTTGCTAATGTGCTCCACGACTGAGAGATCGTGGGCGATGAAGAGATAGGTCAGATTGTAAGTCTTCTGCAGATCCTCGAGGATGTTAAGAACCTGGGCCTGAATCGAGACATCCAGAGCTGAGACAGGCTCATCGCACACGATTAGCTTGGGGCGCAGCGCCAGGGCCCGGGCAATGCCGATGCGCTGCCGCTGCCCACCGCTGAAAGCATAAGGATAGCGACTCATATGCTGGGCCTTGAGCCCAACTGCCTCCAAGAGCTCCCGCACGATGGTCTGGAGCTCCGCACCTCTAGCTACCCCATGGATCCGGAGGGGCTCACTCACAATGTCCATCACGGTCATCCGCGGGTTCAGAGACGAGAACGGATCTTGAAAGATGATCTGCATCTCACGGCGGTATGGCTTCATCTCACTTCGGGAAAGCTCGAACAAATTGATCATCTCACCGTTCCTGCGATACCAGACCTCTCCCGCCGTGGGTTCGTAGGCGCGGAGGATCACACGTCCGGTCGTGGTCTTGCCGCAACCCGACTCGCCCACCAAGCCTAGTGTCTCGCCTTCACGAATCGCGAAACTTACACCGTCGACAGCCCGCGTGTGGGCGACCACCTTCCGTAACAGACCGCGGCGGATGGGGAAGTACTTCTTCAGATTCTTAACCTCTAGCAGAACACGAGATTCTGTGGGACGAGCCTCTGTGAGCTCCATAGGTTCTCAGTACCTTCCATGGATCTAGCGATAATCGGGTCATTGATACAGCGTACAGCGGACTGGGTGGCCCGGCTCCACCTCCAGCAAGGACACATCCTTGTAACAAGCATCCCGCTTAGGCGCCGGGCACCGGGGGAGAAACGCACAGCCTGTGGGGATCGAATATGGATCGGGCACACTACCCGGGATCGGCGTCAGACGTGCCTTAACCCGGCGTCCAAGATGAGGAATCGAGCGCATCAAGCCCACGGTATAGGGATGGAGAGGGGTGTGGAAGATTGTGCGCACGTCGCCCTGCTCCACGATCTTGCCCATATACATGACAGCTACGCGATCGGACATCTCGGCGATCACGCCTAAATTGTGAGTGATAATCAGGATGGCCATGCCAAACTTGTGCTGCAATCCTTTCATCAGCTCCAGGATCTGAGCCTGAATTGTCACGTCGAGCGCAGTGGTCGGTTCATCCGCAATCAAGAGGGAGGGATTACAGGAGAGCGCCATCGCAATCATAGCCCGCTGGCGCATACCGCCTGAAAACTGATGTGGATACGCATCGTAGAGCCTGCGGGGCGTAGCGATCCCAACCTGCTCCAGCATCTCGATCGCCCGTTCTCGCGCCTCCAACTTCGATACCCCTTGATGGAGCTCCACAGCCTCCGCAATCTGGCTGCCCACGGTATGCACCGGCGACAGCGACGTCAGCGGCTCCTGAAAGATCATGGCGATCTCGTTCCCGCGTATGCTACGGATGAGATCGCCGTCGGCATCGACGGTTGTCAGATCAACGGGCTCGTCGCCGCCGTCACGCCAAAAGAGGACCCTGCCGCTTGCGATCTCACTAGTCTTGCGTGGCAACAGACGCAAGACGGATAAAGAGGTGACACTCTTGCCGCAGCCGGACTCACCGACCAGACCCAAAGTCTCTCCCGGCTTGATCATCAGTGAAACACCGTCCACGGCGCGGACCACGCCATCCATAGTGTGGAAGTATGTCTTAAGGTCCTCGACCTTGAGCAGCATGCGTCCGTTCTGCGCGTGGGTGTTCGTGTCCATATCTCCGTCTCATTTCCTCAGATTGTGTAGGGATCGACCGCATCACGCAAGCCGTCGCCGAGATAACTGAAAGCCAGGATGCAGGCAGCAATCACCAAGGCCGGGCTGAAGACCCACGGATAGAGCGCCAGGGATTGATAGTTCTGGGATTCCTTAATCAGCACGCCCCAGCTGGTCACCGGCGGGCGCAGTCCCAGTCCGAGATAGCTCAACGAGGTTTCGGCCAGAATCATCGCGGGCATCGCCAACGTCGAGATGACCACGATATGACCCAGTGTAGCGGGCACGAGGTGGCGGAAGATAATCCAAGCATCGCTGGCTCCAGCAAGCTTTGCCGCCATCACGAAGTCCTCGTTTCGCAGTGCCAGAACTTTGCCACGCAACTGCCGTGCCAGCCACGTCCAGCCAATCAGAGAGAGAATAAGGCTAATGGCGAAATAAGTCTGCAGGACCGTCCAGCTCATGGGAATCGCTGCTGATAGAGCCATCCAGAGCGGAATCGATGGGAAGGAGCGGATCAGCTCGATCACGCGCTGAATCACGTTGTCAACGGTGCCGCTATAGTAGCCAGATACGATGCCGAGAACGGCTCCCAGGCTGAGACTCAAGGCCACACCAACAAGGCCAATGGTCAGGGAGATCTGACTACCGATCAGGATGCGTGAGAACATATCGCGACCTTGACGATCCGTGCCCAGTAACGCCACTGGCCTGCCGTCGGCGCCCTGAAAGAGATGCACTTTCGCCGGAATCACGCCAAAGAGCCGATAGGGTTCGCCTCTTGCGAAGAAGCGGATCACTGTCTTCTGGTCTGGAGCCCGCCGATACGTACGCCGCAGGTTTTCATCGAACTCCTGTTGAAGATCATAGACGTACGGCTCCAATCGGCCCTCGTTCAAGAAGCGCACCACCTGCGGTGGCATATAGATGTGCTTGGTGAAGCGCGTGGTCAGAGTATAGGGTGCTAGGAAGTCAGCGAAAAGCGCCGCGAGGTAGAAGAGTGCGATGATGATACCCCCAGCCACAGCCGCGCGATTGCGGATGAACTTACGCAACATCAACCGCCACTGCGAGGCACCATAGACCTCTTGCAGAGGTTTACCTGTCCTGGGATCGACAGCGGGTTCCTCCTCAAACTCCAGGCCAGTCCTGACCTTCTCTTCGTAGAGCTCGAATAGCCTATCAGATTGTGCTGCTGAATCCTTGATGAGCATATCTTTATCTCCAGCTGAGCCGCATATCTGTCAGCCTACGTGTATATGATTCGGGGATCGACCCAGGCAAGGATGATATCCGCCACCAGGTTTGAGATCATCAAGAGAGCGGTGGTAAGCAACAGGACCGTCCCCGATAGGTAGATATCCTGTGTCTGCAACGCACGCAGGAAGATCGGGCCAAGGGTGGGTAACATCATAACGATGCCCACAAGCGCCGACTGATTGATGATCTTGGGGACCTCCAGAGCCATAACACTGATGAGTGGGTTGATCGCCACCCTAACAGCGTACTTTCGGATGACCCTCTGCTCTCTGAGACCCTTTGCTCGCGCGGTGACGATATGCTGCTGGCCGAGGACATCGAGCAGGCTACTACGCATAATGCGCTGAAGCTGCGCTGTGCTAGATAGACCGAGGACAAAGACAGCTGGCAGAAGATGCTGGATGTAATCCAGGACCTTGGCCGTGTTCCAGGGTGCGTTCTGCAGCTCTCGAGACAGGAGTCCACCAACGTCAATGCGGAGGATGATAATCCCCAGGAACATCCAGATCAGCGCCACAAGGAAGCCCGGCAGGCAGAGCCCGAGGAAGCCGATCGCGGAGAAAAGATGGTCGCCAACCGAATACTGATGCGTGGCCGAGTAGATGCCGATCGGCAAGGATACCAACACCATAAAGATGAGCGACAGAACTCCCAGAAAAATGGTAAACGCCAGCTTGCTAGCCACGATGTTCCAGACAGGAGCACCCCACCCGAGAGAATAGCCGAAGTCGAGCCGTGCCCAACCGGAGATCCATCGCAGGTACTGGATATGAAGCGGTTTATCCAAGCCGTAGATCTCTTGCAGTTTCTTGATGATCTCCTTGTCCTGGCCACCGCCGGTCTCTGCTAACTCAGCCTGAAGCGTGGTGAAATAGTCCCCGGGCGGTAACTGGATGATGACAAAGGTGATGACGGAGACCAGAAATAGCATCGGGATCATCTGGGCAATCCGTCTGAGCGTATAGGCCAGCATAAGAGCAACCCCCTTACACTCCGAAGTGCTTGATGGCAGGGTCTGCGCACCCCACCACAGTGCGAGCGCGCAGACCCTTTACAGCAAAAGCAACTGCTACGGCTCAATCCAGAAGTGGCACGGATCGAGGGTACCCGGGGTCATGATCAATCAATCCGACGTGTGGTCCTTGGGTACATTGTGAAAGCCATTCTTGACAACAACGGGACCTGGCGCCATACCGCAGGTCTGAATCACGTTGAGTTCGGTAGTTGTCCTACGCACGATCTCTTTCGCGATGTCCAGCTGGGCGTCTGGATCGACCGTGACCTTGTACTCATCGTACAGGTCCATCAACTCCTTCAGACCCGTGATCGGCTCCTCTCCCTCCTCGCCAGCCGTCTTGTACCAGGTGCCATAGGAGGGCGCCATCCACGAGCGCTCGTCGAAGGGGAACTGATAGATAGGATCAATCATCGGCACGAGGCCGCGATCCGTACTCCACGTGGCAATCATCACCTCGTTGGCGCACGCCTTGGGCCAGTAGACATCGCGAGTCGAGAACTCAACGGAGACGTTGAGGCCGATGGAGCGCCAGTTCTCCGCGACGAGCTCGATCGCATCGAGCGTGGCTTGTCCTGACTGAGCATTGCCCTCTATCACTAGGATCAGCTCTGAGCCGTCCTCAAAGGTCCGCATACCGTCCGGGCCCACCGGCAGGCCAACCTCGTCGAGAAGTGACTCAGCCAGCTCAAGATCGTACTCGCCGTAGATGTTCTCAAGGTCCGGCTGATACAACGCGGAGTCTCGGACGACACTGATGGTACGCGGAATGGCTTGCCCCAGCCAGACGATATCGTTAAGGGTGTCACGATCGATAGCCTGCGACAAGGCCTGGCGGAACTCGAAGGTCTGAAGAAGCGTGCGGTACTTCTCATCCGAGTAGCTCTGATTCGGGAAGAAAGTCAACCCTGAGGCTGAAGCAGTCGTCCAGAGGAATGCCTCATACTCACCTGCCTCAGCGTTCTCCTGGAAAACAGGATAGGTGCTGAGAGACATGCAGCGATGTTGCATATCAATCTTGCCGCCCAGCGTCAGCGACTCCACAGCGCCACAATCCTCCACGAGATAGAAGTAGACCTCGTCGATGTACGGGCTGGCAACCGCCTCGCGGGTGCTCTTCTTTTGCAGCCTAGTGGCCTGCTTGCGCATTTTGGCGACCAGCTCTTCGGCCTTGCGCGCCTCGACGTACAGGTAGTGATTTAGCAGCTGCCGACGTTTATCGGCATGAGCGGCGATAAGATCCTGCGCGCCGGTGGTCGCCAGCCGACCTGAGGGCGCGCGAGCGACGCGGCTGAAGGCGCGCTGGGCTTCACCT
>CAZPJP010000023.1:0-37650 GCA_964586915.1 uncultured Anaerolineales bacterium
GCCCGAACGGCCGCCCCCGACGCCGGTGCCGTGTAGTCGCCGGACAGCGGTAGCGCCCGATCGTCGATCCGGTCGAGTCCCCACGGAGGATCGTCCTGGGTCGTGGCGGGAGCGAGCGGCCGAGCGGGATCGTAAGATGGAGCAACTTGAGCATAACCGCGAGGAGGTGGAAGAGCTAAGAGCTGAGCTGGAGTCACGGTTGTCCTCCGCCGAGGAGGAAGCCGAGACCGTCATCAGCCGAGCGAGGAACCAGGCGGAAGTCGAACGCGCTGCCCTGATACAGGAGGCCCAGGCTGAGGTTGAACGGATCCTGACGGAGGCGCAGATGGATGCCTACCGGGTCAAGCGCCAAGCCGTCGAGGAGTTCCACGATGACCTGCTGGAGGCCGTGCTGGGCGTGAGCGGACTGGTGATCGGGAGAGTGGCGCCCGACGAAGTTCATGACTCTATGGTGCAGCAACTATGTGATAGTGTCTGGGAGTTGGGTCAGAGCGACATGCGACGTGTCGAGGTGCTGCGCCGGTCGCTGGGGGAACGCACGCCGACGGTGGTGGTTCGCACAGCCCAGACTCTGTCGCCCGAGCAGCAGGGTTTGGTTGTGCGCACCTTCTCAGCCCTCGCCGATCGCGATGTGAATATCGATCTGAAGGTCGAACCCGACCTGGGTCTGGGCATGCAGGTGCGGCTGGGCGATTTGGTGATGGACAATACCATCGCGGGCCGCCTTGACGAGCTTCGCGACACGGTTATCGACGCGCTGGGAGAGCGGCTCGAGAATGAGTGAGGAGCGCCAGGTCAAACCTGATATTCAGACGTTGCTGCGTCTCTTGAGGGACGAAGCTGAGGAGGCACGAGAGCCGCCACACGTGCGTGAGGGCGGCGACATCAGCGTTGTGCGACGGATCAGCAGTGAAGTTGCCGCGCTGACGGGCGTGACGCGCATCCGCCCCAGGATCGGTGACCTTGTTCGGGAGCTGGATCAGCACATCGATACGATCAGCCCCGAGGTCCGCCTGCACGAGGTGGGGACAGTGCAGCACGTGGGTAGCGGTGTTGTCACGCTGTCGGGGCTTCCTCAGACTCGCACGAACGAGCTGGTGACATTTCCAACGAGCGTTCAGGGTATGGTGCTCGATCTCGAGCGAGATACGTTGGATGTCATTCTTCTGGGACCCAGCGCAGGGATACAGGGTGGGGATCTTGTCACGGCTACTGGGGCACGGTTACGGGTTCCCGTTGGCCACAATCTGATGGGTCGCGTTGTCAATCCGTTGGGCATTCCGCTCGACGATCGAGGGCCTGTCGAGGGGACGGAGGCCTGGTACACGGAACGGGATGCACCGGGTATCGTGGAGCGAGCCCCGGTTGAGGAGCCGCTTCTGACAGGCTGGAAGATGATTGATGCTCTTATTCCGATAGGACGCGGTCAGCGAGAGCTGATCTTGGGGGACAGGCAGACGGGAAAGACGACGCTCGCCCTGGACACGATTCTGAATCAACGTGATCATAACGTCGTCTGCGTGTACGTTGCGATCGGTCAGAAGAAGTCCTCTGTACTGGCTACTATCGAAACCTTGCGCGAACACGAAGCGATGGCGCACACCATAGTCGTGATGGCCAGCGCTGACGATCCACCAGCGCTCCGATACCTTGCTCCGTACGCTGCGTGCACGATGGCGGAGTTCTTCATGTTGGAGGGTCGCGACGTCCTCATCGTCTATGACGATCTGACTAAACACGCTAAGGCCTATCGCGAGCTGAGCCTGCTATTGCGTCGTCCACCGGGCCGGGAAGGATATCCGGGAGACGTCTTTTACCTTCATTCGCGCCTGCTTGAGCGCGCATGCAAACTCAATGAGGAGGCGGGGGACGGTTCGCTCACTGCTCTTCCGATTGCCGAAATACAACAGGGCAACCTCGCGACCTACATCCCCACGAATCTGATCTCCATCACCGATGGCCAGATCATCCTGGATGTTGATCTGTTCAATCAGGGTATCAAGCCCGCCGTCGATGCGGGGCGCTCGGTATCCCGCGTAGGGGGCGCGGCGCAACCGTCTGGAATACGGGAGATGGCGTCTGATTTGCGATTGGAGCTTGCGCAATATGAGGAGGTCCGCCGGTTTGCGCGGTTCGGGACTGAGGTTGATGAGGCGACCCAGCAGCAGATCCGGCGGGGGGAGAAGTGGCAGCGCCTGTTGACGCAACCGCCTCATCAGCCGCTCTCTCAGGGAGAACAGATTCTGATGCTATTGGCCGCCAGCGCGGGCTATCTGGACGACGTGCCTAGCGAGGATATTCGTGCGTTCGAGAGAGCGTTTCTTGCTCACTTCAAGGCTGAACATCCTACGGTGATGTCTCAGCTCAATCGTACAGGCGAGATCACCGATGAGTTCCGTGGCGTGTTCGAGGAGGCTATTGAGGCCTTCAGAGCTTCCTGGCACCGGGAGGGGGCTTGATGACTAGGAAGATGGTGATGGCCGTCGTATCGCGAGATCAAGCAGATCGGGTGCTGGACAAGCTGATTGGGGCAGGCTATGGGGCCACGTTCTCCGAGAGCCGGGGTGGCATGCTGCGGCAAGCTCAGAAGATGATGTTTATTGCGACTGAGGCTGAGCGCGTCGACGACGTGATCGAGATCATCCATCGGACCTGCCGGACGCAGGTTGAGGTGAGCGAGGAGCTGGTTGAGGAGGGCAAGTTGCGTTCTACGAGCAAGGCTACGACTACGACAGAGGTGGGATACGCCGTCATTTTCGTATGGGATCTCGAGCGTTTTGAGACGTACTAGCTCTCGTTTGTCAAGGCTTTGACGTGAGTTACGAACTCAAGAAAGCGGAAGATCGGCTCGACAACATCCGGAAGGTGAAACCGATCCTCGCGGCTCTGCGGACGATCTCTCTGGGTAGTTGGCAGATGGCTCGCAGCCAACGCGCGGGTCTGTCCAGCTACACGCGACGCCTGCTGCGTCTTCTCCCGTGTGTGCTACCCCATGTCAGCCGTACTGGCGGGACGCCCCTGCTTCCCTTCGGCGCGAAGCGTCCGAGGAGGCGCCAGGCCGACCGCCAGATACTTCTTGTGCTGGGCAGCGAGCGCGGATTGTGCGGTCGTTACAACACCGTGGCTGTGGAACGACTTCAGCAGTTGCTGTCCGAGCAACCCTCAGGCGTCGCGATCGAGCTTGCGGTACTGGGGTCGCGGATGATCCGCGAGTTGCGACGAGCGGGCCACGAGATGACTTGGACGCAGAGTTTATCGGTGACCGCATTGCCCTCCTATGCGCTTGCGTATGAGCTCGTCAGCACGTGGCTACAACGGTACGAGGCTTACGAGGTAGACGCCGTCGATGTTCTCTACAATGCGGAGGCGGGCGCAGGCGCCTACGAACCGAGGGTTACGCGACTGATCCCGCCTGAGATGCCGGACTTCGCTGACGAGTCTTTAGCAGAGGATAGCCAGGGCATATGTGCTAGGCCCGAGGACGTCATCGTAGAGACAGATCCGGTCCGGCTCTACGTGTACATCGTTGAGCAGTGGACCGCCACCGCGCTCTATGATCTGTTGCTTGAAGCGACTGTCACCGAGCACGTCGCGCGATATCAGCTGATGGAGTCCGCCACTCAGAACGCCGACGAGCTCACTGATAATCTGATGCTCACAGTTCAATCAGCCAGACGAGAGGCGATTACACGGGAGATGCAGCAGCTCGCTGTCGGCGCAGGCCTGCTGAGCGAGGAGGACGTGTGAACGTATGCGGCGCGGCACACCAGCGATGAGGCGGATCTGGGCTCCCTGGCGTATGCCTTACCTTCGAGGAGAACATAGAGTCGTGGAAGGATGTGTGTTCTGTCATAAGATCGCTGCGGACGATGCGGAGGAACACGTGCTCTATCGTGGTGAGCACTGTTTCGTGGTTCTTAATCGTTATCCATACAGCAATGGCCACTTGATGGTGGTGCCGTACGCGCACGTGAGCTCTCTGCAGGACCTGGAGGCGTCGGTCTTGCTGGAGATGATCCAGCTCGTTCAAGAGGCCGAACGCATTCTTGGAGAGGTCCAGGGGCCAGACGGGTACAACGTGGGGGTCAATGAGGGGAGCGCCGCTGGTGCCGGGATCGAGGAGCACATTCATATGCACGTTGTGCCGCGGTGGGAAGGTGACGCGAACTACATGACGGTGATCGGTCAGACGCGGGTCATACCTCAGACACTCAACGGCACGTACGCTATGCTCCGACCCCACTTCGACCGCATTTCGCGGTGACTTCGCTCTTTGTGGGGCTAGTCGCTCTCTGTCCTCAGGAGCCTAATGGCCTGGGTGAGCCCGATCGCGACGAACACGCTCAACAGTAGCGTCACCCCGATGCCGTAGTCGACTCTGACCACCAGCGCCGTAATCCCCAAGCCAAGGCCCAACCCCACTGTGGTAAGCAATCTCCGGAGATGCTGGGTGATGAGCTCCGGTGCTTCCTCCACGTGGTCCACAACGACGAGCCGTCGCTGGAAGTGATCTAGGTCCCAGTGCACCAGGGCCGCAGCCGTGGCCAGCAACGGCCACAGATTCAGTCCGCCGCGCCAGAGGGCCACCACAACGAAGGCCGCAGACGCGACGAAGACAAGGCCTCCGATGCGTGGGTACCAACCGCCTTGCTGACCGGCAAGGGTGATTCCCGTCAGGGCAAGCGCTGCTGCGCTCCAGTTCCACCTGCTCTGGAGCCCAAAGCTTATGGCCAGGGCTGCTCCCACAACGGTGGCGGCAATGAGGATGGATAGCTTCAGTCTTGCGTTCACGGACGTCCAGTCGTTCACGGGTCACATACCTCCCAGCCCTGAGCGATGTCTCTGACGCCGAAGCGCGCGCCGGCCAAGCTTCGCCTTTCTCAATGTCGCCACGCCTGGCGAATCTGCGTCTTTAGTGCTGCGTGGATCGTCACGTCGAGCGACTGATCCACCCGCCAGCTCGCCACCGAGATGCCCACACGGCGAAGCTGGTGTATCCACAGGTTGCGCTCCGCCCGTGCTATGCGGGCTGCTAGCTCTCGGACATCGCCAGGAGGCAGCGCCTGCGCCTCAAATTCCACGGGGTTGGGGCTGACAACGAGGATCTGATAGCCGTGTGCCCGAAGCCTTGTGAGCACCGGCGGATCATCCTCGCAGAGTGGACTGATCAACACGATCTGCGATTTGGCGGGGAAGAACCGGGTCGGAAGATAGTCTAGGCTGTCAAAAACTAGGCTGTCGCCGACCTGTGCCTGCGCGAGCGACCGGAGAATGCGCTGCCGCTGGTGCTTCCCATAGCCCGGAAAGGTTCGTTCGAGCCCCCGGCCGTAGATCAAGAGTCCGACACGGTTGCCCTCGCCGAGAAAAGTCTCCGCCAAGGCTGCCGTGGCCTCGACCGAATACTCGAAGAGCGATTCCCCATCCACGGTGACATCGTTGCGTTCGCGGGCGTCCAGAATAAGGCCGACATCGGCAATGCGCTCGCGCTCGAACTCGTTGGTGAAGAGCTCGCGAGGATGCCGCGCACTCAGACGCCAGTTGATCCATCGGAGCGGATCGCCTGGCTCGTAACCGCGCACACCGTAGAAATCGGTCCCGGATCCCCCTTGTCGAGATGGGATCGGACCCGCAAATCCTCGCGTCCGCAGAGGGCGAATCATCACCGTCCGCATCGCGGGGCTTCTGGGAAGTACTGACAGCTTGCTGATCAGACCCAGGCGTTGCTGCTGCTGAAAAAGCCCGAAGTGCTCCCGCCCTGCGACGTGCACGCCTCGGAAGCGATAGGCGCCGCGCGAGCCCTTGACGGTGTACGTCAACGTGTAGCTTGCGCCGGAGGGCAATGAGACGATGGCGCTGGTGTCGCCCGTGGTTTCAAGGCCGGCGGGGATCTCGTCCCTGATATCCACCTCGTCAACGGAAGGACCCGTGTTCTTGACGGTTAGCTGCACCTCTACCACAGTCTCTGGGGCCACGTAGTTGTCACTTAGCGTGCGGGATGCATCCAAGCGTAATGGACTGGGACGGTGTAGCAGGACCACCCCTAGATAAAGCACGAGCGGTACAGCTGCAGCAATCAGCGCGCTGTTGAGAGAGCCGAGACCGACCAGGATCAAGGCATAGGCGACGATACTGACGACGAGGCTACGCCTCACACTCACCCGGCAGTCTCCTGGAGCACCGGAACTGGAACCGTGCGGACCAGCTCGCTGACCACATCACCGGCAGCCCGCCGATCTGTCCACAGATCGGGTTCCAGAATGAGGCGATGGGTGAGAGCGGCGTGGGCAAACCGCTTGACGTCGTCCGGCACCACGTAGTCTCGACTCTCCATGGCCGCCCACGTGCGGGAGAGTTTGAGCAGCGCCAGCGCCCCTCTCGGGCTTGCGCCAACGGAGACATGGCGGTGGCGGCGGGTCGCCCGGGCTAGCTCCACCATGTACCGCTCGACGTCGCTGTCCACGTGGACGGTCTCGATGACCTGACGCATCGCGATGACGCCGGAGGCATTCGTCACTGCGTTCAAGGAGAACTCATCCTGACGGCGCTCGCGGCGGCGCCGGAGAATCTCCTGTTCCTCGTCGCCCGAAGGATATCCGATGGCCAGCTTCATCATGAATCTGTCGAGCTGTGCTTCGGGCAGCGGAAAGGTTCCCTCGTACTCAATGGGGTTTTGGGTCGCGACGACGATGAAGGGGTCGGGGAGCTTCAGGGTTTCTCCCTCGAGGGTCACCTGGTACTCTTGCATCGCCTCCAGGAGCGCTGATTGTGTCTTTGGGGAGGCTCTGTTGATCTCGTCAGCCAAGATAATGTTAGCGAACAGCGGGCCTTCGCGCAGCCGGAAAGTCCCCTCCGTGCGATCGTAGATATACCCGCCAGTGATGTCACCGGGCAGCAGATCGGGTGTGAACTGAATGCGCTTGAAGGTGAGCCCCAGTGCTCTGGCGAAACTGTTGGCGATAAGCGTCTTCGCCAGGCCGGGATAATCCTCCAGGAGGACGTGTCCGCCAGTTGAGAGGCAGGCTGCGAGTATCTTGCGTAGCACCTCAGTCTTGCCGACGACAGCCCGTTCTACTTCCCGGATGATGCGCTGGCTGCTAACGGCGACATCGCTGATTGTAGCTTCACGACCGTCCATTGTGCGGTCCTCACTCATAGTCTCTCTCCTCCGCCTGCGTCATTCTGAGTTGTGTTTCCACATATCGCAACGCGGGATCAATCCTCGCCGCCACGTCGCGGACAGTGGACTCCTTTGTTTGCTTGCCCAGGACTATTGACTTGATCCGGTCTAGCAGACCTCCCTCGGTCGGTCTTCTCGGCCGGACAGCTTCCTTGAGATATGCTTCGAGCTCTGGAGGTACGTCGAGCCCACCGTCCTCCAATGCGCGGATCGTTTCCCGCATCGTCAGGTGCTGCTCATGGGCGAGCACACGGAGCATCAGCTGGCCAAGCTGGTGGTTAAAGCGTTGCTGGGAATAAGCTCCTCTTGTGACCAGCTGCAGCCGCTTGCTCCATTCGCTGACGCTCCCTTCCGTCTCGTGCCTTCGTGTCTGCCGTCGCCAAGCCGTACTGCGATCGCGCTGCAGGCTTTTGGCTCCTAGGTAGAGCATCAGCGCAATAACCACGGCGAGAAGCCACGCTTGGGGAAGTGCATTTAGGATAACACCAAGGAACCAGACCTGATACGCAAGCGGTATCACGATGGCGTCTCTCACAAAGTCCTCAAGCATAAACATCAATGGAAGCGCCAGCACAAGGAGGATTGCGACCATCAACAAGATGCGCTTCAGTCTTGGGTCCATAGCCTCAGACGCCCTCCTGACAGGCATCGACAATCGCCTGTAAACTGGCGAGTGCTTCCTCTTCCTCCTCGCGGGTCGGTGCCCCTGTGCCGTAGCGCGCCCTCTCAAAGAGCCTGGTCAGCCGCTGAACTGGCTCGCGCGGCAGGTCGGCGCGAATGAGATTGTCGGTGAACTCCCGGGCTGTCACGGTAGCGCCGCGTCGCAGGCCGCGCTGCTCCCGTACAGTGCGGCTCATCTCAGCGTAGCAGCGCAGGATGGTGTTTCTGAGATCTCCCCCTTGCTCGATCTCGGCGATCGCCGACCGGGCCTGCTGAGCGATCTGGTCAAGCGGTAGACCAGCCTCGGCTCGGTTCCGCCGGATATGATCCACGATTCTGTATACAATGACGGCGACGACGAGACCCAGCGCAAGGCTTAGACCCCACGCGACCCAGGGCGGAACACGCTCCGGACTGAACTCGTCGAAGGGCAAAGGCTCGACCGCGCCGAGTCCCTCCCCCGGCTGTCCGATGTTGAAGGGCTCGCCTTCGGTCTCGAGTTCATTCGCCTGCCTCTGCAGAAACAGGCTGAGCACTATGAAGAGCAGGGCCGTTGTCAGCATTGTGCGCAGCACCCGTTTGCGTAGGTCGGGGTCGATTAGCACTAGGATGACGGCAATGGGAAAGCAGATCAGGGCTATAATGAAGATGGTCCGGAAGACGTCGACCAATGCCTCGCTACTGCCCGCCGGGACTGGCGCTGGTCCCGTCAGACCGCTCGTTGAAAACTGATCGACGAGAAACTGCCAGATCCGCGCGAACGGAAGCCCGGGCTCGAGTTCCACCCCGGAGAGGCCACCGATCAGCAACAGCATCGCGACGACCGCGATTGCGAGGAGTACAAGTCTTATGATGTGGGAGCGCGTTTTCATCTCTGTCATTTTGTCCAGCTATCAGTCAGCTCGGGCAGGGGCGAGGCGCAAAAGTCTTCGCCAGAGCGAGTATAAGTATTCATCATCTGTTGTCAAGGCATCCTTACCGAATCAGCAGCCACGGAGGCTCTGCCCTCACCGATTTGCCTTCGCGTAGTGAACGCAAATGCGGACCCGCCAAGTCTATCATTGCTCTGTGAGTGAGTCATCAGGCTATACGAAGTCTGCGGCCTTGCCACTCTGCACGGTGTACCGGTCCTGCATGTCCGACCAGCTCGCGTGCCGATCGAGCCATTGTGTCCGCCGGGCCGCTCGTGACCATTCGGTGCGCGTTCGGGACCGCGCGGCTCGCCGCGATCTTGTGCTTTGTCAGAACCCGTCCTACCTGACGGGCCACGGCCGGAGCCGGATCGATAATGGCGATACTCGGTCCCAAGAGACGTTCGATCTCGTCCCGCACAAAAGGATAGTGGGTACACCCGAGCACCAGCTGGTCCATACCAACGCTGACCAGCGGGGCAACACAGCTTTCCAGTAGAGACCGCGTTGCCGGCGTGGCTAGGGCACCGGTTTCCACAGCCTCGACCAGTCCGGGGCAGACCTGCGTATGGATCTCAACGCGGTTGCCAAATCGGTCAATGAGGCGCCGGAAAAGGGTACCCTCGAACGTCGTGGGCGTGGCCAGTACCCCGACGACTCCCTGCTGCGTGCGCTCGCACGCGGGCTTGACCGCGGGCTCCATACCGACAAACGGTGTCTCGGGATAGGCTTCCCGCAACTCCTGTAAGGCAGCCCCAGACGCTGTGTTACAGGCGATGACGATGATCTTTGCGTCCTGCTCAAGCAGAAACTCTGTGATGCCAAAAGCGAAGGCTCTGATCTCCTCCTTGCGACGTGGACCATAAGGGATGTGGGCCTGATCGGCGAAGTAGATCGTGTCCTCGGCGGGAAGTTGGCTGGCGATCTCGCGCCAGACCGAGAGGCCTCCCACGCCTGAGTCGAATATCCCAATCGCGGCTTGGCCTCGCTGCATACCGGTGGTCACGCGCGTCTATACTCTACTCTATCTAGGGTTGATCTGTCAGTGTGTACTCATAGACTGCCGGCTCCGTGGTGAAGGGGGCCAACGCGGAGATCGCGATCACGGCCCTTTCGGTCTGCGAGCTCAGCGGGATGGTCCATTCGCCGGACGCGCCATCCCAGGCTAGCAGCCGCGATACCGTGATCTCTTCGCCAAAGGTCACAAGCTGCACCAACCAGGCTTGCTCGAGGACGTTGGCGTGGCGGACGAACCCCTCGGCAACCCATCCCTCGGCCCTGCTTTCACTGTCATCCCAGAAGGTGGTCTCGCCATCCACACTGATTCGGATATCATCGATCGCAAGCCCGGCCTGATTGACGGCGGCGTCGGTTATATACTCGAACCGCAAGGCGATCTCCTGACCGGCGAACTCACTCAGGTCCGCAGTGAGCTGCTGCCAGCCTCCGCTCCGCCCTGTAAGGCCGCACCCAAGGTTGCCGTTGTTGGGGTTGGACGTCGTACATCCAAGGCTCGGATCGTCAAGGACAGTCCACTCGATTCTCGTGTCGCTCAAGTCCGCGGGTATCGCGCCGTCCGCCGTTGTGCCCACGACGACGTAGCCGTAGTCCCAATCCTCCTCGATGTGATACCAACTCCAGAACGAAAGCATCGCCTGACGTGCGCTTGAGAGGTCGACTCTACGTGTCAGACGGGTGTCGGATTCGTCCGCGCGGTTCGACCACCAGAGATACCGTCCGCTATGCGCCCCGGTGTCCATCACTCGCGTTCGATCGCTGCCGCTGAACTGTAATGTCAACGGCTCTCGGCTCTCGATCTCGATGTAGTCGACGCCGTACTGCTGGACAGTCGTCTCGCGCTTCTGCGGATACCGGGTCGTGCGCCGGAACGACTCGTCCAGGGCTGGATACAGGTCGCCGTTCTCGCTGTAAGCGAATTGCCCTTGATCTACGCCAGGGGCGTTGACAAGATTTGCCACCACCCAATCGGCAAACAGATCTTGGTGTGTCATATCAAGCCCCAGCTCTTCTTGCAGGACCAGATCGACGCTCTCTAGGCCGTTCACCTCGTGCGCCACCAGGGCCTTTGTCGCTTCCTCTCCAAATCGATCCAGAAAGTAGCTCATAAAAAGGTAGGAGGCGCCATAGTGGGGGGAGGCCGACCCTGTCTCCCCCACCTCGGGCCACGTATTGAGCTGGGTGTCTGGACTGTCAAGGTAGGCATATTCGCTGCCGCCGACATCATACACCATCGCCGACCCTGGGTAGGTGCGGTTTGCCAGCTCCATAGCGAGCTCACTGCATCCCTCGTTGAGCCAGGTTGTCTCATTCCGATCGTTGTTCCAGTGTATCATGTGCTGGAACTCGTGAGCAAGCACGCCGTTGTAGAACGGATCACCGACCTCTGACCCGCGGACCACGTGTATGTAGAACATTTCCATCTCGTTGGAGTCCTGGCGCACAGCTCTCACATAGGAATCCGCGCTGGAGAAATAGCCTGCCACGGTTCGACCGAGATTCCGCGCGTGTAGAATGCTCAGGTGAGGATCGCCGTCGACGCCGGGTGTCCACTCCGAGCCGAAGAACTCGCGAATGATCGGGTACGTGTGTTCCTCAAAAAGATCCGCAGCCTCCTCGATGTCCCTCTGGTCGATCGACAGTCCCTCCTCGACCCACATATATACGTGGTCGGTCTTGTAGAGGAGCCGGGCGTCGATCTCGAAGTTCTCGTCCTCATCGAGATTGGAGACCTGAAAGGTTCTGACGGTGCCAACCGGATAGTCGGGACTGGTGGTTGCGGCTACGCGCGGTGTATCCGCGAGAACGCCGAGAAAGCGAATAGCCAGTTCGTGAAGATCTGCCTCTGGTATCTCGGCTGATTCCAGGGCGCGGAGCGTTTCCCCAGCCTCGTCGACCTCATCAGCCTCACCGGTCTCGTCCGGTGGCAGATCGGATGTGGGAACCGGCACAGTGGCCTGGGGGGTTGGTGTCGCCTCCTCTCCCCATACAGCTTTCGGTGGCTTGACTGTCGGCGTGTCAGGACTCGCCTCGGTGGGGGCGAGCGTAAGGATGGCGGTGCTGCCGCACACGCAGCACGTGCAGAGGCCGAAAACCATTAGAACGATCAGAACGACACCGCCAACGGCGGCGGGCAAACGACGCGAGCTCATCCTCTATCCTCCCCCACATTAACCTATCAAGAAGACTATGTCAGTAGCTGGACTGTGCCGGCAACAACCGAGCTCTTAACCATCAGATAGCAACCGCGCCCGCAGCACCGTCGCCCTGATCCTCGCAGAATCGCGACTAACAGTATGGGCATTATAGCGGGTAGGAGGTGCAAATCAAGAAACTTGGTTGAGAGGGACCCTATGCTATAATGTCTTGGTTATGAAGGTCGCCACCCTATCTAACCAGCCAGCGCTGGACCAAGCGCGGCACCGCACCCGAGAGCTCTTGTTGATCAGCCTGGCGTTCGTTGCTGCGGTTGTGCTCTATGCTGCAACGCTGGTGCCTGGGACGGTTTTTGGTGATCCTGCTGAGTATCAGTTCATCCCGGCCATCTGGGGCATCGCTCATCCTCCCGGATACGCTTTCTACACGTTGCTGGCTGGCGTCTGGCAGCGGGTGATCGTCGTTGGATCCATTGCCTATCGCACCAACCTTCTCGCTGCCTGCGCTGGCGCGTGGGCGGTGACACGTGTCGTGTCGATGGTGCTCATCGTGCTCACAGCAGAGGGGCACAGGCGCCTGAACGGTGCCAGCTGGATGTTGGCCGCTTCCGCTCTGATCGCCGGCGGTGCTGTCGCGATAGCGCCGGACCTGTGGCAGCAGTCCATCCACGCCAACGCTCACGTCGTCAGTGTGGCGATCACATCGACCCAGCTTTGGCTGTTGGTGCGCTGGGATAGGAGCCAAGCCGTGGGTCTCCTCTATGCTCTAGCGCTTCTTGTGGGCTTGGGTGTCGCGCATCACCCAATCACGGTCTGGGGGCTGCCAGCGTATGGGCTGTTCATCGCCTTGCGCCGTCCTGGAATCCTAACCGAGATGGGGACGGTGGCAGGCGGGGTGCTCGCTGGCGTGGCTGGGCTGCTGCCTTGGCTCTATTTCCCGCTGCGGAGTCCGAGCACGCCCTTTGGTCCGACAGATATGGGGACTTGGGAAGGGTTCCTGCGCCACGCAACGGCCCAGGGTTTGCGCGTGAACCTCTTCCACTTCGGGCTGATCGATCAGCCGGATCGCCTGCAGGTTTTCCTCAGCTTATTACGACTCCAGTACGGTTGGATCGTGATCTCCCTTATCGTGCTCGGCTTCCTGTGGCTGGCGGTCGAGCGTGCCCGGCTGGCGATTCTCTGGGGAGGCTTTCTGGCGGGACACCTGGCATTCACGATGAACAGCGTTCAGGATGTGATGGCCTATCTGCTGCATCCGTTCGTGGCATTGGGGCTTCCCATTGGCTTCGGCATCTACACGCTGTTCAAGTTGGTCGGGAAACGCCGTCGTGTCCGATGGCTCTTGCCTGCGATCGCCGCGCTGGTCGTCGTTGGGCGCGGTGCCCTCACATTCCCGCGTGTATCGCTAAGGGACTGGCGCGCCGCCGATGCATTTGTCGATGAACTGCAGGGGCGGTTTGCCGACAAAGGGGAGGGGGCTGCTCTGGTATCGGATTGGGAGCATCTGACGCCGCTTTTCTATCATACGCGAGTTGAGGGCCTGTCCTTTGACGAGCAGGATCTGCGACCGGTCTACGTCACCGGCGTCACACCCTGGATCGAGAGTGTCTTCGATAATCTGCCGCGAGGCCCGGTCTACCTGACCAACTACCGACGCGATGTGCGCGAGCTTGGATTTCGCCTGCGCCCCGCGGGCAGTCTCTGGCGTGTTCTGGAACCCCCAGCGCGCGCGCCGGTGACGCCTGAGCACCGCCTGGACGGGGTGTGGGTCGGTAACCGGCTCCAGCTGGTCGGTTTCGATCTGCCGACGACAGAGGTGGAGCAGGGACAGGTTGTGCCCATCGTGCTCTATGCGACGGTGCCCACCACGGAGACCGAGATCCTGATGCCCTTCGTGCGATTTGGCGGGGTCGAGCAGCGGTGGACCACCGACAGCCGTCGCCTGACCCCCTCGTGGCAGCCCGATGAGCTCATCGTCGAGCGGTATGAGCTCTTCGTGCCCTACGATCTACCCGAAGGCAGCTATCCGCTTGAGCTGGGCTATATTGAGATGTCTGAGGCATCTGAGATGCTATCGTACTCGGACGGGAGCGCGACCATGCGATTGGGAACGGTCGATGTCCGAGAGACGGCCGGTGGCGCGCGGCGTCAGCGCGTCATCGATCGGTCTCTGACCAATGTAGGCAACGTGGTTGCCGTGCGCAGAGCCTGGACCCGTTCCGGTTTCTCAATTCGCCTGGGGGAATGGCAGGAACCGCTGCGGATCAAAGCGGGCGGGACCCTGCATCTGCGCTTGACGTGGAGCGTGCTGTCACGTCCGGAGACGAGTGTGACCGTCTTTGTTCATCTGATCGACGCGGCGGGACGTCCGTGGTTGGTCCACGACTATACGCCCCTGGGCGGTGCTTTTCCCTCGTACCTGTGGTTTCCCAAATGGCTGGAGGGACAGCAGGTGGTGGACCCCTATCGTCTCGTCCTGCCGGACGAGCTGCCGGCGGGAACTTATTGGCTTGAGGTTGGTATGTACGAAATGGGCAGCATCAGACGCATTTCCCAATTGGCGAAAGACGGCACGATGACCGGCGATCGATACATCCTGGGACCGGTCCTTGTCGAGTGATCGATTAGTATGGTGAGGGGGTCTCGATGGACGGAGTTTTGGTTCCGTGGGTAATCGCGAGCACGATTCTACTATTCGTAGCCGCTTATTGGATCTACACGCTTGAGAAGCGGTTGATCGAGTTTGCCGGACGCTATGAGAACTTGCTGGAGATCTCGGAGGCGCTGTCAGAGGCGCCAGACCAAGCTGCGCTGTTGCCCATCGTTGAGCGCCTGGAGCTGCAAGCTTCGAGGCTGGGTCAGACCGAAGCACGGATCGATGGTCTGGAGCAAGTATTGCCCCACACAGTCCAGGGGTTGGGCATCACTCGGTACAATGCCTTTGATGGCGTAGGCGGGGATCAGAGCTTCTCCGTTGCGCTCGTCGACAGCCGCGGTCGCGGTGCCGTCATCACCGGATTGCATACGGGCGAGGGGATTCGCGTGTATGCGAAGCCCCTCGAGAACTGGAAGTCCTCATACAGCCTGAGTGCTGACGAACAGCGCGCCCTTGCCGAGGCCCGGCAAGTCATGGAGCATGGCGCGTCCGGATGATACGGGCGCTGAACTGCTGGCGTCGGGAGGCATATGTCACCTCTGTGCACGTTTGACAAGAATTCATCCTGTCCTATTATCGGGACTGGTCGCGCATGTGGGCCGCGCAGTGCGTGCTCAAGGCGCACCAGTTCGTCAACACTGATGCCAACAACATAGATCTGATCAGGAGGATACGATGTCGTTTCTAGGAGGAAAGAGCAAGTCCAAACCCACGACAACCGACCAATCTCCCAAACCGTCCGCGGGAGGCCGGTCTCCCTCCTCATCTGCGATTGAATCAACGATAGGTCCAAACACCCATATCAAGGGCGACGTTCAGGGGGACGGCGGGCTCAGGGTCGATGGCATCGTCGAGGGTACGATTGAGTTGACCGGCAACCTTGTCGTTACCGAGAGCGCGAAGATTCGGGCGGAGATCAAAGCCAACAACATCTCGATCTCCGGCGCCGTACAAGGACCCGTGACGGCAACGCGCATCGAGATCCTCGACACCGGGCGAGTCTGGGGTGATCTCACCGTCAAATCCCTCTTGGTCAACGAAGGCGCTTACTTCCGCGGACAAACGATCATGCCGCAGGATCTGAAACCTCCGCAACTTCAGCCCCCCGCGCTGATACAGGAGGAGGAAGAGGCAGAAGAAGAGGAGGGCGCGGATGCTGGCACAGTTGTGGATGTTGAGGCTAGACCCTGAGCCAGGGTGCACAGTCGGACTGTACGTCACGCGAGGCTGTGTGGAGCAGTCTCGCGTGCTTTTTTGTGGCGCGTGAGGGTGAGTGAGGGTCGGACATCGCGCTCCGTACACACCTGCCTGGGTTGCGAGGAACCGCGCGGGTTAGGGTGAGGGTTATCCATTGACAGTCAGGTTAAATTGCGGGAGCATGGGGTAATTAACATCATCTTAAGCCAGTCAGTGCTGCGGTGCTGCATTTGGCACATTGACAGGGGAGATTCGCCCCAGATCCGGTGATTCTGAGGTATAATGAAAAGTGTACTCGGAGACATACTCCGAGACATGCCTGGAGGTTGCGCTTACGAATCCTAACACTCTGTCGCATCTGATACTGTTGGAGGTTATATGAACGTGACGGTAGAGTTTGCCGGCTTAGCGCGCGTCCTCACGCGACAGCCTCGCATCTCTTTGCAGCTGGAGGAAGGTACGACTTTCCGACAGATTCTTGAAGAGCTCGGCAAGAGACATCCCGAGCTGGTCGGAGAGGTCATCCACCCCAACTTTGCATCACTTAAGTCCTCGAATATGCTTAATGTCAATGGCAAGCGGATGATCCAGCCTGAGCAGATGGATCAAAGCCCCGAGGAAGGTGACCGCCTCATACTGATGTCCATTCTGGCTGGTGGCTGAGTGCCACAACACCAGTTCAGAGCCTGACGCTAAGTCCGCCATTCGCGCCGTGACTGCTGCGTCAGCTTCATTCGTGTTATGCATTGATGGGACCTACCGACTCCCTCGGGAGGCGGTCATTGGTCTGGTTCGAGCACCCATAAGGAGGTGTCCTGCATGAACGGCTATCACGGGAAGGTGCTTCATATCGATCTGGCTAGCCGAAAGACGTGGATGGAGGAGAAACCTGAGTCCTGGTATCGTACCTATATTGGTGGCGTTTCGATGGCCACCCGGCTGCTTTGGGAGAACATCGAGCCCGGATGTGACCCGCTATCTTCAGAGAACCCGATATGTTTGGCTAACGGCATCTTCGCCGGGACACCTGTCCCGGTCGGCGCGAAATACGGGCTGGCCTCTAAGTCACCTCTGACAGGCTTTGTCGGGGACAGTCTTTCGGGGAGTTGGTTCTCTGTGGCTCTGAAACGGACCGGCTGGGATGGCATCGTGATCCATGGGGCGAGCGAAAGCTGGGTGAACGTCCTGGTGGATGACGAACGCGTGCAATTTCGGGACGCGACCAAATACCTGGGGCTGGGCACCTTCGCGACTGAGGAGGCCATCCGGGAAGATCTGCTCGATGACCAGGTACGATCCGCCACAATAGGCCCCGCCGGTGAGCACGGTGTGCTTTTCGCCAATGTGACGAATGACGGGCGCCAAGCCGGGCGGACCGGACACGGCGCGCTCTGGGGCTTCAAGAAGCTCAAGGCGCTCTCGGTGCGTGGCACGCATGGCGTTAAGGTCGCCGATCCTGACGCGTTGATGAAGCTATCCTTCGACATTATTGAGGCGGCTCAAGGGCCGCATACCTCCAAATACCGTGTTCTTGGGACGGCAACGAACGTCCTCAACATGAACAACCTCGGGTTGCTCCCGACCCGCAACTTCCAGGAAGGGGTCTTTGAAGAAGCCGAGAAGGTGAGCGGTGAGTATCTCGAGGAGCATCACAAGGTCAAGAAGATCGCGTGCGCGCAGTGTCCTATCGCTTGCGAGCAGGTCTCCGCGGCGAAGCAGGGTATGTACGCTGGGGCGATGACCGGCATTGAGTACGAGTGTCTCTTTGCCAACGGACCGAACTGTGGCATCAGTGATATGAACGCCGTCATCAAGATGATCGATATCTGTGACCGCGGCGGGCAGGACGCGATGAGCAACGGCGTGACCGTCTCGTGGGCGATGGAATGCTATGAGCGCGGGATCCTCACCAAAGAGGACTTCCGCTGCGAGAAGTATCCCGAGGGCTTCGAGGCGAGCTTTGGCAATGCCGAAGCCGGCGTCACGATCACCGAGTTGATCCGGGATCGCGAGGGGATTGGCGCGCTGCTCTCGCTTGGCACCCGAAGGGCGGCCGAGCAGGTTGATAAAGAGCGCGGGACGGAGTCGTACAAGTGGGCGATGAATGTCAAAGGGCTTGAGAACCCCGGCTACGACGCCCGAGGCCTGAAGACGTTCGCCCTGGGCCTCGCCGTGGGAACTCGCGGCGGTTGCCACAATCGCACCGCTGCCTACGACCCAGACATCAAGGGCCAGGTCGATCGCTTTAGCATTGACGAAACTCGGGGTGAGGTGGCCAAGAGCACCGAGGAGTACGCTGCTGTCTACGATACGTTGCCTTTGTGCAAGTTCATCCGTCGCTGCTTCACCGGCAAGGCCGATCGCGCCGGAGCCTGGCCCGCGATTGCTGCGCTGATCACCGCCACGACTGGCTGGGACTTTGACTACGATGACGTCGATCTGATCGGTGAGCGTGCGCACACGATCAAGAAGGCATTTAACATCCGCGAAGGTTGGACACGAGAGGACGATGCCCTGAACTATCGATGGCATCACGACCCGATGACCAAGGGCCCCTCAGCCGGTCACGTCGTGACGGAGGAGGAGCTGGAGTATTTGAAGGACCTCTACTATGAGGCCAAGGGATGGACGCCGGAGGGGCTCATCCCCAAGTCCAAGCTGATCGAGCTCGGAATGGATGATGTGGCCGAGAAAATAGGGGTCTAGACGAAGGGAGACAGCACAATGGTAAGCTCAACCTCCAAGTACAAGTACATCACGTGTGATCCAGAGAAATGTATCGGCTGCCAGCTCTGCGAATATATCTGTTCCTATACTAAGACCGGTGAATACAACTCGTATCGCAGCCGGATCCGAACGGTGCGGGTCGACGAAATTCTGATCACCGCGATTGCGTGTCGCACCTGCGAGAACGCCCCGTGCGTGATGGTATGCACCCGCGATGCGCTGACGCAGGACGAGGAGACCGGGGTCATCACGGTTGACGACAATCTCTGCGATGGCTGCGCGTGGTGTATCGAGGCGTGTGACTTTGGCGCGATTTCCATCAACCCGATCACGAAGCTCGCGGAGATCTGCGATCAATGTGAGGATGAGGAAGAGGGGCCGCAGTGCGTGCTCTGGTGCCCCAAGGACGCGCTGGAGTTGACTACGCCAGATCAACGGGCCCAACGCGCCCGCCGGAAGCTGGCGACCGAAGAGGTGCTGCGCTAGTCCGCAATCCGTAACTGATAGTTGATTCAAGGAGTGATATTGTGGCGAATGAGGAGAGTCATATGAGCGAAGACCTGCGGGTCGGCGTCTATGTCTGTCACTGCGGTTCGAATATTGCCAGCGTCGTGACGCCTTCGGAGGTCGTGGAGTATGCTCAAACGCTTCCGGGTGTGGTGATCTCGAAGGAACATCGCTATATGTGCTCGGACCCCGGTCAGGCGTTGATCCAGGAGGATATCCGGGAGCACAACCTGAACCGAGTCGTGGTCGCTGCGTGTAGCGTGGCGATGCACGAGCCGACGTTCCGCGCGTGTATCTCAGAGGTGGGGCTGAACCCCTTCATGTTTGAGATGGCCAACATCCGGGAGCACGACTCCTGGGTCCACGCGCATGAGAAGCCTGCGGCCATTGAGAAGGCGAAAGAACTCGTCGCGGCGGCGGTCGCAAAAGTGAGCCACGCGAAGCCGCTTGACATGTTCGAGGTGCCGGTCACGCGACGGGCGATGGTGATCGGCGGCGGTATCGCGGGGATCAGCACGGCCCTCGATCTGGCGGATATGGAGATTGAGACGTACCTAGTGGAGAAGTCGCCGACGATCGGGGGGCGGATGGCACAGCTCGACAAGACCTTCCCGACGATGGACTGCTCGATCTGCATCGAGGCGCCGAAGATGGTGGATGTGGGGAAGAACCGTCACATCCACCTGCTCACGTATTCGGAGGTGCGGGAGGTCAACGGGTACATCGGCAACTTCGAGGTCAAGGTCGAGCGCAAGCCGCGATACGTGTTGCTGGACAAGTGCACGGGTTGCGGATTGTGCGAAGAGGTCTGCCCGATCGACGTGCCGAATGAGTTTGAGGAAGGCCTTGGGCCGCGCAAGGCGATCTACGTGCCAATGGCCCAGGCGGTGCCCTCGGTTTATACCATCGATCGGGATGCGTGCATTGAGTGCTATAAGTGCGTGGATGCCTGCGGGGCGCTTGAGGCGATCAACTTTGCGGAGGAGCCAGAGATCATTGACATCGACATCGGCACCATCATCGTCGCCACGGGTTACGACACCTGGGACCCAACGGTGATTGAGGAGTATGGCTTCGGGCTCTACGATAACGTGACGACAATGATGGAGATTGAGCGCCTGCACTGTGCAGGCGGTCCGACGGTCGGCGAGTTTGTCCGTCCTTCCGATGGCAAGACCCCGAAGAGGCTGGGGCTTATCCAATGCGTGGGCTCTCGCGACAAGCGCTATAATGAATACTGCTCCGGCTTCTGCTGTATGTACACGATCAAGAACGCCCTGCTGCTCAAGTGGCTCTACCCCGAGATCGATATCACCATCTTCCGCATCGACATCCGTACGCCAGGAAAGACCTACGAGGAGTTCTACGAACGGGCCCGCGAGGCGGGGATCCGCTTCGTGCAGGGGCGACCCGCTGAGATTCGTGAAGATCCAGAGACTCGCAATCTGATTGTTCGCGCCGACAACGCCAGTCTCGGGCGACCGATGGAGTACGAGTTTGAGATGGTCGGGCTCGCGACGGCGGCGATATCTGCGGACGGTTCCGAGGAATTGGCGAGGGTGCTCACGGTACCGCTGGACACAAACGGCTTCTTTATGGAGTCGCATCCGAAGCTTAAGCCCATCGACACGCCAACCGAGGGCGTCTATCTGGCGGGGTCTGCGCAGGGGCCCAAGGACATCCCACAGAGCGTCAGCCAGGGCAGCGGTGCTGCGGGTCGGGCAGCGCGTGTCCTCTCCCACGACACTTGGGAGATCGATCCCATTGTGGCCTATGTCTATCCCGAGCGATGCATCAACGCGCGCGGCGGTAAGTGCAGCATCTGTTACGAAGCTTGCCCTTACGGGGCTATCGACAACCGTCCGGGCTCAGGGGAGCCAACGCGCATCATTCCCGCCAAGTGCCATGGCTGTGGCACCTGCGTTGCCGAGTGTCCGCACAACGCCATCACGCAGCATCATTTCACCGATGGTCAGATCCTGGCGCAGGTCCACGCGCTGCTTGCGGACCGGCCCGAGGAGAAGATTCTTGCGTTCACCTGCCGGTGGTGCAGCGGAATGGGGGCTGACAACGCCGGCGTCAGTCACTTCGAGTATCCGGCAAACACGCGGAACATTATGGTGATGTGCGCCGGTCGTGTGGACCGTGACTTCGTGATGGAGGCGTTCCGGCTGGGCGCTGGCGCCGTCGTCGTCTCCGGCTGTCACCCGCAGGACTGTCACTATATCGAGGGCCGGCAGCATGCTGAGGAACGCATGACGAGACTGGCTCAGCAACTGCACAACCTGGGCATCTCACCGGGGCGGTTCCGAGTTGAGTCGGTTTCAGCGACGGAGGGCGCGAAGTGGGCTCGGATCATGCGTGAGACCAACGCGACGATCCATGAGCTCGGCCTGGAGACGATTGGTGCGCAGAACGAAGCGGCGCGTCGCCAACTCACCCGCTTCCTGCGCCGTGCGCAGGACGTTCCTGGCGTCAGCGAGGTGCTGCAACTGAGCGAGGAGGCCCGGCTTCAAGGCATCGAGACGTCGGTACAGCAGATGGCCGGCGTGGCCGGGGGAGAGTGAGCATGACAACCACAGACCAGGATGTGATCCACCCGTTCCTTGTTGAAGTTCTGCAGACGCCGGGGGGTCGGCTCGTCCTGCAGTGCTACCAATGCGGCACGTGCTCCGGCTCCTGCCCCGTGATCGATGAGATGGATTACGGCCCTCGCCGCATCCTGCATCTCATCCAGCTCGGGGAGGAGGCGGCAGTGTTGAGTAGTAACGACATGTGGCGCTGTGTCTCCTGCTATTCTTGTGCTAATCGCTGTCCGCGCGGGATCGAGATCACCGACCTGATGGCCGACCTGCGACGTCTTTCCATCGAGAAAGGGTACGCGCAGGACAAAGAGGCCGAGTTCGGGCTGGCCTTTGCAGAGACGGTGCAGACCCATGGGCGTATGTTTGAACCTGAGCTGCTGACGCGTTATTACCTTCGGGTCCTGGACGTCGTCAGCTTGATCGGGATGGTACCGCTGGGCATGAAGATGCTGCTCAAGGGTAAGCTGCCCTTCGTGCCGGAGCGGATCGACCATCCTGAGGAGATGGGCAAAATCGGCGTGACAGACTCCACAAGGCTCAAGATGGGAACGGGCGTGTCTTTGGGATGGTCCTCTGATGCACGAAAGGTCATAGGAGGTGCGCTTGGCGGCGCGCTGTTCGCTCTGATCGCTGGGGTAGCCTTTGCCTGGGGGAAGGGGAAGTCGCGATGACGGAGACGATGCGATACGCATACTATCCCGGTTGTAGCCTGTTGTCGAGCGCCAAAGAGTACGATCGGTCGGTCCGGCTGGTCTTTGCGCACCTGGGGATCGAGCTGGTGGAGCTGGATGACTGGAGCTGCTGCGGCGCTGTGCACGCTGATGTCCGCAGTTCAGCGGCGGGGATCGCCCTGCCGGCCCGCAATCTGGCGCTGGCCGAGGCCCAGGGTTTTGACACCATCGTCGCGCCCTGCAGCGGCTGTTACAAGAACCTGCGTCAGGCAAATAAACGGGTTGCAGCTGATAAGGCCGTGCGCCAGGGCGTGAACGAGCACCTGCGCGACGGGCTGGCGCTGACGGGCGAGATCGAAGTGTTGCATCCTCTTTACGTTCTGCTCGAGACGTTTGGCCTTGACCGCATCGAAGAACGCGCAGTCAACCCTTTGTCGGATCTCAGGATTGCGAGTTTTTACGGCTGCATGTTGACGCGACCGAAGGACGTGTTCGACAGTCCGGAGCGGCCCACCGGCCTGGATGAGCTTACGCAGGCACTGGGCGCCGAGCCCGTGGCCTATGACTGGAAAGCCAAGTGCTGCGGCGGCGCGATGGCGCTTTCGCACGGGGAGGTCACCGCGCGGCTCTCGGGTAAGGTGCTGGCGTCGGCTAAGGAGGCCCAGGCTGACTTGGTGATGCTTGCGTGCCCGATGTGTCATACAGCTCTGGATGCCTATCAGGCCAAGGCGGAGCGGATTGTCGGGAGGCTGCTCAACCTGCCGGTGCTTTACTTTACGCAGGTGATGGGGCTGGCTCTTGGGTTGGACCCTGCGACTCTGGGGTTCGAGCGCCATATTGTGTCACCGCGACCACAGTTAACGCGTCTGGGATTCTGAGGGGTTGGTATGAAACGTGGAACCACATTGAAGCACCGAACCGACGACAAGCTTGTGCTGGAGCGGAAGATGGTGACGCACCACGACGTCCTGACGTGGGACCTAGAACGCTGCGTGGGATGTCAGCTGGGGCCGCACGTCTGTCCCAAGGACGCGATCGAGCACGTTGGGGGCGAGGTCGTGGAGGGGCGTTTGGCGGCTAAGCTGCTTGTGGACGTGGATACTGAGACGTGTGTCTTCTGTGGGATGTGCGTGGTGATGTGCCCGGTGAACGCTATCGAGATGACCCTCGACGGCGCGCCGTACATCCCGGTGCAGGCGTATGAGGCTTTCCCCTACTTGGTGGAATCGAATGAGTTCGATCGCGACGCCTTCGACTGGGATCTGAAGGGCTTCGTGATCGACAATTGCCCTACCGGCGTGATCAGCTACGACGAGGCGCAGGACACGCTCGTCGTTGATGATGAGCACTGTATCCGCTGCCGTCAGTGTGAGGTTGCCAGCGACGGCGCCTTTTCCGTCCAGCAGCCCTGGGAAGGCTCGGTCGTGCTGCGGCGTGAGCAGTGTATTGAGGGATGCTATGCATGTGCGGACATCTGCCCGACGCGCGCCCTCCATATCGACGACGAGGGAGAGCTCGTTCTTGCCGACTACTATTGTATCAAGTGCGGGGCATGTGTGCAGGTCTGTCCGGTCGAGCCTGTGATCGAGACGCACGATGTCACGCTCAAGTCGCAGGGGGTGACGTACACAAAGACCTTGAAGCGGGTGGCGAACGCTGACGAGCTGCCTGTGTGGGTCGAGCGGTGGCGTGTGCGGCACACGCCGGTCCAGAGCGGTTCCTGGGTGGAGGCGCTGGCCAAGCTGGCTGATGACAAAGCCGCGATGATCGAGATTGAGCGGAAGCGGGCGATCAAGCGGCACGATCTCATCGTCGCGCTCAAGGGTGGGCGCGAGCTTAGGGAGCGTGAGGCCGAGCGCCGTGAGGCGGCGCTCAAAGCGCTGGAGCACGGCGCGGCACGCTCGGGCAAGTGAGGCGGGCCCGGTAGCGCAGATCGCAAAGCGGGAGCGGATTCTGTCCGCTCCCGCTTTGGCGTTGAGGCCATCTCATACCAGAATGGCCGGTTGTGGGGTTAGGTAAGCGTGCTATAATGGATGGCTGGGATAGGAGGCGGTGAACGTGATCCATCCATACGCACTTGTAGGGATGTTCCTCTTGGTCGCATTGCTCTTCGGAGCTGCCCCCATCATTCTGGCGGCGCTTCTCAGTCCGAAGAAGTTCAACACGCGCAAGGCTCAGGTCTACGAAAGTGGCAATCCCACCTTTGGTGAGACGTGGATCGAGTTCAAGGCTCAGTACTATCTCTATGGGCTGGCCTTCGTAGTGTTCGAGGTGGAAGCAGCGTTGCTCTTTCCCTGGGCGCTTGCCTACAATCAGTTGCCGCTCTATGCTGTCTTCGAGGCGATGCTCTTCCTAGCCCTGGTGGGTATCGGGCTGCTCTACGTATGGCGCAAAGGATGGCTGGAGTGGATGTAGGCTTCGATCCGCTGCGTTGGTCTAGCGTGCTGCACCGTGGGGTGGCCTTGTCTGGCGTGACTCCGTCGGATGTCTTGCTGCGCTTCCTCGGGGCGATCGCTATGGCCTCCGTGCCCCTGGTTGTCGTCATCTTCCTGATCTGGGAAGCACGCAAGGTCATTGGTCGGATGCAGGATCGCCTCGGCCCGACCAACGCGGGCACTTACGCGGGGCCGTTCGCGCTGTTCCAGACCTTTGCCGACATTGTCAAGATCCTGACCAAAGAGCTCATTATCCCTGAAGGGGCGGATCGCGCGGTCTTCATCGCTGCACCGGTCTTGGTCGTCGCGGTCGCCATCGCGGTATGGGCGGTCATCCCCCTGGGTCCGCAGGGCCTGCAGGTTGTCGATCTCGATATCGGCGTCCTATACGTGGTCGGTATCTCGTCGCTGGCACCCTTCTCGATGATCATGGCTGGATGGAGTTCGCGCAACAAGTACGCTGAGGTCGGTGCATTTAGAGCTGTGTCCCAGATTATCAGCTACGAGATTCCTCAGGTGTTGGCACTGTTGGTGCCGGTGCTGCTTACAGGGTCGATGTCACTGCAGGACATCATCGCGGCCCAGGACGTTGCGTACGTGTTCACCGTTCCCCTGGCTGCGCTTGTCTACTTCCTAGCCAGCACCGCCGAGGTGGGACGCCTCCCTTTTGAGTTGGCGGAAGCGGATTCCGAGATCGTAGCCGGCTATTTCACCGAGTATAGCGGCATGATGTTTGGCGCGTTCTACCTGGCGGAGTTTATCAACAACTTCACGGCCTCCGTGGTCTTCTCGATTCTCTTCCTGGGGGGATGGCGAGGGCCGTGGGTGATGCAGCTGCCGGCGCTAGGGATTCTCTGGTTGTTACTCAAGGCGTTTCTGGTCTTCAATGTGTTGGTTCTCTTCTGGGCCGCGATGCCGCGATTGCGGATCGACCAGGTCTTGGCATTCAACTGGAAGTTCTTGGTGCCGCTGGGTCTGGTGGTCCTGTTAGTGGTAGCCTTGGCGGATAAACTGCTGATCAACGTCAGCCCGGCTCGAGGTTGGATCCACGCCGTTGGGCTGATGGCCACCAATCTTGTGCTTGGGCTGGGTCTAGTCGCTCTCCTGAGCCGCTTGGGCCGTCGCCGGCGAAGAGAGCCACCGTCAGGGTCGAACCAACCTGCCGAACGGCAAGTGGCGTGACGCCAAGCGGCGTAGGGGACCTATGATGATATCGCCAAACCAGATCCTCTTTCTCGTCCTGGCATCACTGGCGCTTGGAGGTGCTGTGCGCGTCGTCGGCAGCCATCGGATCTTCCACGCAGCGCTATGGCTGATCGGCTCGTTCTTTGGTGTTGCAGCTTTGTATATGCTGCTTGAGTCTCCGTTCATGGCGGGCATCCAGCTCTTCCTCTATATTGGGGGTGTTGCAGTCCTGACGGTGATTGCCATTATGGTGACCAAGGGGGTAATGCGCCAGGATAAGCGTATGCTCAATGATCCCTGGTCATCAGCGATCGTCGCGGGCGCCCTTTTCATGGTGATGGTCTGGATGATCCTGAGGTTGCCCCTGCCGGAGGCGCCGGATATGCCCGTGCCCGCGGGGGGGGTGACATTACTCGGTGCGGCCCTGGTCGATCCGAGTGGCTACTTCCTGCCCTTTCAGGTTGTGGGAGTTATGCTGCTGATCGTCCTGATCGGGGCACTCTACCTGGGAAAGGAGCGGTGACCTGTGGGTGGGGCTGCGGTTCCACTGTCATGGTATCTGATACTCGGCGCGGCGCTCTTCTGTGTCGGCACCTACGGCGCGCTTGCTAACCGGAACTTGATCGTCATCATTATGTCCATCGAGCTGATGCTCAACGCAGTGGTCCTGAATCTTGTGGCGTTTGCCCGCTTTATGGAACCCGCACGGATCACGGGCAAGACCTTCGCCATCATCGTCTACGCGGCGGCGGCGGCAGAGGCTGCTTTGGGATTGGCCTTGATTATCTCGATCTGGCGGACGGAGGACACGGTTGAGGTTGAAGAGATCGATCTGCTGCAAGGATAGAGCGGATGCTTCGAGAGCCGGTGCTGAAAGAGGGAGCTGGTGACAATGCCCTCTATGGTTGACCTGGCCTGGCTGATTCCTGTCGCTCCCTTCGTGGCCTTCGTGGTCATCGTGTTGGGCGCGCATCGCAGCCCCGGTGTGAGCCAGTACACAGCCACGGCTGGGATCGCGCTGGCGCTCGTCCTGTCCCTCGGCCTCTTCTGGGCGGTCGTGCGCGCGCCGGAGGCACGGGAGATCGCGCTTGTGCCATGGTTTGAGGTCGGCGATGAGCAGGTGGACATCGGGATCTATGTGGATCCCACCGACGCCGTGATGGTTGTTATGGTGGCGGTGGTCTGCCTTTTGATCTTTGTTTACAGCATCGGCTATATGGAAGCCGACGCGCGTGCGGGTCCGTTCTTTGCCTATATCTCGCTCTTCGCCGGATCGATGCTCGGCGCAATTGTGTGCGACAATCTGCTCGCGTTTTTCGTCTTCTGGGAGCTGATGGGGGTGTGCTCCTATCTGCTCATCGGTTTCTGGTGGGAGAAGGAAGGGGTCCCCTCCGCCGCACTCAAGGCGTTTCTGGTCACCAAGACGGCAGATCTCTTCCTGCTGCTCGGCCTAGTGTTATTGCACGCGCAGGTTGGGAGCCTATCCTACGCAACGCTCTTCAGCCCTGAGACGGTGCAGCGCTTGGCCGCGCGTCCCTATATTGGGGGGGCTTCCGTTGCGACCGTAGCTGCTCTGTTGCTCTTTGGTGGCACGATCGGCAAGAGCGCTCAGGTGCCGCTACATGGCTGGTTGCCGGATGCTATGGTGGGCCCGACGCCGGTCTCTGCCCTGATTCACGCTGCAACGATGGTCTCTGCAGGCGTCTACCTTATGATTCGCGCCTTTCCATTGTTGATCGTCTCCGAAGCGATGCCGGTGGTCGCCATAGTAGGAACGATCACTGCGCTTGGCGCTTCGGTGCTTGCGGTCGCCCAGCACGATATCAAGCGCGTCTTGGCCTTCTCCACGATCAGCCAACTGGGCTTCATGGTGGCTGCCGTCGGCATTGGCGCCTATGCTGCCGCGACCTTCCACCTGGTCACGCATGCCTTCTTCAAGGCCCTACTTTTTCTCGCTGCCGGTTCCGTGATTCACGGCATTGAGCGGGGTCATCACCATACGCACGGTCACGCCGTGCGGACTGAGGAGAGAGCGCTCGGTTTCAGTCCCAACAACATGTGGAAGATGGGCGGGTTGGCGTTTCGGATGCCCTTGACGGCTTTGACCTTCTTGATCGGAAGTCTGGCTCTATCGGGATTCCCCCTGATCAGCGCTGGGTTCTGGTCGAAGGATGAGATCCTGACCTATGCCTGGTCCCTGAACCCGTTTGTCTTTTGGGGGTTGGCGGTCGCCGCGGGCTTCACGGCGTTCTACGCTGCACGGCAGATCAGCCTCGTCTTCCTGGGGACGCCACGGACCCGCGCGGCGGTCTACGCCCGGGAGAGTCCACTGGTTATGACGGCGCCCCTCGTCGTTCTCGCACTCTTCGTGGTGGGCATTGCCTGGGTGGGGATTCCCGAGCACTTCCCGGTGCTTGGACACCTCGTGCCTGGATGGTTTGGCCCGTTTGTCGAAGCTTCCGTGCCTGAGTCGATCGCCGCTCTCGCGGCGTTGCTGCCGTTGACCCTCGAGGTCGGACCGCCGCTGGTGCTGAGTGTGCTCCTGTCGCTCGGTGGCCTTTTCGGCGGGTGGTGGATCTATGGGCGAAGAGCTGTGGCGGGGGATGAGGCAGCGGATCCGATCCAGCAGGCGCTGGGCCGGATCGGGTTTGGGTGGCTTTACACGGCGGCGGAGCACCGCTTCTACGTCGATCGCGTTTACAGCGCGCTAGCCGTGCGACCTGCTATCTGGCTCGCGCGGGCCTTTGACACCGTTGATCGCCAGGGGATCGATGCGGCAGTCGTGGCATTCGGTCGCGGGTTCGGGGGGACCCGGAGCAGACTGCCGTCAGCGGCGCACCATATCGACGTGCTTCTCGTTGACAGGCTTGTGGATGCCGCTGGCCTGTTCAGCCTCGCGGCATCACGGGTTGCGGTGTCCCTGGATGACGGGTTCCTCGACAACGTGGTGAGGGCGTTTGGCTTTCTGGGTAGGGCGTTGTCGGGTCTTTCTGGCCTCTTTGATGTCGGCTTCATCGACCGCATCGTGGGAGCCATCGGTGAAACGTTCAATGCTCTCGGGCGTTGGGCGCGGCGGATGCAGACAGGACTCCTTCCAGACTATCTCTGGAACGCCTTTATGATCATACTCCTGCTGGTTGCAGCCCTTGTGCTATTCCAGCGGACCTGACCGGGGAGGACACTCGATATGGTTTTTCCAGTCTTGACGGTGCTGCTTTTCACGCCTTTGTTGGGGGCGCTGGTCGTGCTGCTGATTCCCCGAAAGCAGATCGCCATCGTGCGCACCGTGGCCGTGATCTTCGCACTTACCTCGCTTGTGCTAGCCGCTTACGTGTGGTGGGCGACGGCGCAAGCCGGCCCGTCGGAGATGCAGTTCGTGATCGACAGAGCGTGGGTGCCGGATCTCGATCTGCGATACACTGTGGGCGTCGACGGTCTCAGCGCACCGATGGTCTTTCTGTCGGCGCTTTTGACCACCCTTGCGCTCTTCTACAGTGCCTTCACTGTCAACGAGCGGGTCAAGGAGTACTACCTTCTCTTCCTTTTGCTTGAAACAGGAACCCTGGGCGTGTTTCTTTCGCTCGATCTCATCCTCTTTTACGTCTTCTGGGAAATCGGTCTGGTGCCGATGTTCCTCCTGATCGGGGTCTGGGGTGGGGAGCGCAGGGAGTACGCTGCAATCAAGTTCTTCATCTACACGCTGGCCGGGAGTGTCTTTGGCCTGCTGGGCATTCTGGCGGTCTATTACCAGACGGGGACGTTCAATGTGCTGGACGCTGCAGCTGCCCGACCTTTCGCGGATAACCTCACGTGGGCGACGGTCGTCTTCTGGGCGCTCTTCGTCGCCTTTGCCATCAAGATCCCGGTCTTCCCGTTTCACACCTGGTTGCCCGATGCGCACACCGAGGCGCCGACGGCCGGCAGCGTCATCCTGGCTGGGATTCTCCTCAAGCTGGGCAGCTACGGGATGATGCGCATCGCGCTCCCGCTCTTCCCGGAGCGGTTCTACCACTTCTCCGTTGAGGTGCCCATCATCACGGTGATGGCCCTGATGAGCATCGTCTACGGTGCGCTGGTGTGTATGGCGCAGTGGGATCTGAAGCGGCTGATTGCCTACTCCTCGGTGACGCACATGGGATACGTGACCCTTGGCCTTGCTGCAGCGGCTGCCGCCGTGCCGCGAGGTGGGGCTGATGCCAGCGTCTTCAACGCGGCTGCGTCGGGGATCAACGGCGCTGCGCTGCAGCAGTTCTCCCACGGCGTTGTGACGGGAGCTATGTTCTTCCTCGTGGGCATGATCTATGAACGTGCCCATACGCGCGATCTCAAAGCCTTTGGCGGGCTGGCCACGATCCTGCCCCATTATTACGGGATTACGCTGGTCACAGCCTTCGCGTCGCTGGGGTTGCCGGGGCTCATTTCTTTCTGGAGCGAGCTCTTTGTCTTCCGCGGGGCGATCCAGCTGATCCCGGTCGCGGCGTTTATCGGCGTGATAGGCATGGTCTTCACGGCCGGCTACGTGCTATGGAAGATCATTCAGACTCTCTTCTTCGGTAGCCTGGATAGCGAGCGCTGGCACGGGTTATCGGACCTCGTCTGGTGGGAGAAGGCGACACTGTATCCACTGGTCCTGCTGATGGTCCTACTGGGTGTCTATCCGGCGCCGCTGGTGAACACCTTCAATGCCGCGGCGACGGCACTGCTGCGGGCCTTCGTATTGCCGTGATGCGAGGCTAGGTCTTGCCCTCGGTGGTCGACTTCCGCTATCTTCTGCCCGCGGTCTGCTTGCTCGGCGGCGGGCTGTTGACGTTGCTGCTCGACGTCGTGCTCCCCCGAGAACGGGTGGCGCGCGCCGCGTGGTGGGTGAGCTTGGCCGCTGTCAGCCTGAGTTTGGCGGCCACAGCGGTGCTGGACGCCGGTACACCCGTACGCGTGTACGCGGTGCTGGCTTATGATGGATTCACGGCCTATGTCTGGCGCCTGATGCTCGGCAGTTTGATGCTGGTGGTGCTCCTGGGCGAATCCTATATCCATAATCAGAGCCCGGAGCCCGGACTCTACTACGCGCTCCTGTCTTTCTTTGGTTTCGGCGCGCTGTTGCTGGCGGCGTCCACAAACACGATCATGCTTCTGCTCGCGCTGGATCTGGTCAGTATCGCGGGTTACGTGCTGACCGGGTTCCTGCACTACGAGAAGCGGTCCACCGAGGCAGCCATCAAGTACCTCATCTACGGATCTGCGCTTTCGGCCATCATGGCGTATGGGCTCTCCTGGCTCTATGGCCTGACGGGCACGACGGACTATGCGATGACCGCGCGGGCCCTGTCCGGGGCGTGGCGCGGGGCGCCCGCGGTGGAGGCTGAGACGTTGATCCCGATTTTGATCTTTGTCCTAGCGGGGTTCTCGTTCAAGATCGGATCGGCTCCCTTTCATCAGTGGTTGCCCGACGCTTTTGAGGGCGCGCCGACGCCGGTGACGGCGGCCCTGGCTATCGTGCCGAAGGTGGCGGGCTTCGGGGCGTTGGTGCGGGCCACGATGGTGTTGCTGCCCGGCACTACCATGTTGGGAGCGCTGTGGCGCTGGCCGCTGGTGGCGTTCCTCTCCTTTACGACGATGTTCGTGGGCAATCTGATCGGACTGTGGCAGCTCAACATCAAGCGGCTGATGGCCTACTCCGGCATTGCCCAGGTCGGCTACGCCCTCATCGGGCTGGCGGTCGCCAGCGAGCGGAGTCTCGGCGCGCTTCTCTTCTTCCTGACGGCCTATGCTCTGGCGGAGATGGCGGCTTTCGCGGCGATCACGGTGATCTCCGATCGCGTTGGCCAGGACGACGTGGCAAGCTATCGCGGACTCTATCATCGCGCGCCTATTCTGGCCGCGGGCCTGCTGATCGGCATCTTCTCCCTCTTCGGGGTGCCTGGAACGGGCGGGTTCCTGGCCAAACTTAAGCTCTTCACCTCGGCGCTCGAGGCCGAGCGCATCTGGCTGCTGATCGCTGCGGCGGCCAACAGTGTCATCTCGGTTGCCTACTACTGGAAGGTGATTCAGGCCGCATTCGTTCATTCAGATCGCAGCCTGGAGCCCGTGCCGGTACCGGTTGCCTCTTGGGTCGCCGTCACGATTGCGGTGGTCGGTGTTCTCGCGCTGGGGCTCTTCCCGAATCCTGTCCTCCGGTGGACGGCATTGGCGGTCCGTGTCTTCTTCGCGAGCGGCTGAGCGGCGACGCTGCTGTGTCCCCTCTAGGATCGTCTGAGGTCGCGCTGGTCCATGACTGGCTCAACCAGTATGGCGGCGCCGAGCGTGTCCTCGAGCATCTGGTTGCGCTTTTCCCCGATGCCCCCGTCTATACCAGCATCTACTGGCGCGACGGCATGCCGGAGGCGTATCGCGCGTGGGATATTCGCAGGTCGTGGATGGACCGGCTACCCAGCGTCTATCGCTGGCACCAAGCCTACTTTCCGCTCTATGCATTGGCTTTCGGCCGGCTGGAGGCCGCAGCCGATGGGCGAGATCTGGTCATCAGCAATAAGAGCGGTTTCTGCCACGGCGTCCCGACCGGCACGGTGCCCCACCTCTGCTACTGCCTGAGCCCAACGCGCTATGTCTGGCAGTTCGATCACTACGCGGCGCGCGAGAATCTCCCTGGTGTCGTCCGCGTGCTGCTCAAGCCCGTGGTCGCGGCCCTGCGCCGCTGGGACTACCGGGTCGCCCAACGGGAGAGCCTGCGCTTTGTGGCGATCTCGAGTGAGATCCAGAGCCGGATCCGCGAGTATTACGATCGGTCGTCGGAGATCATCTATCCGCCGGTCGATCTCGACCGTTTCTCCCCCGCGGCGTCTCACGAGGATTACTATCTGATCGTGTCGCGCCTCGTGCCGTACAAGCGCATCGATCTGGCGGTCGAGGCGTTCACGCAGCTAGGGCTGCCCCTGGTGGTCGTGGGCGAGGGTCGCGACCGGTCCGCGCTGGAGGCCAAGGCGGGCCCGAATATCCGCTTCCTGGGATACGTCCCGGACGAGGCACTGCCGGAGCTGCTGGCCAACTGCCGCGCCTTCGTCTTCCCGGGTTTCGAGGACTTCGGCATCGCGCCCGTGGAGGCACAGGCCTCGGGGAGGCCCGTCATTGCCTATGGGCAGGGTGGGGCGCTCGACACGGTTGTGGAAGGCGTGACCGGCACGTTTTTCGATGCGCCAACGGTCGCGTCGCTGCGCGCAGCGGTGGAGCGCTTCGATCCTGAGGCCATCGACAGCGCCGCGTGCCGGCGGAATGCCGTGCGCTTCTCCGTAGAGCGGTTCCGCAGCGAGATCCGGAAGGCCGCGCGGCGACTCGTGGACTAGAAAGCGCGCCTGTTCACGGCCCGCTTACGGCCCGTTTACGGCATGCTCTGGACCTCCCACTCCGGGCGCTTTGTCCACCAGGGCAGGTACCCATATGAGGCGACGACCTCCTCCTCAGGGTAGAGCTCAAGCATACACTCGTACCAGCTCATCCCCTCAGTCTTCTGGAAGTGCCACCACTCGATGTCGAAGTAGGATTGTCGCCAATTGGAGAGCGCATTGCGTCGCTCCCAGCCATAGTCCGCGGCAATCGTCGTGAAGTCCACGTAATAGCCTTCGGGGATCTCCTTCAGCTCGCCACCCTGGGCGGCGGCGAGGCCCCCACGAGCGCGTGCGTTGAGATCCCAGGGACAGACGCGGAGCGGCTCCCCAAGGCTCCCGTCCTGCGTCTTGGCCTTGATGTAGACCCGCCAGTAGGTGACACCGCCGACATCCTCCCTGACGAGCTCGATTCGACCGTCACGAAGGTAGCCTTGGTTGATGTCGACGGCGCGCCCGCAGACGTGCCAGGAGATCCGTCCTTGACCGGGTCGCGGCGTGTGATTCATCGGGCGCCAGGAGTCGCCAACGACCGATAGGTAATCCCATCCGGTCTCCGCCAGCACAGCTTGGCGGAGCGCGTTGTAGCTGTCGTTGACCCGGTCGCTCAGTTTCTCAGCGCGATTGCTGCCGTTGACGTCAGGGAGGGTGACGAGCCTGTAAGCGTCCAGATCCTCGGAAAGGAGGAGCTCCGTAAAGAGGGGCGGCTCCGGCTCGCGCCCGCGTTTGAGCAACTCGGCCTCGAATGCCGGGTCGAGGGCGCTGGCGTGCCAGTCGGGGCGATCGATGTGATCCGACGAGCTGTATCCCTCCTTGGTCAAAGCCCAGCCGCGGGTATCGGCCGCGATGAGATAGGAGGTCGCCTCTTGCTTGAAGACGAAGGCCAACGCCTCCCCGTCGGGCGACCAGGTGGGCTTACCGCCCACACCGAAGAGGATGGGGTGCAACTCACCTCGGGCGGCAGCTTCTCGATCGAAGGGGATGCGCCAGACCGTCTCACCGCCGGGCACACCTGCGGAGAACGCGATATACTCGCCGGTTGGAGACCACGCCGGGTAATCCTCATTCTCGTTGGGGGTATTGGTGAGGTTGAAGACCGTGCCGTCGTCTAGGGAGAGCACGAAGATGTCCTTGTTCTCGTTCCGGTAGGAGGTGAAGGCGATATGGCGCCCGTCAGGGGACCAGGCCGGCGAGTAGTCCGGCGCGGGATCTTCGGTTGCCCGGTGGCGCTCCAGCGTGTCAGTGTTGAGGATGTAGATGTCGAGGTTACCGTCGTAGTGCCCTTCGTAGGCGAGCCAGCGCCCATCGGGCGACCACGTTGGGCCGCCCTCGTACTCGGACGAGCGTGTCAAGCGAAGGATTGTGCCGCTGGACATCTCCATCATGTAGAGATCCCAGCCGCTCGCCCGGCGGGAGGCGAAGGCGAGATACCGACCGTCGGGCGACCAGGCGGGATCGCGATCCTCGCCGGGATCGTATGTGAGCCTTAGGAGCTCTCCGCTGTTTTGTGAGAGCAGGTAGATGTCGCTGTTCCCGTTGTGGCGCATGGTGAAAGCAAGGGTGCCGCCGCTGCCTATGGGCGTCGGCGTGGCCTCCGGGCCGGCGGGCATGGGGGTGGGTCCCGGAGTCGCCGTCACGACGACCCTGCGCTCCAGCTCGCGAATCAGCGGCTCCGCCTCACCGGGTCTGAGAAAGACCATCGCCAGGACAGTGAGCAGCAGCCAGACGACCGGGGGGATCTTTGCGGCGCCTGGAACGACCAACCATCTGATGATCGACTTAAGTGGTTTTGGCTTGTCCACCGTGCCCTCCAGTTCACGCTTCCAACGTGCCCCAGCATAGACCAGTTCTTACCATTGTCAAACGTATTGTCAAACGCAGGGGCCACATGGAAACAGGGCAACCCATAGGTCTGCGGGTTGCCCTGGCGGTGGACTCTGGACTTTAGCTAGTCTAGGAGGTTAGTCTCTCCTCAGCAGCCTCACGGCGCTGCCTTGCGCCGACGCGGGATAGCAGGATCCCGATCTCATAGAGCACGATAAAGGGACCGGTCACCAGCAGCATCGTAACCGGATCGGTGGTGGGCGTCACGACAGCCGCAAAGACCGCGGCAATGAACCAGACGATGCGTCGACCGCTGGAGAGCTGTTTGGTGGTTAGCAGGCCGAGACGCGCTATGACATAGACCACCAGAGGGGTCTGGAAGAGCAGGCCCATCCAGACCACCAACGTGGTCACGAAGGAGAGGTAGTTCTCAAGTGAGTAGCTGGGACGCACAACCTCGCCAAAAAAGCCCATTAGGACGGGCAGGCTGAGCGGGATCAGGACTTGCAGCGTGAAGAGACTGCCGAGCACAAAGAAGACGACCACAGCAGGGATTCCAAAGAGGATGACGGAGCGCTCGTTCCTGTAGAGGCCCGGCGCGACGAAGGCATAGAGCTGGTAAAGGATGTACGGGAGCCCGATGACGAAGCCTGCCGCAATGGCGATCTTGAAATAGGTAATGGGCGCCTCGGTGGGACTTAGCACGATGAGCTCCACACCTGCGTTTTCCATAGGACGTGCGAGCCACACGACCAGCGTATCAGTGAAGGCGGACGCGATGATGATGCCCACGATCCAGGCAATGATGGCTCTAAAGAGGCGCTGTCGCAGCTCCTTGATGTGGTCAAAGAGACCCATCGATTGTTCGACGGTCGCCATCTTACGCGTCCTCCTCTGAGCTCAGATCTGCGAGGGCGGGATCGGGTGCTGTCCCGCTCGGAGCCGGACTCGACTGCACCGTCTCTGCGACGGGTTCGGATGGTGCCTTGCTGCGGTCTGGCTCGGATGGACGGACCAGCGGGGCCTCGGTCACATCGACCGTCACGGCCGGTTGTGCGCGGGTGTGGACCTCGCCGGCGTCCGGCGTGCGCCCGATCGGGGGCTGCGGCGCGCCGCCATTGGTGTCCTGTGGACTCGCGGCGTCGGCGTTCTCGGGCGCATCTACTACCGTGGCCTCGACCGCTGTCGCCTCGACTGCTGTCGCCTCGACTGCTGTCGCCTCGACTGCTGTCGCCTCGACTGCCGTCGCCTCGACTGCTGTCGCCTCGACTGCTGTCGCCTCGACTGCCGTCGCATCGACCGCGACCTCCTCCGATTCAGCAGCGGGGGCTGTCTCGGGTGTGCTAACGGCGGCGTCCTCGGGTGCACTAACGGCGTCTTCGTCGGGTGCGTCGACAGAAGCGTCCTCAACAGAGGCATCCTCAACAGAGGCATCCTCAACAGAGGCATCCTCCGCCCCGTGAAGGTCGGCCGCATCCGGAACCGCGGCGGCAGCGGCTTGTGTCTGCGGCGCCTCCTCCTCTTCTTCAGGCTCCTCGGCCTTGCCGGCGGAGGACCGCGGCGGCGGCGTCCGCCATCCGCGGACGGCCTGGACGCCGGCTGCCGTCTGTGCCTGGAGCGCCTTGGCGCTCTCCTCAGCTTCGGTGCGCATCACTTCCTGGGCCGCGGTCACATCCTCCTGCACCGAGGAGGAGATGTCACCGACCGATGTCTTGATCTCGTCGAGCGCGGTCTGTGCTTCGGTGACCGAGCCCTTGGTCTCGTTGATGATCTCGGACAGCTCCTCTGAAGCGCCGTACTCCTCTTGCAGCGTCGAGCTGAACTGGCTCCACATATCACGGGCGGATCGCGTGTACTCCCCGAGCTTCCGCATAATCTTCACGATATCCTCGGGACCAAAGAGAATCAGGGCGAGCAGCGCGATGACAAGAATCTCGCCGGCGCCGATATTCAAAAACTCCATTGCAGTCCTGTCTCCGGTGGGGCAATAGGGGGCGCGCCACATACGACCGGCGTCATCCCCGCCGCACGTCGAATGGCCGCGGTCTGGCGAATCAGGCTAACGGGTGCCCGGATCCAGCCGTGCGGCGGTCTGCCCCGGTTCGGTGATCGACTAGTCAGCGTCCTGAGCGCGCTCGGCGGCGGGCTCTTTCGGGCCCATCTCGCGTTTGAAACCACTGATCGCCTTGCCCAGCTCGCTGCCGAGCTTGCCGATCCGTCCGGGGCCAAAGATGAGCACTGCGAGCACGATGACAAGCGCCAACTCCAGGGGGCCAAAGTTGCGAATCAACATATCTCCTCCAGATTGTTCTAGATAGTCGCAGACTACGCCAAGTATGCAGCCTGAGCGAGCATAATGATACTATGAATCGGCCATCCGGCAACAGGAAGGGGAGGGAAAGAAGCTCTAGTCTAGAGACAACGGCCCGACGCCGGTGTCAGGCCGTTGCATATGGGAGAGTCCCCGGTGAGACTCGAACTCACAACCCCTTGGTTCGAAGCCAAGAGCTCTGTCCAATTGAGCTACGGGGACATGGTTCGGCTCTGGGGCTAACCAGGAGCGCTG
>CAZPJP010000024.1:0-33226 GCA_964586915.1 uncultured Anaerolineales bacterium
AGCGACGGATGTCCCGAGCTTGCTCGGGCATGATCCGTCGCAAGCGTGAAAGTGAGCTGATCGCTCGTGTCGGACCGCAGTCCGACACATTCGTTGAGAGAAGGCTACAGTTTGTCGCCGGCAAACACCCCCTTGACATATATTCAATGTACCGGTATAATCGTTCAACCTTTCAGATCGATTAAATCGATACAATCTGTAGGAGCGTGACGTGGAACGGATTCCGTTTATGGAGACTCTCACCGACTATCTGATCGAGGCCGGGCCGGCGGGCTGTGGCGACGAGCCGGTGAAGCTACCGTCGATGGGCGATCTCGCCAAGGAGATGGGGATCAGCCGGGGAAAGCTGCGGGAGGAGCTGATCGCCGCGCAGGCCCTGGGTGTGGTCGAGATGCGCCCGGGTGACGGTACCTACGTCTATCCCTTCGACTTCTACACCGCGATACGTCCCGCCGTCGTCTACAGCATCTTGTGCGACCGGCAGAATTTCGATCACATTCGTAGGCTGAGGGCGGAGCTCGAGGTCGCCTTCTGGGATGAGGCGGTCCGTGCACTGGATGCGGAGGACTATCGAAAGCTGGAGCAGATCGTGGCGCGGGCGGAGCGGAAGCTCAAGGGCACGCCGATCCAGATTCCCCACGATGAGCATCGGCAGCTACACCTGACCATCTTCTCCAAGCTCGATAACGCCTTCGTTCAGGGCATCCTCAAGGCGTATTGGGATGCCTACGAAGCCGTGGAGCTGCATCTCTATTTCGAGCTCAGCTATTATGAGGAGATGTGGTCGAGTCATCGCGCGATGGTGGTGGCATTGAAGTCAGGTCAGGCAGGACGTGGGCGGGAGGTGCTCACGCAGCACTTCTCGATTCTGGAGAACCGTCTCCAGACACCCGAGCGACAGGGCTGATAGGTGCGTCGTGGGCCGAGGTGCAACGCACCTACCCTTGACAATGAGCGGTCCTCCCGGCGTCCGATTGACCTGGCGAAACGCAGGTGCGTTGCACCCAACTTGGGCGTGTGAGATGGCGTAGATTAGTGGGCGATCTCTCGTCGGCCGCAGAGGGCTCTGGGGGGAGCCCGTTGGGCCAAAGCCGTCGACAGAGTTGACCCAATAGCGTTGTCTGTGGGACCAGCCACGAGGAGAGGAAGCGATGGGACTGTCTATGCTCACGCCGGAGTTCCGCATCGAGCGTGATCAGGCGCGCTGTATCGCGTGCCAGGTCTGTGTGCGACAGTGCGCGAACGATATTCACGACTACGAAGCGGACGAGGACTGGGTCTACAGTGACGACGCGCGCTGCGTGGGCTGTCACCGCTGCGTGACCCTCTGCCCTACCGGGGCTTTGACTATTCGCGAGAACCCGCTGGACTTTCGCCCCAACGCAAATTGGACGGCGTTGCGGCTCAGGAATATCTACAAGCAGGCCGAGACCGGGGGGATTCTCCTTTCGGGGATGGGCTGTGACCGCCCCTATCCCATCTACTTCGATCACCTGGTGCTCAACGCGTCCCAGGTCACCAATCCGTCGATCGATCCACTGCGCGAGCCGATGGAGCTGCGCACCTATATCGGTCGCAAGCCCGACCGGGTTGAGGTGACGAATGGCGCCGACGGCGTCCGGCTCACCACGCAGATGGCGCCCCAGCTGATCCTGGAGACACCGGTGATGTTCTCGGCGATGTCCTACGGCTCGATCAGCTATAACGCCTGCCTCTCACTGGCGCGCGCCGCAAAGACCAGTGGCATCCTCTACAATACCGGCGAGGGCGGCCTGCATCCCAACCTCTATGAGTTCGGCCCCTATACCATCGCGCAGGTCGCGTCCGGGCGGTTCGGGGTGCATTCGGCGTATCTGGGAGCTGCGGCAGCGCTGGAGATCAAGATCGGCCAGGGCGCTAAGCCGGGCATCGGGGGCCACCTGCCGGGCGAGAAGGTCTCCGCCGACGTCTCCCGTACGCGGATGATCCCCGAGGGGACCGACGCGCTCTCACCGGCGCCGCACCATGATATCTACTCCATCGAGGACCTGCGGCAGCTGATTTATGCGCTCAAGGAGGCGACGGACTATTCGAAGCCGGTGGGGGTCAAGATCGCCGCCGTGCACAACATTGCGCCGATTGCGAGCGGGATCGCCCGGGCCGGGGCGGACTACATCGCCATCGACGGCATCCGCGGCGGGACGGGCGCCGCGCCAACGATCATCCGCAACAACGTCGGCATCCCCATCGAGCTTGCCATTGCGGCCGTCGACATGCGCCTGCGCCAGGAGGGGATCCGCAATCAGGTCTCGCTGATCGCGGCCGGGTCGATCCGCAACAGCGGCGACGTGATGAAGATCATCGCGCTGGGCGCCGACGCCGCCTACATCGGCACCGCGGCACTGGTGGCGATGGGCTGTCACCTCTGCCAGAAATGCTACACCGGCAAGTGCAACTGGGGTATCGCCACGCAGGACCCCTATCTGACCAAGCGCCTCAATCCAAACATCGGCAGCCGCCGGTTGGCGAATTTGATACGCGCCTGGTCCTTGGAGATCAAGGAGATGCTCGGGGGGATGGGCATCAACGCCATCGAGAGTCTGCGGAGCAACCGCGATCACCTGCGCGGGGTGGGGCTCAACCAGGTGGAGCTTGAGGCGCTGGGCGTGAAGGCAGCGGGGATGGCGTAGGCCTGTAGAGGACACAGGCCTGTGCTGGGGGGAGGAGTGAGGGGATGAAGCAGATCTACGTGAACGAGGAATACTGCATTGGGTGTCGCCTATGCGAGATCCACTGCGCGGTGCAGCACTCGCGCTCGAAGGCCGCGAAGTCCACGACCAGGATCATCAAAGCGTTCAAAGAGGAGGTGCCCCGGGCGCTCTCGCGGGTGCTGGTGGAGGAGGAGGGGCCGCTCTCCTTCGCGATGCAATGCCGGCACTGCGTGGACGCGCCGTGCATTGAGGCCTGCATCGTCGGAGCGATGCAGCGCGACGAGGAGACCGGCGCGGTTCTGTGCGATGAGGATCGCTGCGTCGGCTGCTGGATGTGCGTGATGGTCTGCCCTTTCGGCGCCATCCAGCGGAACCTGGTGGGGAACAAGGCCGCGTCCAAGTGCGACCTCTGTTATGGGGAGGAGATGCCGGCCTGCGTGGCCCACTGTCCGAACGAGGCGCTGACCTTCGTAGAGGTCGGGACAACTGAAGGAGGGGAACGATGAGATACGTGATCATCGGCAACTCCGCGGCGGCCATCGGGTGCGTTGAGGGCATACGGCAGCACGACCGAGAGAATCCCATCACGATCGTGGCCGACGAGCCGCACCACACCTACTCGCGCCCGCTCATCTCCTATCTCCTGGGGGGATTGGTGGACGAGTCCAACATGCACTATCGCCCGCCTGACTTCTACGAGACGAACAGGGTGGAGACGCTGCTGGGCGTTGAGGTCACCCGGATTGACCCCGAGCGACGCACGATCTCGCTGGCTGGCGGCGGGGCCCTGGCCTATGATCGCCTGCTGATCGCCACCGGGGGCAAGCCCTTCGTGCCGCCGGTTCCCGGCGCGAGCCTCGAGGGTGCGTTCACCCTCGTGACGTGGGCGGAGGCCCGCAGGATGGATCGCTTCATCGACGACCACCGGGCCGGGTCGGCGCTGGTCATTGGCGGCGGGTTGATCGGGCTCAAGACGGTGGAGGCGCTGCTGGCCCGCGGCCTCAAGGTCACGCTGGTGGAGCTCGCCGACCGCATCCTCAGCACGATCTTCGATCCGACGGCCTCGCGGCTGGCAGAGACGATCCTGCGCCGCGAAGGCGTCGACGTCAAGACGGGGACGACGGTCACGGAGATCATCGGGCGTGGCGGGCGCATCGATCACGCGGTGCTCCGCGAGGGCGAGCGCGTCGACTGCGATCTCGTGGTCTTTGCCATCGGCGTACGACCCAACACCGGCCTGGTTCCTGCCGACGCGGGCATCGAGGTTGAGCGGGGGATCCGTGTGGACGATCACATGCGCACCACGGCGCCGGACGTCTACGCGGCCGGGGACTGCGTTGCGGCCTATGATATGCTGATGGAGGCGTACCGGCAGATCGCGATTTGGCCGCTGGCCTACCGGCAGGGTTACGTGGCTGGCTGCAACATGGCCGGGGCGCAGCGTTGCTATGAGGGTGGGTTCCCGATGAACTCCATCAGCGTCTGCGACGTGCCCACGATCTCCGTTGGGGTGATCGATCCGCCGGACGATGCCGGCGGATGGGAACCCTATGAGATCATGGACGATTACGACCGCGCGACATTGACCTACAAGAAGCTCGTCCTGCGCGGTCACCGGCTGGTCGGCGCCCTGTTTATCAATGAGATTGACCGGGCCGGCATCTACACTGGCCTGATTCGCGATCAGGCCGACATCAGCCCGTTCAAAGAGCACTTACTTTCGGGCAACTTCGGCCTGATCTCGCTGCCGAAGGCGTACCGGAAGCATTTGGTGGTGGGGAGTGGGATTGAGGTGTAGGGTGGCGAGCTTTCAGCTGTCAGCCGTCAACGAGAAGTAAGGAGTAGGAAGTAAGAAGTAAGTTACTGTGAAGTCGAGACCCTTACTCCTTACTCCCTTACTTCCTACTCCCGTCGTTGCTGAGAGCTGTAAGCTCTTAGCGCAGAGAGGAACGCGATGCGAATTACGAGTCTTGAGAATCCATACGGCGACGACAAGGTCTATGATGCCTGCGGGGTCTTTGGGATGATGGACGTTACGGGAGATCGCTTCTGTGGGGGCGATGTGGTCACGGGGCTGGTCAATATGACCGAGCGGGGCAACGGGCTGGGATCGGGGTATGCGGTCTATGGCTGTTATCCCGAACACGCCGATTGCTATGCCTTTCACGTGATGTACACGGATCCGGGCAACCGCCCGCAGGTGGAGACGCGGCTGCAGAGCGAGTTTGTTCTCGTGCACGATGAGGAGGTGCCCCACAATCCCACGCCGGCGTTGCACGACGCGCCGCTGATCTGGCGCTATTTCCTGCGCGTCGATGGCGAGCAACCGCTGCCGAAGCTGATGGGCGAGTCTGAGTACGTCGTCTCCCGGGTGATGGAGATCAATGTCGCTGGACTGGGCGCCTACGTCTACAGCAGCGGGCAGAATCTGGGGGTCTTCAAGGGCGTCGGCTTTCCGCAGCAGATCGCCGACTACTTCGGCGTTGCGGACTACGAGGGCACTATATGGACGGCGCATAACCGCTTTCCGACGAATACGCCCGGCTGGTGGGGCGGCGCGCATCCCTTTGGCCTGCTCGATTGGACCGTGGTGCACAACGGCGAGATCTCCTCCTACGGCACGAACCGTCGGTTTCTCGAGATGCAGGGCTATCACTGCACGATGACGACGGACACTGAGGTGATGGCCTACGCCGCCGATTTCCTGATGCGACGGCACGGCTTGCCGGTGGACGTCGCGGTGAAGGTGATGGCGCCGCCGCTCTGGGAGGAGATCGAGCGGATGTCGCCGGAGGCGCAGAGCCTGTGGCGGACCTTGCGGCAGGTCTATGGCGGACTGCTCTTCAACGGGCCGTTCACGGTGATCTTTGCTCACGAGGGCGAGATGATCGGGCTGTCAGACCGACTGCGATTGCGACCGATCATCGGGGCCACCAGCGGCAGCCGGCTCTACATCGCGTCGGAGGAGGCGCCGATCCGGCTTGTGGCGCCGGAGCTGGATCGGGTTTGGAGCCCGGTCGGGGGTGAGCCGATCGTTGGACGGGTGGGATTGCCGGTTGGGGCTCCCGCCGTTGCTCGGCGGGAACGCGCGCGTGTCGCGGCGTGAAGGAGGAGGTTTGAGAGCGATGACAGACGTAGAGACCGCAACCTATGCTATCGATGCCGCCGAGCTGCACTATCGCGAGCTGAATGCGCGCCTGCGCGAGGCGGTCAATGGACGGGGCGTGCGGCGCATCGAGATCAGCAACGTCTACGGCCAGCGCTATCTGGGCACCGATCTGCATCGGCCAGTGGACATTCACATCCACGGGACGCCGGGCAACGACCTGGCGGCGTTTATGGACGGACCGCGGATCGTGGTCCACGGTAACGCCCAGGATGGCTGCGGCAATACGATGAACGAGGGCGAGATCGTCATCCACGGGCGCGCCGGGGATGTCACCGGGCATTCGATGCGCGGCGGCAAAATCTGGGTTCGCGACGACGTCGGTTACCGCGTCGGGATCCATATGAAAGCCTATCAGGAGCGACGCCCGATGATCATCATCGGCGGGACGGCGCAACACTTCCTAGGCGAGTATATGGCTGGCGGCGTGCTGATGGTGCTGGGGCTGACGCTGCGTCCGGGCGAGCGGCACGGCGCGAACTTCATCGGTACGGGAATGCACGGCGGCGTGATATACATTCGGGGGGAGCTGGCCGATTATCAGCTGGGGAAGGGTGTGGGGAAGGTCCCGCTGGACGACGAGGACGAGCGTATGATTGCGGAGCTTGTCGGGGGCTATGCGGCGCGCTTTGGCTGGGAGGCGGATGAGATTCTGGATGCGTCCTTCGTGAAACTGAAGCCGCTCTCGCTGCGCCCTTACGGGCGGCTGTACGCGTATTGAGCGGCGAGGAGACCGTCAATCGGCCTTCCTAGACGACGGTTGCGTAACTAAGCGCCGCTTGGATGTCCTCCACCCCGTCCTCCCTTTACCTGTGGGTCAAACGTGATGCGCTCCAGACCGAACATCGCTGTGCCTCCTAGCCCTGCTACGCTCTTCTGAGGATAGTATAGCTCAAATCAGGGCGGATTCCCGAAACGGAAGGAGTCCAGGGGTGCCCCTGGACTCCTGAGATCCTCGCCGGCTTGATGGTTTGCCTACGACTTCAACTCCAGCTCGATCACTGGCACCTCAACGTCGGGTTGGACGACGGGGAGCTCGAGGACGAGGGTGTTCTCGCCGACCTGCAGGTGGCGCGAGGTCCAGTCGCTGAGATTGAGCGGAATCTCGCTGCCGTCGTGCAGGAAGCGGGCGAAGGCGACCTTGTCACCTAGGCCCTCTAGGTAGAGGTGCTTGAAGGGCCAGGCGAAGACATGGACGTAGACCTTGCCGTCTTTCTGCGTCAGGCGACAGTCCTGAGGCTCCTCGAACTCGGACATCGTGCAGCCGTAGATGGACTCTGAGTGCAGCGACATCCAGTCCTCGTAGACGTCGAGGGCGTCGAGGGCGCGCTCGTCGAAGGTGCCGCGGGCGGTCGGTCCGACGTTCATCAGCAGGTTTCCGCCGCGGGCGACGGTGTTGATCAACATGCGGATCAGCTGGCCCGGGCTCTTCCACGTCATCTCGTCACGGTGGTAGCCCCACGACCCGGAGAAGGTCTGACAGGCCTCCCAGATGACGGGCTCGCCATCGACCTTGTACCACTCCGTAGGCTGCCACTGCTCCGGCGTGTAGATATCGGCGGCCTGCGGCAGGTCGAGACGGTTGTTGAGAATGATATCGGGACTGATCTCCCGGATCATCTCGTAGAGCTTCTCGCTCTCCCAGTCCTCGCGTCCCTTGCCGGGCATGCCTTTGTACTCGCGGCCGGGGTAGGAGAAGTCGCACCAGAGGATCGCGGGATCGAACCGCGTCAGCAGCTCCTTGACCTGGTTGCGGATGTACTCAGCGTATTTGGAGACGTCGCGCTCCTTGTTGAGCTCCAGGGCGTTCTCCGCATTGCGCAGCGGGTGGATGACGTCGATGGGAAACTCCGGGTGGTGCCAGTCGATGAGCGAGTAATAGAAGCCCACCCTCAGCCCCTCGGCGCGGAAGGCCTCGACGAAGGGCTCGAGAAGGTCCTCACCGTAGGGCGTGTTGGTCACCTTGTAGTCGGTGTAGGCGCTGTCCCAGAGGCAGAAGCCCTCGTGGTGCTTCGAGGTCAGGACCACGTACTTCATCCCAGCGTCGGCCGCGACGGCGGCCCATTCACCGGGGTCGTAGTCCACGGGGTTGAAGCGCTCGAAGTAGGTCCGGTACTCCTCGGGCGGGATTTCCTCCCGCGACTGGACCCACTCGTGGCGCGCCGGGATGGCGTAGAGCCCCCAGTGGATGAACATGCCGAAGCGATCGTGAACGAACCAGCTGGTGTCACCGGTTGTGGACTTCACAGGGTTAGTCGGTTTGAGCATTCTGATCTCCTTGTCTAGCTATGTAAGCTGTCGTCCAATGGAAGTGAGAACCTCGTGAAGGTGTGCGATTTGACGCACCATCCGCTCGTCCATCGGCCAACGTCTGCTCAGTTGAGATTCGGTCCGTGGCACCTGGACGTCGGGTCCTAAGCTCGGCGTCTCACTTGTACCTCATTGTAGCGAATCCTGGATAGGACGCCAGAGCGCGCAGCGCCGTCCCAGAGATGAAAGGCACCGCAGCTCATCGTAGATCAACGTGATGATAAGACAGAAGTTCTTCTTGATTTCTAAGGCTGGTTGGGTAGACTAACGTTATGAACGAGCGAGCACAGCGTTGGGAACGTCGGGCCAAAGCTCTTCTCCTGATTGTCGGTGTCGTGCTTTGGTTGGGACAGGGCGGTGCACCGCCGCAGGATCTCAACACGCGGTTGGCGCGGCTCAGTGCCAGTCAGACTTTCAACTTTGCTTCGTGGGAGACCAGCGCTCTGGCCCGTAAGGCGCTGTACGCTCTGCTCTCACCGCACCGGTGGATGACCGATGAGGCGCAGAGCCGTTTTGTCCTAGATTACCTCGACGACGTGCGGGAGGCCAACCGGCTCGTTGGCGAGATCGACCGGATCTATACCGACCCGGAGACGACGAATCCTCTTGTGGACAGCGCGGTGGAACGGGAGGCGTGGTCAGCTCTGCGTGAGAGAATAGAGAGGAAGGCGCCGATCGCAGAGGCAATCCTGGAATCCCAGGTGAGTCGGGTGCTTGCTGAGGGCGGGCTGGGGGTCTTCTCCTCTGTCTTGCCTCCGGTCAGCGGCACGTTTACCCCATTGCCCCACATCCTGGTCGTCTCTCCGCGAGATAGAATCGAGAGCGTCTATCAGCGGCAACTCGTTGCCGGTCTCACAGCAGCGGAACAAGCGGAGGTTGAGGACGCCGTGATGGAAGTTGTCACGGATCATTCCGCCTATGTGACGGGGATTGGGGGGCTGGCGGCCTATCCGGCGATGTTGCTGGAGATCAGCTCAATCGACTGGGTTACCGATGTGATGGCCCACGAGTGGGCCCACCATTATCTGACCTTCTATCCCCTCGGCTGGTACTATCTCCGCAGTGGGGAGACACGCACGATCAATGAGACGACCGCTTCCCTTATTGGAGAGTGGGCAGGCCAAGAGGTGATGCTGCGCTACTATGAACCCCTATTGGAGACGAGCAAAGCGTTGCCTGATCCTCTGGAGACCGAGGAGCTGCAGGAAGAGCGGGGAGAACGGGCGTTTGACTTCCGGGCAGAGATGCATCATACACGCGTCGTCGTGGACCAGCTTCTGGAAGAAGGCAAGATCGAAGAGGCGGAGAGGTATATGGATGCTCGGCGACGGTACTTTGTCGACAACGGATACCGGATTCGCCGTCTGAACCAAGCTTACTTTGCCTTCCATGGTGCCTATGCAAGCGCGCCCGGGGCTGCGGGTGAGGACCCCATCGGACCGTTGGTCAGGAAGGCGTGGGCGGTCAACGAGACGCCAGCGAAGTTCCTCAAGCACATCGCACCGGTCACCTCTCTTGAGGAGCTGCGGGCTCTTATGGCCTGGACCACCTCAGAGTCGGGTATCTGAGCGCTTTCGACCTCATCCCTTCACTGGAACCCCGCGACGGCGGAATCACGCGAGTTACACTCGGTGTCACCATGGGACTTGGTCGACTCGGAAAGCGACTCGTGTCATTGCTCTGCAAACTCGCTGTGGTATAATCTCTGCTGCTCTTTAGAGAAATGAGGACGAGGTAGCGATTGTTTAATCCTATTGATGCGCTGCTGGGACTCTTTTCCCTCGACATTGGCATTGATTTGGGCACTGCCAACACGCTTGTCTATGTCAGGGGTAAAGGCATTGTCAGCAATGAGCCTTCGTGGGTGGCGCGCGATCGCCATAGCCGTCGTATTCTGGCCGTAGGGGCCGAAGCGAAGGAAATGGTGGGGAAGACCCCTGCCAATATCATCGCGATCCGACCTCTGCGGGACGGCGTCATCTCAGAGTTTGACGTCACGGAAGTGATGCTGCGGCACTTCATTCGGAAGGCCCACGAGCGCCTTGTCATTCCCTATCCCCGTCCTCGTGTTGTCGTTGGGGTTCCCAGCGGCGTGACCGAGGTTGAGAAGCGCGCGGTGCACGATGCTGCTCTGGAGGCTGGCGCCCGAGAGGCCTATCTGATCGAGGAGCCTATGGCAGCGGCATTGGGTGCTGGCCTGCCGGTCACCGAACCGCAGGGTAGCATGATCGTGGACATCGGCGGCGGAACCACGGAGGTCGCTGTATTTGCGTTGAAGGGAATTGTCGTAAGCAAGAGTCTGCGTATCGCTGGCGATGAGTTGGATGAGGACATCGTGCAATATGCCCGGCAGAAGTACAATCTGGCTATCAGCGAGCGGATGGCCGAGCGTATCAAGATCAACATTGGATCTGCTTACCCCTTGCCTGAGGAACGCACGATGGCGATGCGGGGACGTAACCTGATCACGGGCTTGCCTGAAGAGATTGAGATCAGCAGTATCGAGATTCGAGAGGCGCTGAATCGCTCCACCAATATCGTCGTGGATCTCGTGCGGGACACGCTTGACGAGACACCTCCCGAGCTCGTCTCTGACTTGATGGAGACTGGGATTTGTCTGGCCGGTGGTGGCGGTCAGCTCAAGGGTCTGGCGGAGCGGATCAGCGAGGAGACCCATATTCGGGCGTGGGTTGCGCAAGATGCGCTGACCTGTGTTGCCCGCGGTGCCGGTATGGTGCTTGAGAACTTCGATGTGCTCAGGGCGGCGCTAGCGTCTGAGGATAGCTGGCGGCCCGGGGGCTCTGCTTCATGGTAGCGGCGTCACGTCTGGGTGTGTTAGTTTATCGCGATTTGCATGCCAGGGGGGCCGCTAGCCGCTTTGGAACGGCCCAATGAAGCGCGATGGAGGGCCCTGGCTGGCGTGGGTGCTGCTTATTCTGGCACTTGTTCTCATCGTCCTTGGAGAGTCGGGCACCCTCACCCCTCTTGAGAATCTTCTGAGCTACGTCATCACGCCGATTGAGCGCGGGGTGTCGACCGCGATCGGCAGCCTAAGATTCTTCACCCGCTCCACCCGCGATATCCAAGCGCTTCAGCAGCAGGTCGAGGAGCTCCGACGGGCAAATGACGCCCTAGTCCAGGAGAACTTTCGCCTGCGTGAGTATCAGGCTGAGAATGAGGAGTTGCGACGCCAACTCAACTTCGTCAGAGAGAACCCCACCTATGGTCGCGTCGGCGCGGATGTGGTGGAGCAAGGATGTCTCATCTTCCCTTGCGGCGACGTCGTGGGCCAGGACACCAACCCCTATCTCCGCTACCTCGTCATCAATGTAGGATCGCGCGACGGTGTCGCGGTGGGCATGCCGGTGGTGACCGGCGGCGCTGCGATGGTGGGCAGAATCGCTCGCACACTTCCGAACTTGGCCTACGTGCAGCTAATCAACGACCCGGCGAGCTCCGTTGCCGCTATGCTGCAGCAATCGCGCGTCACCGGGGTCGTCCAGGGAACGGAGGATGGGCGGCTGCTGATGACTGATATCCTCCCGGATGAGGAGGTTGAGGAGGGAGAGACCGTGATCAGTTCCTCGATCGGCGGTCTGCTCCCAAGAGGCTTGATCCTGGGACAGGTCGAGACCGTAAGCTACCAGGAGTCAGATCTCTTTCAGCAGGCAGCGGTCCGTGCAGCCGTGGATTTTCGCCGGCTGGAGACCTTGTTGGTGATCACTGATTTCCCTCAGCCCGACTTGGCCGAGATCGAGGTCCCGTGAGCCTTTATTACGGCATCCCGATCCTGATGGTCGCCGCCGTGATCCAGAGCGCGTGGCTGGATGGCGTGAGCATCATTGGCGGGCGTCCCGACCTGGTCTTGTTGCTGACAGTGACTTGGTCGATCATCCGTGGAGCTGAGGAGGGTGCGCTGTGGGGATTCGTGGGAGGGGTCTTCTGTGATCTGCTCTCGGGAACCGGTCTGGGTCTCTGGACGCTGTCGCTCACGGCTGTCGGGCTGATGGCCGGACGGCCCTGGGTACACGCTCTCGGTCCCACTCTGATACGATTGGCTTTGATGTCGGCCTTTGGCACGCTACTGGGACACATTGTTCTCCTCTCGTTGATGGTTTTGCTGGGATACGCTGTGGATTTCACGCAAGCGCTGGTCACCGTTGCTGGGCCCGCGGCCTTTCATAACTTCCTGCTTTCGCCCTTTGCTTTCACCTTCCTTGTGTGGTTCCATCAGCGCTCTCGATATACGCCCGGAGGGTTCGCAGCATGAGCCGCTGGTTGGGGCTTCAGGGATCCGGCACTCGCGCTCGCCCGCTCAATGGACAGGATAGGGGACGCGGTGACGATAGTGCATCGCGACCTTTCTGGTTTGTCCAGGCTCCTCGCATCGCGTTAGTGGGGTGGGGCATTCTGCTGATTCTGGGTCTCTATCTGATCCGCCTCTGGCAGCTCCAGTTCCTGGAGGGGGGATCGTGGCGCGCTCGGGCGGAGCAGCAGCAGAGTCGTCTGATCACCGTCAGCCCGCCGCGAGGGGTCATCTATGACCGGAACGGCGAGATTCTGGTTCGTAATGTGCCAGCCTACAACGTGACGATCACACCGGGGAATCTGCCCGAGGAACGACAACGGGAGGTGCTTATGCGCCTCTCCCAGCTCCTTGGGGATGAAATTCCTTACAGCTCCGAGGAGGGGTTTGACCGTCCCGAACACCGTCCCGAGATTAATGCTGTGGGACGTTCCGGTTTTCCACCGTTTGGGAAAGCGCCAGATGCGGGCTTGTTGGAGATGGTTGAGGAGGTGCGCCGGCTCAGATTGTTCGCGCCCATCGTGGTGGCGCGAAACGTGGACAGGGAGGTGGCCCTCGTGGTTGCGCAGGAAGGCGGGGTCACGCTTCCGGGGGTGGACATCGAGGTCGTCGCGCAGCGGAGATATAGCTATGGGGAGACGACGTCTCAGATCCTGGGTTTCCTAGGGCCGATCTCGCCTGAGCGGGTCGAAGAATTCGAGCAGAAGGGGTATAACGCCAACGTTGATCGGATTGGATACGCCGGTATCGAGGCGCAGCTGGAAGAGTCACTGAGGGGCATTCCCGGGCGCAGGATGATCGCGGAGGACGTCCTCGGGCAGCAGCTTTCGATTCTGAGTGAGACGCCGCCCACTGCTGGCGACAATGTCTACCTGACGCTGGACACGGAGTTGCAGGTCATGACTGAGGAAGCCCTCCGCCAGGGGCTGGTGGAAGCCAACTCCCAGCGTGGGGTTGCGGTCGTGCTCGACCCGCGGGATGGTCAGGTTTTGGCTATGGCAAGCTTGCCGACCTATGACAACAATATGTTCAGTGGGAGGCTGGATGAGGACGAGTATAATGAACTCCTTAAGGATCCTCACCGCCCGTTTATCAACCACGCCATTGCCGACCAGATTCCTCCCGGTTCGACGTTCAAGATCGTGCCGGCGACCGCCGGACTCCAGGAAGGCGTGATCAACCGCTTCACGACGTTCAACTGCCCGGGGCTTATGTACTTGCCGAATCGATTTGCCCCGGATGATCGGAGCTTGGCACAGCCTTTTTATTGCTGGATCCAGCTTTCACACAATCACGGGCACGGTCCGTTGAACGTCGTAGATGCCATCGCGCAGTCCTGTGACATCTTTTTCTATCAGGTTGGCGGTGGCTACGAGGAGACCGACTTCCAGGGGCTTGGCGTTGAGCGTCTGGCTGCGTACGCGCGGGAATTTGGGTTCGGCGCTCCCAGTGGCCTTGATATACCTGGTGAGGCGGGGGGATTGGTTCCGGACCCGCAGTGGAAACGCCAGAGCTACCAGGAGACGTGGACCACGGGTAATACCTACAACTTCGCGATCGGCCAGGGCGATATGTTGGCGACGCCTTTGCAGATGGCTAACGCGCTGGCTGTCGTTGCCAACGGCGGAACGCTCTACCATCCACAGATCATCCACCACGTTGAGGACGCTGAGGGCAATGTTATCCGACCCTTTGCGCCTTCCATCAGCCGCACGTTGCAGGTTGATCAGGCTGTCTGGGACGTGGTACGCGAGGGACTCGACCTCACGGTCTCGGAGACGGGCACGGGCCATCGAGCTATGCTGGAGGATATTGGGATCAACCTGGCGGGTAAGACCGGGACCGCCGAGTATTGTGACGACATCGCGCTGAAGGCGGGGCGTTGTGACGTCGCCGCGGAGGAGACCCTGCCTACGCACGCGTGGTTTATGGCATACGGGCCGTTCGAAGCTCCCGAGGTCGTGGTGGTGGCTTGGATCTACGACGGCGGTGAGGGCTCCGTCACGGCTGCGCCGGTCGTCAAGGAGGTGTTGGACTTCTACTTCCGCCGCGAGCTTGGTCTGCTGGACGCGGAGGAGTCCCCACCAGAGGCGGAGGGGGAGGCGCCCGCGGAACCGCCCGACGCGGCACTGCCGCCGCCGGTGGAGCCTACGCCGGTTTCAGAGCAGCCGCAGGGCTAGAGGGCTTTGGCAGATGGTGCGGAATGCCGTGCCACGTCGCCGGTCCCTCCGGTAGCGTCGGTCGCATGAGCACCACGGAGACGACTTCGAGGGGCCGATGGTCTGCCTGGGTGTGCATCGGCCTGGGCGGCGGTGTGTGGGGGTTGTCTGTCGCCCGAACCCTGGCACACGGCCTACGTTGGTCGCTTGCCTTCAGCGGTGCAGGCGCGCTCTTCAGTGTCTTGATCGGCATTGTCTGCGCCGTTCTCCTCGGGCGGACGCTGGCGCATCGAGGCTGGCCCTACCGTCGGTTGGCCATTTGGTCCCTGCCTCTGTACCTTCCTCTCGTCGATCTGGTCAGTGGTGCCCACAATCCGTGGCGCGGGCCCGTTCTGCTCGGCGGTTCTGCGCTCTTGATGGCGCTGACCGCTTGGTCGCTGCCCAAGGGGCTGGGGACAGCGCTTGCGGCTGGGGTGCCCCTGCTTGTATACATATCGAAGCTTTCCCCGTATGTGGGGCGGGCGGATACTTTTGAGTTTCAGGTGGTGGGGCCGCAGCTGGGCGTCGCCCATCCCAGTGGCTATCCGCTCTACACGTTAATCTGTAAACTCTTCTCGTTGCTCCCCGTAGGATCTATGGCCTGGCGGATCAACCTCTCGTCGGCCGTCTTTGCGGCACTGGCGGCAGCTTTCCTGTACAGAGCGATTATGGCTCAGGCAAAGGCGTCGGTGGGGGCGTCTTTGGACGGGGTCATCGCCCGTGGATCTCACGAGCCTGCAGTTGCGCTGTCGGCAGCCTGGGTGTTGGCCTTCTCACCCACGCTCTGGTCCCGCGCCGTCGAGGCCGAGGTTTACGCGCTCAACGCGTGCCTGGTGGCTGTGGGTCTTTGGCTGGCAACCCGATGGCATCGCGGTCGGCTCGATGCATCGGTAGCCTGGCCCGCGTTCGGTCTGTTGATCGGTCTCAGCGTGGCTTCGCACATCACCCTGGCCGCTCTCATCTTCGTTGCGGCCTCAGGCCTTCTTGTTTCGCGCTTGCGGCCTACCGTCCGTTCCTGGCTTCTCGCCGGTGGGCTTGGTTTGCTGGGCCTGCTGCTGTATGCCTACATCCCGTTGCGTTGGCCCGCTGTTACCGGCGGCGAGGCGATGTCACTGGCGCAGTTTGCGCGCTTTGTGACGAATGCTGAGTCCGGCGGGGCGCTCCATCCCCTCGCTTTCTTCCAGGATCCGGCTCGCTGGGCCCTAGTTGGGCGTTTGCTGAAGATGCAGGTGGGCTGGATAGGGTTGGCGCTGGCTGCTATTGGTTTTCTGTGGCTCGGGTGGCACAAGCCAGCCTTAGCCACGGGGACCGGGCTGGCCTTCGGTGCGTGGGTCTGGTTCAACCTGAGCTTCTATGTGGCAGATCCTGATTACTCCGCATTTCTCATCCCGGCTCACGTGATCCTTTGCTTCTGGCTGGGGTCGGGTGCGCGAGTGCTATTCGTGAACCTCGCGGGGCGGCGCTCGCGCGCCGGGCGCTCCCCTTACTGGTCCGCGGTTTTCCTCGCGATCGTGTTTCTTGTCGCCCTCGCGCAGCTCTGGCGGACGGGGCCGTCACTGGAGACCCGGGCACAGGGCCGGTCTGACGAAGCGTGGGCGCGCTATGTGCTGCAACTGCCGCTCGCGCCCCATGCCGCCATCCTTGCCGACAGCGAGAAGTTCCCGCCGCTCTATTATCTCCAGCAGATCGAGGGCGCGCGCCCTGATCTCGAGATGATCACGCTATTCAGCGAGGCGCAGTATCGCGAAGCGATGGAGACCCGCCTTACGGCAGGTCAGCGTGTCTACCTGGCGCGGTACCTGCCGGGTGTCGACGCTTATGGCGTCAGCTCCGTCGGACCGCTGGTCGAGGTCGCACCCCCTGCCCTCGACGCCGAGACGGTCGTGGAGGAGAGCGGTTTGGGTGTGGGGTTCGGAAAGGAATTGCGCTTGGTCGGAGCTGACCTTGAGGCAGACCCCTTCGGCCGGCCCATGCATCACCTGTTGCTGGGGTGGCGCGTCGACGAGCCCCTCTCAGAGGACCTCGAGGTCCGATTCCGCTTGGTCGACCCCGTGACAGATGAGGTACTGTGGCAGGTGAATAGCGGGCGCCCGGTGAGCGGCTACACAACGAGCCGGTCGTGGCAGGCGGGTTGGCAGCTGGATGACTATCATGCGATTGAGTGGCCCGTTTGGTTGCCGGGGGGAACATACGCGCTTGAGGTCGGGCTTTTCCCTCGTTTTCAGGACGTTGGCCTGCCGGCAGCGGGGGACTTGAATCCCTGGTATCGTCTGGATCGCCTGACCGTCGGGTCTCATCGTCGCGACACCTTGCCGAATCGCCACACCATGTTGTTGGCTCCGGGGCTATGGATGATTGGTAGCCGTCTGCCAGGCGAGGTAGCTGCCGGGGCTGAGACGGACGTGGACCTGGCGTGGGCGTGTGGCCCCTGCTATGTATCCGTCGCCCCCTCGCAGATCATCTGGCGGTCTGTCGACGGATCATCGGAGACTCACGTCCCCATTCAGGGCCTTGGGGAGCGTCAGGGCGTCGGGCCTTGCGAATCCTCGGCCTCTTCCGCGATCCGCCGGTATGTGCTGCCAGTGCCGCTAGATCCCGGGCGCTACCGCCTTGAGATCGCAGGGTCGCCATCAAGTGAAGCGTCGACGCGGTGTCACTGGCTCGGGCGGGTACAAGCCAGCTGCCCGCTCGGTGTGGTGACCGTCGGTCCGGAAGAGATCGGATTGGCGAATTTCGATCAACAAATCCTCCTCATAGAGAGCACGTTTGATGCCGAGGAGGTCCCAGCCGGGGGACCATTGCGCGTCGATCTGACCTGGCGCGCCACGCAGAGCGTAGCACAGGACTACACAGTCTTTGTCCAGGTCATCGGTCCCGATGGGCGGCTCTACGGACAGGTTGACAGCTGGCCCGTACAGGGAGCGCGGCCCACCAGCGAGTGGCGCGCCGGTGAGGAGATTCGGGATCCCTATACCTTCTACGTCGACACTGGGGGGCCGCCCGGCGAGTATCGGATTATCACAGGCTTGTATCTTCTAGCGGATATGGCCCGTCTCCCTCTGGTGGACGTCGATGGTCGCGAGGTCGGCGACAGCTATCAGATTGGCGGCTTTGAATTGCGCTGAAAGGCCCAGCCCTGATGTCCGCTCTGTGCGTTGTGGGGGCTTGACAAGCATCGGGGTTTCCGGTATTATTTAGCAGGTTAATATTTAGCCAGCTAATATACATGGCGGGGCAGGCTTCGCTGGTGGCCACCGCATTAGGATGGAGGTTCGGGGATGAAGTCCTTGAGAAGGATGCTCGCCTTTGCTGTTCCCTACAAGCGTGACGCGATACTGGCCCTGGTCCTGTTGTTCGGTGTGGTCGCTGCGGATCTGGGCATCCCGCGGCTGACGCAGAGGGTGATCGACCGAGGGATCGACGAGGGTAACTTGCAGGTCGTTATCGTGACAGCCCTGCTTATGTTGGCTGCCGCTGTCGCGAGCGCGCTCTTTGCCATTGGTAACACCATCCTGTCGGTTCGGGTGGGTCAGAATCTGGGGGCCGACCTTCGGGAGGCTATCGTGAGGAAGGTCCAGTCATTCTCCTTTGGGAATCTGGACGACCTGCAGACGGGGGAGCTGCTGGTGCGAACGACCAGCGACGTGACCCAGGTGCAGATGATCTTTATGATGTCCCTGCGCATCTTGACGCGGGCACCGTTGTGGCTGTTGGGCAGTGTGATTATGTTGGGGATCAATACTCCGGAGTTGGTGCCGCTGGTGGCGGTGTTGATGGCGTGCGTTCTGGTGTTGATTTTTGTCTTTATCTGGAAGGCGCGTCCCCTTTTCCTGCTGATACAAGAGAAGCTGGATCACCTGAACCTGGTGCTGCAAGAGAACCTTGCGGGCATTCGGGTTGTCAAGGCCTTCGTGAGGCGGGAGCGCGAGGGTCAACGGTTCGATCGCGCGAACACCGATCTGATGAACGAGAGCATTCGGGCGATGGAGCTGCTGGCTTTCCTCTTCCCGGTGTTGACGTTGATCACCAACCTCGGCATCGCCGGTGTGATCTGGTTTGGGGGTGCGCGGGTGGTGGAGGGCACGCTAAGCGTCGGGGAGATCGTCGCCTCCTTCAATTACCTGATGTTCTCACTCTTCCCAATGGTTATGCTGGCGGGCATGTTGGGACCACTCTCGGCGGCCGATGCATCTGCCGGTCGGATCCTGGAGGTGCTGGACAGCGAGCCAGCCGTTGAGGATCGCCCGTCCTCCTCGATGCAGCAGACAGAGACCGGGCGCCTTGCACGCGGGCGCCCGCCCGCAGGGCGCCCAGCTAGCGCTGCTCGGGTTGCTTTTGAGGATGTCTGCTTCAGCTATGACGGCGAGGACTGCCTGGAGCGGGTTCTCGATCACATCACGATCACGGCTGAGCCCGGTCAGACCGTTGCCGTCCTCGGGGCGACGGGCTCGGGAAAGTCTACGCTTATTCATCTGATTCCTCGCTTCTACGATGTCTCCAGCGGTCGCATCACCCTGGACGGCGTAGACATCCGGGATTATCCCTTGGACGAGCTGCGAGGGCAGGTGGGTATCGCGATGCAAGAGGCGGTGCTCTTCAGTGGCACGATCCGTGACAACATTCGCTATGGGCGGCCGGAGGCGACCGATGAGGAGGTCGTCATCGCAGCGAAGGCCGCGCAGGCCCACGCGTTCATCACGGGTCTACCCGATGGCTACGACACCGCGGTTGGGCAGCGCGGCGTGAATCTCTCGGGAGGACAGAAGCAACGCATCTCGATTGCCCGGGCCTTGCTGGTGCGCCCGAGGGTGTTGATCTTGGACGACAGCACGAGCGCCGTCGATTTCGAGACGGAGGCGAAGATCGAGGCGGCGCTGAACGAGCTGCTGAAAGACGAGTTCACCCGCAGCACGACGGTGTTTGTCGTCGCCCAGCGCATCAGCACGGTCTTGAACGCGGATCAGATTGTGGTCTTGGATCGCGGTCGTGTCGTGGCGACAGGGACGCACGAAGCGCTGATGGGGGTCACGCCTGGGAGCTCCGCAAGCAAGATCTATCAGGAGATCTACACGTCGCAGTTGGGCAACGATGATGATGCGCTAGCCGCGTTGCTGGCGGATGGACGAAGGGGCGCCGCCACAGGCGCCGCGCAGTGATACGGGGAGGATGCTATGGTTGATCACAGGGGCAAGAGCTCAGGTGGCGGTCAGGAACGGGATGGCAATGGCGGAGATGGCAAGACCGGCGGTCCACCGCCGGCACAGACCCCGGGGCCTGGCGGGCGAGGTCGCGGTACCCGGATAGAGAAAGCAAAGGATGTGCGGGGCACCCTCCTTCGCCTGCTGGGCTATCTCCAGCCCTATCGTCTGGCGGTGGTGGCCGTGTTGGTCCTGGTGCTGGTCAGCGCGGTTCTCGATCTTCTCGGGCCAGCGTTGATGGGACGGGCGCTGGACACCCTCGTGCAGACACGACAGCTGCAACCGGTGGTTCCCATCCTGCTGTTGATGCTGGGGCTTTACATCGCCTCGGGGATCGCCAGCGTCATCCAGAGTTTTGTCGTCGCCCATTTCTCCCAGAAGGCGATGCAAGGTCTGCGCCAGGAGCTGTTCGACCATTTGCAGACGCTGTCGCTGAGCTTCTTCGATCGTCATCCCCACGGTGAGCTGATGAGCCGCCTGACCAACGATATGCAGGCGATTAGCCGTGTCTTGACGCAGAATGTGACGGCGCTCTTCTCGGGTATGCTGACGCTGGTGGGGGTCGTTATCATGATGTTCGTGGTCAATCCCTGGTTGGCGTTGGCCTCGATGGTCGTGTTGCCGGCGATGCTCTGGTTGGTTGGCTTCGTGGGTAAGCGAACGCGTCAGAGTTTTCGTGACTACCAGCTGCGCTTGGGCACGCTCAACGGGCAGTTGGAGGAGATGTTTAGCGGACAGCGTGTGATCCTCGCCTTCGGCCGGCAGGGGGCGGTGATGACGTCCTTCAAGCAGGAGAACGAGGCTGTCCGCGATGTCGGGATCCACGCGATGACCTACTCGTTGTTGGTCCCGCCGCTGATGGGTATTATGAGCAACGCCAACGTCGCGATTATCGCCGGGCTCGGGGGCTGGATGACGCTGCAAGGATTGGCAACCGTCGGCACCATCGCGGCGTTCTACAATTACTCGCGACGCTTCGCGGCGCCGCTGCGCCAACTCGGCGATCTCTATAATCAGATTCAGTCGGCCATTGCGGGCGCGGAACGCATCTTCGAGATCATCGACGAACGACCGGAGATCGAGGATACCGCTGGCGCTGAGGCGTTGGAGGATATCGCCGGTGAGGTGGTCTTTGATCAGGTAGACTTTGGCTACGTCCCTGGGGTGCCGGTGATCAAGGCTATGAGCTTTGCAGCACGTCCGGGTCAGACCGTCGCGCTGGTTGGGCCGACCGGTGCAGGGAAGACGACTATGGTGAATCTACTCTCCCGTTTCTACGATATCCAGGGGGGAGAGATCAAGATTGACGGCACGGACCTCCGGGCGTTGGAGAAGGACAGCCTACGGCGTAGCCTGGGCGTTGTGCTGCAGGACACATTCCTCTTCTCGGACACGGTGATGGAGAACATTCGCTATGGCCGGTTGGATGCGACGGACGATGAAGTGATCGCCGCTGCCCAGCTTGCCAACGCGCACCAGTTCATCGTGCGCCTACCCCACGGTTACGAGACCAAACTCTCTGAGCGGGGCAGTAACCTGAGCCAGGGTCAGCGACAGCTGATCGCGATTGCCCGGGCGATCCTGGCCGATCCAGCGATCCTGATCCTGGACGAGGCCACCAGCAGCGTCGACACCCGGACGGAGATGCAGATCCAGGCCGGCCTCCTGCAGCTGATGGATGGCCGGACGAGTTTCGTCATCGCTCACCGGCTGAGCACGGTACAGGATGCAGATCTTCTACTGGTGATTGATGGTGGGGAGATCATCGAGCGGGGCACACATAGCGAGCTGCTGGCGAAACAGGGATTCTACTACAATTTGTATATGAGCCAGTTCAAGGGGAAGCTCGCCCTGGCCCAGGCAGGCGCAGCCGTCGCGTAGCGAGGGCGTACTTGGCGGGATGACGAGAGGGCCGTTCTGCTGAACTGGGGCGCCAGCGAGTGGCTGAAAAGGTCGGTAACGCCCCATTGCGCCTAAGCGCGTGAGTGTTTCGCGGCACGCTCGGCCTCGCACCAGGCAGGGACTTGGCCGCGACATGCCCGTCGGTCTATTCGGCGGTTGGGAGAAAACGGTTGGTGAAGGCCTGGTTGACGTCCACGGGGGCCTCGATGGCCTCGTATCTGAGGAGCGAGTCGAGCAGGGCTTGCCACTGCTCGGCAGTCTGCCACCCAATGCCGTGCTCCTCAGTGAGGGGGCTGTGGGCCTCCTCGATCTCGGTCTGTAGCATATAGCGCATGTGAGCGGGATCGGCCTCGGGACCTGTGTACTTGAGCGTAATCTCGACGGCCTCGTCGAGGTTGGCCTCTGCGTACGCTATGCCCTGCAATGCGGCCCGCACAAATCGCGCCAGCCGCTCCGGATTTCGCGCGATCTCCTCCTCAGTGGTCACGTAGGCGAGCCCGAGGGTGGGGATATCGTAGTCAGCCGCTTCCCAGAGCTGTACATCGTAGCCCCACGAACGCAGCAGATAGGGCTCGTTGGAGGTGAAGACGGGGTAGATATCGACCAACCCCTCCACCAAGACGCGGGGGTCGAAGCCTACGTTGACCAACGACACGTCACGCTCGGCAAGCCCCGCCGTGTCGAGGAGCGCCAGTAGATCAGGCGGTGGCGTGCCCTTGAAGCCGATGGTCCGGCCCCGCCAATCGGCGAGGGACTCGATGCCGGACTCCCCAAGCGCGGCGAAGGCCTGTTGACCTCGCTGTCCAATGAGCCCGATGGAGACGAGGGGCAGCCCAGGCGCAGCCCGTCGTTTGAGCAGGACGGACGCATCCTGGGTGGTGACCTGGACCTTGCCGCTGACGAGCAACTGCAGATGCTCACCGCCGCCGGCGGAGTGCTGGATTACGACGTTCAGGGACTCCGCCTCGAAGAAGCCCTTTTCCTCGGCCACATAGACGCCAACGAAGGGCAGGTTAGCCTGCGGCCTATAACCGGCCATAAAGAGAAGGGTCTGCGCATCGGCGCCGGTCCCGGCATCACATCCCGGGGCGATGCTGACGGCAAGAGCGCATAAGAATAACCTAAGGAGACGCGACAGGAGCTTCATCTCTTTCCTCCAAGCAGCCCCGCGTAGGATTAGCGCTACGTCACGTTGCCAAGCCCCTTGCCAGACACGGCATCCATTCTTCCGCGTAGAGCTCTCGTTATGCGGCGTGACGCCTCCTACGTCCAGAAGATAATGTGCTTCTCCAGCAGAATCACGAGTCCATATAGGCCAACGCCCATCACAGCCGAGCAGAAGACCGCGGCAAAGAGCGAGGGCATATCAAGATTGGTATAGGACAACCACATCACCCGCCCGAGGCCATTAGACGCCCCCGCCCACTCCGCCACCACCGCGCCCACCAAGGAAAGTGGGCCGACGACCTTTAGCGCCGCAAAGAGATAGGGCATAGCGGTCGGCCATCGGGCATGTCGGAAGAGCTCCCAGCGGCTGGCGTTCAGGGAGTGGAAGAGCGCCAGCACCGCCGTATCGACCGCGTGGAGGCCGGCGTGAACGTTGACGAGAATCGGGAAGAAAGTCATCAGCGCCGTCACGATGATCTTGGGCAAGGGGCCGAATCCGAACCAGATGATGAGAAGTGGGATGACAGCTACGATGGGCATAGCTTTGACCAGAATCGCGAGCGCCAATACCCCCCGTTCGAGTCCCGACCAGAACGTGATCAACGCAGCGACCAGGGTGCCAATCGTCAGCCCTACACCCAGACCGCCGAGGGCCTCCAACAAGGTCACAAGTGCCGCGCTACCGTAGCGCGGCGCCTCGCGCCAGAGGGTGCGTGCCACGACCGCTGGAGCAGGTAGTAGGTAGGGCGGAATCTGCCTGAAGTGCACTACGGCCTCCCAACCCGCTAGGGCAGCACTCACAATTAGGACGACGGAGACCAGGCTGATTATCAGAGGTTTTCGCGTCCCCCGTCCCTCTAATCTGACCCTCCTCGATGCCTTCTCGGGGCTCATTCTCGGAGAAGCTCTCGCAGGCGACGGATGATCGCGCCCATCTCCGGTGTTGTCTCGTCGCGAGGGCGAGGGAGGTCCACGCTCACAATGTCGCGGATCTGCCCTGGACTCGGCGTCATCACGAAGACGCGGTCTGCCATGCGGGCTGCTTCGATGATATTGTGGGTGACCCAGAGCACGGTCGGCCTGAACGTCTGCCATAAGAGAAGGACTTCCTCGGTAAGTTTCTCGCGCGTCAACTCGTCAAGCGCAGCAAAAGGCTCATCCATCAACCAGAGCGCAGCCCCCGTGGCGAGGGCGCGCGCCAGCGCAACCCGCTGTTGCATTCCTCCGGAGAGGGTCGAGGGATAGGCGGTGGCGAACTCCGAGAGTTGCACCGTCGCCAGAAGTGCGGCAGGCTCGGGTGCCGCCTGCTGGTGCCGCTGGTTCACCCTCTGCGGCAGCTCGACGTTCTCGATCACACGCTTCCAGGGCAGGAGAGCAGGGCTTTGGGCCATCCAGGCGATCTGCTTACGCATACGTGCCGCGCGGGGTGATTCACCCTCGAGCTGGATATGCCCTGTGGTTGGGGAGACCTGATCGGCGATGAGCCGCAGGAGCGTCGACTTCCCGCAGCCACTGGGACCGATGAAGCTCACGAACTCCCCCGAAGCGATCCTCAACGTGGTAGACGCCAACGCAGCGAGCGGTTCCTCGCTGTCCCTGAACGTCTTGGATACAGAATCCAGTCTTATGTCCATAAGCCCACGATTGTCCTGTCCGTCGTCAACAGCGCTCTCAAAACGTAGCGTTTGGCCTCGGATCAAGTATACGAGGGTGGTCTCGGCAGTCAACGCTTGGAAGATGTCGGGCGTCGTTTCGATGCGATTGCGCCGGGCGGCAGAAACGGAGTCTTGCTCAGAGAGCGGACTATGATAGAATGACTCTCCGTACGCTGCTATCCCTTTTTGTACGGAGGACACATTCATGATTGACCAGACCAAGGATTGGCACGCGCTTGGCGTGCAGGAGGCCTTCGAGGTCCTCCAGACCGACGGTCAGGTAGGCCTGACCTCGGAAGAAGCCAAGCAACGCTTGGGCGAACATGGCCCAAATGAGCTCGAAGAAAAAGCCCCACCCACGTTTTGGGAACGCCTCTGGAATCAGCTGACTGATTTCGTCGTTATGATCCTCTTAGTCGCCGCCGTGATCTCCGCTGCGCTGGGTGACTGGATTGAGGCGGCGGCGATTATGTCGATCGTGGTGCTCAACTCCGCGATCGGCGTGATTCAGGAGAGCAAGGCCGAGGAGGCCCTGGCTGCCCTCAAGAAGATGGCGGCGCCGGACGCGTTGGTGATTCGCAACGGACATCGCATCACGGTGCCCGCGCGCGAATTGGTGCCCGGGGATGTGGTGATGCTGGAGGCGGGCAGCATCTTGCCCGCTGACGTGCGCCTGACGCAGACGATGAACCTGAAGGTTGAGGAGGCATCGTTGACCGGTGAGTCGGTGCCGGTGAATAAGTACGCCGATCACGTGTATCCGGAGGATGCCAGCATCGGCGATCGCCACAACATGGCCTTTATGAGCACCACAGTCACTTACGGTCGTGGTCAGGGCGTCGTGGTGACCACCGGGATGCGAACCGAGATCGGCAAGATCGCCGAGATGATCCAGTCCGTCGAGGAAGAGGACACGCCGTTGCAGAAGAAGCTCAACGACGTGGGCAAGACCCTGGGCATCGCCAGCTTGGTGACCTGTGGCCTGGTCCTCGTGGTAGGGCTCGTGCGACCTCTGATTGTAGGACAGGTGATCGACGACTGGGTGGCGTACGGTCAGGATTTCTTTATCCTCGCAGTCAGCCTGGCGATTGCTGCGGTCCCTGAGGGGTTGCCGGCGGTGGTGACCATTTGTTTGGCTCTGGGTATGCAGGAGATGGTCAAGCGCCACGCGCTGATCCGCAGCTTGCCGGCGGTAGAGACGTTGGGCTCCGCGATGGTGATCTGCTCCGATAAGACGGGGACGCTGACGCAGAATCAGATGACGGCAGTGCGGATCTGGGCTGACGGCAAAGAGTACAGTGTATCAGGTCGCGGCTATTCACCGACCGGCGACTTCTCCCTGAACGGTGAGCCCATCGACTTGTCCCAGCATCCGACGTTGCGCAACACGCTGTGGGGCGGCACGATCTGCAACGACGCGATCCTGGAGCAGGATGATGGTGACGGGGCGGGACACCGTATGGTAGGCGATCCCACCGAGGGCGCGATGGTGGTGGCGGCGGCAAAGGCCGGCTACTGGCAGGAGAAGCTCGAGCACATTTACCCGAGAGTCAATGAGATTCCCTTTGACGCCGAGCGCAAGCGCATGACCACCATTCACAGCCTGGATGGCGGCGATGCCGATGAAGCGCGGCTGAGCCCAATAATGCGTCAATCCTCTGGCGCACGCCATATCGCCGTGGTCAAAGGCGCGCCTGATCTAGTCTTGGAGCGCTGCGATCAGCTTCAGACCGATAGCGGGCCGGTTGGGATGACCTCGGACATGCAGGAGAAGGTTCTGCAGGCGAATGCGACGATGGCCTCCCAGGCCCTGCGCGTGCTGGCTGTAGCCTACCGTCCGCTCGACAGCGTGCCCGACGAGCCCAAACCCGACGATCTGGAGCGCGGTCTCGTCTTCTTGGGCCTGGAGGGGATGATCGATCCCGCGCGGCCGGAGGTACTTCCGGCGGTCAAGAAGGCGCAGGGCGCCGGCTTGCGGACCATCATGGTGACGGGTGACTATGCGGCGACGGCAGCCGCTATCGCCGATGAGATCGGCATCCTGCGGCCGGGGGGCGAGACGATCTCCGGCCAAGAGCTGGAGGCGATGAGCGAGGAGGAGTTGCACGAGCGCATCGATAACGTCGATGTCTTTGCGCGGGTCGCGCCTCATCACAAGATGCGGATCGTCGCCGCTCTACGCGACCGCAATAACGTCGTGGCGATGACCGGGGACGGTGTGAACGACGCGCCGGCCTTGAAACAGGCCGACATCGGCATCGCGATGGGGATCACCGGCACCGATGTGACGAAGCAGACGGCGGACATGGTGTTGACGGATGACAACTACGTTTCCATCGTCAGCGCGATTGAGCAGGGCCGGGTGATCTACTCGAACATCCGCAAGTTCGTCTACTTCCTGCTCTCCTGTAACGTTGCGGAGATTATGATCCTCTTCCTCTCGGTGATCTTCGGATGGTCGGCGCCGCTCACGGCCATTCAGCTGCTGTGGCTGAACCTGCTGAGCGACGGCGCACCGGCGCTGGCGTTAGGGCTGGAAAAGGGCGACCCGGACCTGATGGAGCGACCGCCGCGGCCCCCGGATGAGCCGGTGATCAACCGCGAGATGACCATCGGTGTGATCGTTCAGACGTTCGCGATCACCGCCGCGGTCCTGGGCGCGTACTGGCTGGGCCTGGGTTACTTCGCGACGCGCACAGGCGATGATCCTCTGTTGACGGCTAAGACGATGGCCTTCGCCACCCTGGTCTTGTCGGAGCTTTTCCGAGCGTACACATCGCGCTCTGAACGGTATCCGCTGTGGAAGTTGGGCGTTTTCACTAATAAGTATATGCAGTATGCTGTGGGCTTCTCTATAGCATTGCTCTTTATCGTGATCTACGCGCCCGTTCCCGCCATCCGGGAGATCTTCGATACGGTCCCGTTGACGCTGATGGAGTGGGCGGCGATGACGCCCCTGATCCTGTTGCCGGCGGTCATCGCGGAGATCCAGAAGGCGATCGTCTTCAGAATGGAGCGCATGGCATAGCTGTTGTTCCTGGGCTGGGTCGTGTGAACAGCGCAGGTGATTCGTCAATAGAAGAGGCGGCCCTCACAAGGGCCGCCTCTTTCCTATGAAACGAGGTGTCGGGTCGGCGCCTAGATCTCCGGCGAGAAGGTGTAGCCGACCCCCGGGACGGTGATCACGTATTGGGGGTGGCGCGAATCGGGTTCCAATTTTATGCGCAGCCGTCTGACGAGACCACGCAATAGGTCCCGCTCGCCTTCCCCTGTGTACCCCCAGACGTGCTCGATCAGCACCTCTGTGGGCAGCACCTGCTCCTTGTGGATCATCAGGGTGTAGAGCAGGCGGAACTCCAGCTGGGTCAGGCGCTTGGGGCTTCGTCCATCCACGACGACCGTGCGCGTTGCCGGGTCGAGCTCGACGCCCTGAGCGCTCAAGGTAGGGAGGGTGAAGAAAGGCAGGTTAGCGGCGCGTCTCAGTAGCGCTCGCGTTTGGGCGATCAACAGGCGTGCGCTGAAGGGGCGGAGCACCACGAGGTCAGCGCCCGACTCCAGCGCCACGGCGTGGGTTGCCTCGTCCAGGTGCTCCGAGATCAGCATCAGGGGGACGTGACTCTCCGCACGGATCGCCTTGACCATCGACAGTGGCGAGCCCTCTGTGGTGGCCAGGACGATCAGATTGATGGGGTTCTCCTCGGTTTGCGGAATCGGGCTGGGCAGCTCGCGGGATCGGGTGACGTTGAGGCCGGCCCGCTGGAGCACCATCGCGAGCACAGCCGTTTCGTCAGGATCCTGTGAGATCACGAGGGCTCTCATCGCTCGTCTCTATCGTGGCGTGTCGTCTCGTGACAGCTCACTCCTGGCCCTGGCGAGGCACGACCCTCACCCTCACCGGGGCTGTCTCCGCCTTATTGCCGGCCGCATCGTAGACCACGACATGGAACTGGTACTCACCCGGCGACTGCAAGGTCCAGTTGACGTTATAGGGGGCGAGTCTGCGCACCGCGAAGGGCTCTTCTGCCTGGTTCTGGTAGAACTCGACCCGGTCAATCGCATAGACGTCTCTCACCTCCGCGTTGACGTTGACCCACTCATCGAAGCCATACTCGAATTCCGATCCGCTTGGCGGGTAGGTCAGGTTGACTTTGGGAGGTGTGTTGTCGATGATCACCTGAATGGCGGCTTGACGGATCTCGCCGTCCTGACCGACGACCTGCAGCTGAAGTGTGTAGACACCGTCCTCCAGTCCCGTCGTGTCGAAGTTCTCCAGCAGATTGTTGTCCACCTCATTCTGATGGTCGGGGCCCACCTGGAGCCACTCAGTGGGGTTCACCCCGGGGCCGAAGACCAGACGGTAGAAGCTAACGTTGCCGCGGACGTTACCGGTAATCGGTACGATCCCGCCTACGTTGGCATACGGTTGGGGCGAAGTGATCGCTACCTCGGCCTGGGGCTGGTCGGGTCCGTAGATGGCATCGAACTCCGAGGGGGGCGAGTACTGGGCGCGCTGTTCCTCGGGCAGGCTCGCGATCCAATCCTGAGCCTCGGGCGGTAGTATCGTGTACACGCGGTGTTCGACGAGCTCCGGCGGCGTATAGATTGTGGCGAGGTTACCGGTCTCGCGGTTGACGGGGTAGGATTGGTGGAGCGCGTCCATCTCGGTGGGCTCTGTTCCCGGTATCATCAGCTCGGTACGGGTTGGACAGTCGCCGTTGGGCTTCAGGCCGGAGACGGCGCACACGGTGACCTCTTGCAGCCCTCCGGGATCAGCGAAGGAGAGGATGGGCTTGTCCTGGTGAGCATACTCCATCACGGCGTGCCAGATGTAGGAGGCGCCACGCGATCCAGGCGTGTTGATCATATAGTCATCGCCATCCTTGTTGCCCTGCCACACCCCCACGGCGAGCTGCGGCGTGTACCCAACCGTCCAGTTGTCGCTGAAGTTGTTGGTCGTGCCCGTCTTTGCTGCTGCAGGCCGGTCATTGGACAGCTCCAGGGCGTTGGGTCTGCCGAAGGCTGGGATGCGGGCCTGCCGGTCCGATAGAATGTTGGTGATCAGGTAGGCGAGGCGCGCATCCAGAATCTGGCGCGACTCCGGCTTATCCAGCTGGTAGAGGACCTTGCCATTCCGGTCCTCGACCCGTAAGATCGAGACGGGGTTGAGTTCCCGGAAGTTGGGCCGTAGCTCATCCTCGGAGACCGGCGCGCCGTACATCGTGCCGTTATTGGCGAAGACGGTGAAAGCATAGGTCTCGTCAATGAGCTTCACCTCACCACCTCCGAGAGTGAGGCTCAGGCCGTAGTGGTCCAGGCTTTGGTCGAGGGTGGTGATGCCCATCCGGTGAGCCGTCCGGAGGACGTTGTCGATGCCGGCGATCGACATCGCCTCAACCGCGGGGATGTTGAGGGAGCGCGCCAGGGCGCTGCGCATGCTGACGGGGCCGCTGTAGTCGCGCGTGTAGTTCTCCGGCACGTAGGGCGCCATACCCGCTCCTTGGTCAAAGGCCTTGCGGACGTCGAGGAACATATGCGCGGCGTTGTGGCCTTGGGCCAGGAACGTCACGTAGGTAAAGGGTTTGAACGAGGAGCCGGGCTGTCGCAACCCATCGACGGCAACGTTGAAGGCCCCATCAATCTCCTCGTTCCAATAGTCGGCGCTCCCAACCATCGCAAGGATCTCGCCCGTAGTCGGCCGAATCGCGACCACGGCGGAGTTCTTGATGTTAAAGTCCTGTCCAACACGGCTGGCGGGGACGTCAGGGATGTACTGGGCGGCGGCACAACCCTGCGACATCGCCTCGGAGATGACCGCCGTCGGGTCCTCTCCGCGCAGGATGCGCAGATAGGCTTGCACCACGCATTGCGCCTGATCGTTCAGCTCGAGGTCAAGCGTGGTGTAGACACGCAGGCCTCCGCCGGCCACGAGCTCGGGCCCGAACATATCCTCAAGCTGGCGGCGGACGTACATGGAGAAGTGGGGTGCCTTGATGTCGAAACGCTCGGTCGACTTCGCCAGCTGCCAGGGCTCGTCCTCGGCGGCTCTGGCGTCCTCGAGCGTGATACAGCCCTCCTCCACCATTCGGCGTAAGACAGTCTCCTTGCGGCTGGCGGCGTCCTCGGGAGCATCAAAGGGATTCAGTCGAGGATACTGTGGAATGGCGATAAGCGTAGCTGCCTCCGAGAGTGTGAGCTCCTTCGCGGACTTGCCGAAGTAGACACGCGCCGCTGCGTCGATACCGTAGGCGAGGTTGCCGTAGAAGTTGGTGTTGAGGTACCACTCCAGGATGGTCTCTTTATCATAGAGCCGGGTGAGCTCGATGGAGATGAGGACTTCGCGGACTTTGCGGGCGTAGCTCTTCTCAAGCCGCTCCTCAAGGGGAATGACCGAGTTCTTGACGACCTGCTGGGTGATTGAGGAGCCACCCTGGATCTCGTATCCCCGCAGGTTATCCACGAACGCGCGGGCGATACCGCGGGTATTGAAGCCGGGGTTGTCCCAGAAGCTCCGGTCCTCCATCGCTACGGTGCCGCAGATGACGTGTTCGGGCATTGTGGAGAGCGACACCCAGTTGCGATCGCCCGCGTTGGCGTCGATGACCTCGTAGATCAAGTCTGGATCCTTCTGGCCATCGCCATTCTGATCGCTGCCCCACGCATAGATCTTGGTGGTCTCGAAGGTCTGCACACTGGCTTCCTCGACCTGCTCTGGGGTGGGGAGTCCCTCAGTGATCATCGTATAAGCACCGGCGGCTGCGCCCACGGTCATCCCGGTGAAGAGCACCGATGCGAGGACAGTGATCAGCACCACAAGACCCAGTAGGCGCAAGACTAGATTGAAGCCAGTCCGGCTCCGCTCGCGCTCGCGTTCGCGGTCAATCACGATGAGAGCCCGGATCATCGATACGGGCGTTCGTCTCTTGCTCATAGTCTCACGACCTCATCTCTCAAGCTCATCGAGCATCACGTCGATAGGATCTGCCCAAAGGCGGTGCTCCGCCTCCGACGGGGGCTACGAATCACGTCACATCGTGGGATATTATGCCGCGGACCCTCTGTTTGACAAGAAGGGGCAGAGGACGTGCTATCATGCCCTGGCTCGAGCACCTCCCAATCCTGATCGGGCGAGCGCGCCGACGCGTGCTGCCTCGAAAACAAACTTGCTTCCTTAAGGGGGTCTTGGATGGAGTGCTTGACGAATTCTCATTATCCATTAGAATGCACCCCACAGCCAAAGGGTAGAGAAGGTATGTTTGAATCATTGAGCGAGAAACTGCAGGATGTCTTTGCCCGCCTGGGCAAGCGTGGTGTCCTGCGAGAAGAGGACGTCAAGGCGGTACTCCGAGAAATTCGGATAGCCCTCTTGGAAGCTGACGTCAACTACAAGGTGGTCAAGGACTTCACCTCCCGTGTCCGCGAGGCCGCGGTAGGTGAGGAGGTCTCGCGCGCCCTAAATCCAGCGCAGCAGGTCGTCAAGATCGTTCACCAAGAGCTGGTGAACACTTTGGGCGAACCCGGCCGTTTGACGCTGAAGGGGCGCGCTCCCTACATCCTTATGCTTGTTGGGTTGCAGGGGTCGGGTAAGACGACGATGGTCGCCAAGCTGGCGTTGCACTTGAGGCAACAGGGGCACCTTCCCCTGATGGTTGCTGCAGACATCTATCGGCCTGCCGCGATTACGCAGCTTGAGGTGCTGGGCCGGCAGATCGATGTTCCTGTATACAGCGAGCACAACGGCGCACGGCCACCCGATATCTGCGCCCGGAGTCTCGAGGATGCACGCAGCCGCGGTGCGGATGTGGTTATCCTGGATACGGCCGGACGATTGCAGATCGATGACGAGATGATGGCGGAGCTGGAGGCCATCCAGGAGCGTGTCCACCCGGTGGAGACGCTGTTGGTGGCGGATGCGATGACCGGCCAGGAAGCGGTCAACATTGCTCAGGGATTTCACGAGCGCGTTGGCTTGACCGGATTGGTCTTGACCAAGGTGGATGGTGATGCTCGCGGCGGCGCTGCCATCAGTATGCGCGCTGTGACCGGGATTCCAATTAAGTTCCTGGGAACCGGCGAGAAGGTCAATGCTCTGGAATCCTTCCATCCGGAGCGACTGGCATCGCGAATCCTGGGAATGGGCGATATGCTCACGCTTATCGAGCGCGCGGAGTCCGCCTTTGATGCCGACGAAGCTGCGCGGATGGAGAAGAAGCTACGCAAGGGCGAGTTCACGCTTGAGGATTTCCTCAAGCAATTGCGCCAGGTTCGTCAGATGGGACCCATTAGTGAGATTCTCAAGATGGTTCCCGGTATGGGGAATGCACTGCGGGATGTCGAAATCGATGAGGGCCAGACGCAGGAGAGTCTCAAGTCTGTGGAGGCGATTATCCTCTCGATGACACCGGAGGAACGTAACAACCCGCGCATCTTCAACGCGAGCCGCAAACGACGCGTGGCAGCCGGAAGCGGCACGACTGTGCAACAAATCAATCAGTTGCTGTCACAGCACCGGCAGATGCAGCGGATGATCAAGCGCATGAATGAGGGTAAAGTGCGGGGTCTTTCCGGCCTGTTCGGGTAGCAATCGCGGCCAAGCTTGGTTCCTTGAGAGCCCGGGGCTGCAGCGTGCGTATCTTC
>CAZPJP010000024.1:33326-37632 GCA_964586915.1 uncultured Anaerolineales bacterium
GGGGCCATCAGGCATCAGACAAGGTATATCAGACACATTGAAAGCTAGAACTTCACATTATTTAGGAGGCATATGCTTAGGATAAGACTACGTCGGGTTGGGGCCAGAAAGCAACCGAGCTTTCGCATTGTTATTGCAGAGCGCAGCGCCCCAAGGGACGGTCGGTTCTTGGAGAACATCGGATTCTACAATCCCCGAACGGAGCCCGAGACGGTGCGGATCAAGGAGGAGCGAGCGCTACACTGGCTATCGGTTGGAGCTCAGCCGAGCGATGCTGTGGCGCGGATTTTCCGGACCCACGGGACGATGGCGCGGTTCGAGCGTTTGAGAGCCGGTGAGTCTCTCGAGTCTTTGGTGGCCGAGGCTGAAGCTGCCAAGGCTGAGGAAGCGCCGGAGGCTGTTGAGGAACCGGCGCCTGAGGTTGAGGTCGCGGAAGCACCTGAAGCCGAGGCCGAAGATGTCGTAGCTGCCGAGGCCGAAGAGGAGGAACCGACAGAGGTGGAGGCCGCTGAGGCAGAAGCTCCGGCGGCAGAGGTCCCGGCGGCGGAAGCGCCGGAGGAAGCGGAGCCAGAAGAAGCAGAGGCGGCTGAGGAAGCGGAAGCGGCTGAAGAAGCGGAAGCGGCTGAAGAAGCGGAAGCGGCTGAGGAAGCAGAAGCGGCTGAAACGGAAGAAGAGAAAGACGCCGAGGCGGAAGCGGCAGGGGACGCCTAGAGAGGCGCTTGGATGGACCTTCTTCGACGCCGTCCGCCTTTCTTGACGCCATCAGGTGCGCTGACGCACTAGCTGTGCTGAGGCGGTGAACAGACGGGGGTAGTGAGTAGACACGCCACCTTTCGTAAATGCTGGGTCCCTGTCCTTCCGCACGCTGTTAGTGCATCGTGAGGGACAGGGTTTGGCGCAACACTAGGTCTCGGGTTTTTGGGCTTAGCCTGATTCTTAGGATCGTCGACCGATCGTCTGGGTACCATTTGGGTTTCACGTCCTATCCATACCAATTCCTTTCACTTGCCTAAGGAGGTGGCGTAATGACTAAGGTCAAAGACCTTGTGGAGTACATCGTCAAAGCTTTGGCTGATAAGCCGGAGGCTGTCAATCTATCCGAGATGGAAGGTGAGACCTCCATCGTGCTGGAGTTGCGGGTTGCTCCGGAGGATATGGGCCGTATGATCGGTCGTGAAGGTCGCACGATCAATGCCATGCGCTCCCTCGCGCGCGTTCTGGGCGCCAAGATGGGCAAGAAGGTCACCTTGGAGATTATCTAGTGATGGTTAGTGCGAGTGCGCATGGCGGTGATTTGGGGCTCAGGAATGCGGAATAAGCAGCCTGAGCCTCGTTATTTGGCGGTGGGCAGGATCACCCGGCCTCACGGCGTGCGGGGCGAACTTAGGGTGGAGGTGCTTACCGATTCTCCCGAGCACTTGGCGGAGGTGGACGCGCTCTATATCGGGCAGCGTCATCAGCGCTACGAGGTCGAGGGCGTTCGTCCCCACCAGAAGAAGGTGCTGCTCAAGCTAAGGGCGTGCAATGATCGGAATATGGCCGAAACGTTCCGGGGCGAGCTGGTCTACGTGGCTGTTGAGGACGCTGTGCCCTTGGACGAGGATGAGTACTATGAATACGAGCTGCAGGGCCTTGAGGTCGTCACCGACGCGGGGCAGTTTCTAGGTGAGGTTGTGGAGGTATTCACCGCGCCGGGCGCCAATGATGTGATCATCGTGCACGGACCTCTTGGTGAGATCCTGATCCCTGCGATCGAGGATGTCGTTACGTCACTGGACTTCGACAGCCGGCGTATGGTCATTCATCCTTTGCCGGGTCTGTTGGACGGGGTATGAGGCGACGCTTGGGCGTGTGCACGGGCGCCGCGCCCTCAGGCGGTCGCTGTTTGGCCTCGTGCTGCGGACGTGGATTACAGTTTGGGGAGATCAGGGCTATCTTCTGATTCGGGTGCCGGTGCCGAGCGAGTGTGCGGAGATGCCAGCTCGGTGACCTATTCGCGTGATCTGTCTGAGTCATCGGCAGGGAGACGGTGATGGATGATGACCTCCGTTACTGGTTAGGCTTTAACCTCGTGAGGGGCATCGGTCCTATACGACTGCAGGCCCTTATCGAGCAGTTTGGCGATGTCGAAACGGCGTGGACGGCGTCAGAAAACGCCTTGCGGACATCGAAGCTGGACCGGCGGGCGCTGGCCAACCTCCTGCGAGTCCGTCGCAAGGTCGATCTGGATCGTGAATTGGCCCGAGTCGACCGCCTTGGCGTGCACGTATTGACCTCAAAGAACCCCGATTATCCTCAATTGCTGGCACAAATCCCCGACGCACCTCCCGTGCTCTTCGTGCGCGGCGACCTGATGCCAGCGGATGAGTGGTCGGTGGCGGTGGTCGGGACGCGCAAGGCTTCGGTCTATGGTCGCGAGGTCGCTCGTCGGCTTGCAGGGGAGCTGGCACAGAGCGGGGTAACGGTGGTGAGTGGGTTAGCTCGCGGCATCGACGGCGTTTCGCACAGGGCTGCGCTGGAGGCGGGGGGCCGATCGATCGCAGTTCTGGGCTCGGGGGTGGACCATATCTATCCACCCGAGCACCGGAAGCTCGCTGGCGCCATTGCTGAGAATGGCGCCGTGGTCAGCGACTATCCTTTGGGGACGCGCCCTGAGGGACAGAATTTCCCGCCGCGCAATCGCATCATCAGCGGGTTGAGCCTGGCCACGATTGTGGTGGAGGCAGGATTGCGCAGCGGCGCCCTTATCACGGCGGACTTCGCACTCGATCAGGGACGGGACGTGTTCGCCGTGCCGGGCAGCATTCTTAGCCCTGGCTCTGCGGGATGCAACCGCCTCCTGCGCGATGGGGCACACGTCCTGACCGAGGTCCGTGACGTGTTAGAGGTCCTGCACCTCGACCAGCTTCCTGAGAAGCAGGCCGCCCGTGCCATCCTGCCCGAGACCCCTACCGAGGCTGCGGTCTTCGAACGGCTTTCGTCCGAGCCCTGCCACCTCGATGAGATCTCACGGAAGTCGGGGATCCCGGTGGCGGTGGTCAGCAGCACATTGGTGATGATGGAACTAAAGGGAATGGTCCGGCAGGTTGGCGGTCTGCAGTACGTGCGGGCGTACGAGCCCAGCGTGGCCTACGTAACGGAGGAGGGCGGTGAGACATCATCGCCTGGGAGGAACGATGGTTGACCATCTGTATGCCGTGATCATGGCTGGTGGTGGTGGGACGCGATTGTGGCCGCTCAGCCGGCGACAGTATCCGAAGCAAGCGTTAAGTCTCACTGGCGAGCGGACGTTGTTTCAGATGACGGTGGACCGGCTGCTGCCTCTCTTGCCTCTCGAGCGCATCTATGTGGTGACGGCGGAGGATCAGGTTGAGGCGCTGGCTCTGCAGTATCCCCAGCTGCCCCGCGAGAATTTCATCGTCGAACCTCTGGGCAGGGGGACGGCCTCCTGTATTGGGCTGGCGGCCCTGCATCTGAGGGATTTAGACCCCGAGGGTGTGATGGCGGTGTTGACGGCGGATCATCACATCGAGGACGTCGATGGCTTCTGTCGCAGCCTTGAGATCGCCAATGAGGTCGCCACTCAGGGGTATCTGGTCACCTTGGGGATCACGCCCACGTCGCCGGTTACTGGATATGGCTACATCTGTCTGGGTGCTCGGTTGAGCCAGACGCAGGGGTTCGATTGCTATCAAGTTGAGGCGTTCACCGAGAAACCGAGCCCTGAGAAGGCGCGTGAGTTCTTGGACGCCGGGCATTATGTCTGGAACAGTGGCATGTTTGTCTGGCGGACTGATCGCATCCTGCAGGAGATCGGGCGATGGATGCCGGCCCTGGATGCCGTGCTCCAGGAGTTGACGATCGCGCGGGAGCGGGGCGTCTATCGCGCCAGGCTTCACGAGCTGTGGCGGTCGCTGGAGAAGGAGACCATTGACTACGGCATTATGGAGCGGGCGGACCGGGTGGTGGCGATTCCAGTGGAGATTGGATGGTCGGATATCGGGGTGTGGTCCTCCGTGATGGACATCTACGAACCCGATAGTGAGGGCAACGTCGTGGTCGGCGACGTGATTCATGTGGACACCGAGAATACTATGGTCATCTCGCGGGGGCAAAGACTGGTGGTCGCAATTGGTGTTGAGGATCTGATCGTCGTAGATACACCGGATGCTCTGCTCGTGACACGACGTCAGACTTCCCAACGCGTGCGAGAGATTGTGGATCATCTGCGATCCTTGGGCAGAGATGAGCTTCTCTAGATTGGCGTGGCCTCGTTGAGCTGATCGACACCGACGCCCCCTGTTCA